>JAUXDC010000233.1 GCA_030618605.1 Holophagae bacterium | reverse complement strand
CCGGCAGGGCCCTTTCGACTCGAGTACGGCCACAAGCTTGAGCCACTCGAGGGTGAGAGTTCGGGTGAGTTGCATTTTTCATTCGGGATGGCGTTTTAGGAGCCTGAAGGGCAGATGCCGCCGAGATCGTTTCAGATTAGAAATGGTCCACGGCCTCTGCCCTCCAGCCTCCAGAGATGCGCTTCGCGTTCCTCGCGGTCAATCCGCCGGAAGTGGGCGGCATCCTGTCTGGTACCATCCCCCTCATGCCTATTGTCCTGGTTGTTGTTGGGATTGTTTTTCTTGGACTCGGCGCCTCCTGGCTGGTCGATGGCGCCTCGCGCCTGGCTCTCCGCTTCGGCATCTCGCCGATGGTTGTCGGCTTGACGGTGGTCGGGTTCGGGACTTCGATGCCGGAGTTCATGGTGTCGGTGCTGGCGGCCGGGCGGGGAAGTGGCGCCTTGAGCGTGGGAAACGCAGTTGGTTCGAACGTCATGAATTTGCTGTTGGTCCTGGGGGTGGCGGCGGTTATTCGAGAAATCGCGATCGTCGGCCGGCAGGAAGAACTGATACGGAACATAATCTTCGGTCTTTTACCCGCAATTGCGTTGATGATTTGTGCATGGAACGGCATGATTTCTCGGACTCTGGCCGTCGTGCTCCTGGCCCTCTTCTGTGTGTTTCTCGGGGTCACCATCCTCAAGGCCCGGCAGGGTGCGACGAGGCGTCAAGAGAGTGGTGGTCCCTGGCTGAAAGCTGCCGCGAAGGCGGTTGTCGGCATGGTTGGTCTGGCAATCGGTGCGGAGAGTCTGGTGCGCGGCGGAACAGTGATCGCTCAGGATTTCGGGATATCCGAGGCTGTGATCGGCCTGACCCTGATGGCTTTTGGAACCTCGCTGCCAGAGCTCGCGGCATCGGTTGCGGCGGCATTGAAGGGTGAAAGTGAAATGTCGGTGGGTAATGTCCTGGGTTCCAACGTCTTCAACCTGGGGTTGGTGGTCGGGACGGCCTTTCTCATCAGGCCGTCTGAAGTCCCGGTAGAGATCATTCGTCAGGATATTCCATTTCTGGCAACCGTGACTCTTGTTCTTGGGTTGGGTGTTATGAGAAACGGCAAGATCAGCAGGCTCGAGGGCTGTGGGCTCCTGGTGGCCGTCACGGCGTATCTGGCTTTTGTTGTCGTGCGAGGGGCCTGAATGAGCGGCGATCGGGTCGCCGTACTGGTCTCCGGGGGTGTGGATTCGGCAGTTGCCCTCCATCGACTGGTTGACCGGGGCGATCTCTCGCCGACCGCCTTCTATCTCAAGATCTGGCTGGAGGACGATGCGGCCTTTCTCGGGTCGTGCCCGTGGGAAGAGGACCTGGAGTATGTTCGGGCCATCTGCGACCGGCTCGGGGTCCCCCTGGAGATCGTCAGCCTCCAGCAGGAATACCGCCGGCGGGTGGTCGAGTACGCCCTGGGTGAACTCAAACTGGGCCGGACGCCGAGTTCCGACATCCTGTGCAATTCGCTGATCAAATTTGGCGCCTTTCTCGAAGGTGCGGGCAGGGACTTCGACCGTGTCGCATCGGGGCATTACGCCAGGACCCACGAGGTCGGCGGTACGACCCACCTGCTGCGGGGAGTTGACCCCGTCAAGGACCAGACCTACTTCCTCTGCCGCCTGTCACAGGAGCAGGTCGCCCGGTGTATGTTTCCCATCGGTGATCTCGGCAAGTCTGAGGTCCGTCGCATGGCCCAGGAAATTGACTTGCCCAATGCCGAGCGCCCCGACAGCCAGGGGATCTGTTTCCTTGGAAAAATCCCGTACGACGAATTCGTCCGTTATCACCTCGGTGATCGTCCGGGACCGATCGTCGATATCCAATCGGGACGGACGCTGGGGGGGCACCGGGGCCTGTGGTTTCACACCATCGGCCAGCGCAAGGGCCTCGGTCTCGGAGACGGCCCCTGGTATGTCGTATCCAAAGATCCTGAGACCAATTCGGTCAATGTGGTTCATGGGGAACACCTGGCCGACCACACGCGCCGTGAGTTCCTGGTCGTTGACCCGCATTGGATTGCAGGTGAACCGAAGACCAGAGACCTGATGATCCGCATTCGTCACGGAGAGAAGTTGTTGCCTGCCGCCATTCGTCTCGAAGGCGTCGATGGAGTTCGGGTCATTCTGGAAGAGGGTGACCCCGGCATCGCCGCCGGTCAGTTTGCCGTTTTTTACGATGGCGAAGAGTGCCTGGGCGGCGGGCCGATCGGGTGACTGGGGGGGGGCTCCCGCTGGAGCCGGAAATCAAACCACCAAGGGGCGGTGCCAGGCTTTAGGACCTTAGGAAGTTAGGTTAGACTGTTGGTGGAGAGCATGAGATGGCACGAAGGCCGAGGATTGTCGTCGAAGGTGGGATCTACCACGTGTACAACCGTATTTCGAGCGGAGAGGCGGTCTTCGCAGATCCCAACGAGGCGATCGAATTCATTGAGATCATCCGGGATGTCACGAAGCGGGACGGTTGGACGATTTTTGCATGGGCAGTGATGTCCAATCATTTCCACTTGGTCGTCCGTACCTCGTCGGTACCGTTGTCCCGTGGTATGCACGCGGTCCAGAACCGTTTCAGCCGAGGTTTCAATCGCCGGTACCGCAGGACGGGAAGCCTGTGGCAGAGTCGCTATAAGGCGAATTTTGTCAGTAAACAGAGCTATCTTGATCGGTTGGTACTCTATGTCCACCTCAACCCAGTGAAAGCGGGGTTGGTAGACGATCCTGCGGAGTATCCCTTCGCTGGTCACCGTGAAGTCAAGAAGAGAAATCGATCCCCGCTTGTGAATATCGATGAGATGTTGCTGTGTTTCGGTACCGCGCAGAAATCCGCCCGGCGGAGCTACCTGGCTGCGATTCGAATTGGGATCGATCCGGACTCGGCCGAGGTGGGTTCGTCGTGGCATCCCTTTCCTGACGATTCATCGTTGAATGTCGATGCCGATTCGCCATACTTGGATGCCCTTGGGCGAAGTACCGGCCTCGAACGGCCGACAGTTGAGGCGGAACGATTCGTTCAATTGGTGTGTGAACTGGCGGAGTTCGACCTGGATCGACTGGCGTCGAGGACGCGCGACCGCGAGACCGCCGTCATGCGCCGTTTGGTCGTGACCCTTGGTGTTGAACGTTGGGGACAAAAGGGGGTTGCCCTCGCCGAAGTCTTGAACAAGAACCCTGATGTGGTGAGTTGGTGGGTTGGAGAAGGCGTTCGCCGTCGTCAGGACGACCCCATTTTTGCGGCCGAATTCGAAGGGCTCGATGAGCAGGTGTCGGCTGAGTTGATTCAAGCTCAAGGAACCAGTAGGGGCGAAGAATGAAACTTCCTAAGGTCCTAAAGCCTGGCACTGTTTTTGGCACTGTTTTGTTTTTTGATCGGCTACTCGACCCAGCCGAGCACGTCCCGGATCACCGACCAGCGAGGGGTTGACCTCTCGGTTCCCCGGCCGAGAATCCAGTGCTCGAAGAGGCGGTCAATCGTTCCGTCTCGCCTTCTCATCTCGACCCAGGCATCAAGATAGGCTCGGAAATGCTGCTCGCCACTGGGAAGGGCATAAGCCATCGGAACCTGAACCACCATCGGTTTGGGTATGGCGACCGAGAAGGCAGGATAGAGAAGGGTCCACGCCGAGCCCGCCTCGGCGACGTAGAGCAGGGCGTCCAGTTCTTCGTGCTCGCCACGCAAGAACCCCCTGGGTGAGGTCAACTCGACGATCTCGGCATCCGGAACATAGCTCGAAATGCGATCCTCCCAGTCCGCAAGTTCCGGCACCAAACCGATCTTCAGATTCTGAATTCCCTGAACCAATTGATGAGTCGCGAAATCACGCTGCCGATTGTCCTTCACCAGAAAGGCCAGAGTCTGGTTCATGTAGGGCCGCGAAAAGGACGCGAGCAGCGGCTTGGATGACGTCAAGACCAGTCCGGACATGATCAGGTCACAAGTCCCATCCCCGAGTCGTTTGAAGGCGCCCTTCCGGTCGAGCCGAATGACGTCCAGGGCAACACCGAGGTCTGCTGCCAAATTGTCCGCCATCTCGAGATCGAAGCCGACCGCCTGCCCCTCGCTATTAACGAACGCAAAGGGGAGGCTGTCTTGGAGGAAACCAACACGAAGTACACCACGCTCCCGCACCTGATGCAACCGTGACTGTTCGGGATCAGGCACCAGAGGTGACGGCAGGGTACCGAGATACGCCTTTGTCTCAGCCGTCCCTTTCATCATGTGCATCTTGACCAGTGCCTGATCAGCTGTGTAGGCATCCCGGAAGGACTGGCCGAGATACAGGCGAATACCCACGACGAAAAGAGCAGCAAGCACCCCCGTGACGACGCCCGCCCTGATCAGCCGGGCCTTTTTGATTTTGAAGGAACCGGTCAGGACCGCGGTGACGATTGCGGTCAGGGCGAAGAGGTGCATCGCCCCGAGAACGACCCGAATCCGGTCGGTGTAAACGGTTGAGATCACGAAGAGTTGAAACATGTCGGAAGGAATCTGAACCAGGCTCATCAGGAAAGGAATACCGACGACCGGCGCCACGAAGCTGGAAAGGGTCCCGGCTCCGAGCAGAATCAGCCAGTCACCGCCCTCGAGACCGCTGCCGAGGTACCAGCCCGCGAATGGAACGAAAATCATGATCGCCACGGTCCCAAGGTTCGGGAACGGATAGGCCAACGGCATTAGCACTTCAGTCGTCGAGTCAACCTCTTCGCTTCCGAGGTCCGCCTCTCGGAAGAGCTTTTTGACATCCTCGATCAACTGGGGCAAAACGACGATAATCTTGCCGGTGGCAAAGATCGTCAACATCGTCGCTTTTGGAATCCTCAGCACGTCCTTGGCCCGGAAGGGAGTGCAAGCTTCCACCAGGGACGGAACAACCCAAAAGGTCAGAACCAGCACCATCGCCGAATATAAAATCAGGTAGGCCTGCAAACGCCCCACCTCTTCCATGGTCATGGTTCCGGCGGTCGCAGCGGCAATCGCAAAGACACCCATCGGTGTCATCTTGACCACCATGGTGTTGACGCGGTTCAGGGCCGACGCCATGACATCGAGGTCGTCCAGAAGGCGCTCAGTTCCCTCGAGACGCGCCAACCCCAGGCCGACCATGATGCAGAAAAGGACAACCGCCGGCACGATGTTGTCAGCCAGGGATGCGAAAGGGTTCGTCGGAATGTACAGCCCAACCAAATCAAATTCCGGCGGCGGCTCGACCATGCTGGTGGAGAAGAACGACGCAGTCTCCCTTTCCGGCAGAGCCAATGGAGCGATCGCAACGGCGGTGATGCCGATGGCAATCAGCAACGCCAGGATCACCAGACCGGCCGCAATCAGGCGCCGACCGCGGTCCATCGAAAGGCGGCCTATGTTGACCAGCAAAGTCAGAACGATATAGGGCAATACCGTCATCTGCAAAAGGCCTATGAAGGCGTCACCGACAATATCAAAAGGTCCGCAGAAATCTCCGAAGAAGAGACCGCACCCAACCCCTGCGAAGAGTCCAATCAGGATCTGGGCTGATAAGTTCGGTTTTTTAGCAGACATGTCTCTGTTCCTCCCGCCAAGGTCCAACGGATGGCCTCCCAATCAACTAAGCTAGAATAGCCGAGCCGGCATCCCGGCTTCCCAGCATAAAAACACACCCAAAACGGAAACGGTGCCAAAACGGAAACAGTGCCGGTCACGCCACTTCGCCTTTCCTCGAATCCCGGCCTGCTGGAGCGCCTTCGGCCCTCCAGTTTGGCGCATTTCCCTCAAGGGCAGCAGGGCGGAGACCGGGAGTGTATCGCCCTTGAGGGAAAAGGCCTCGGCGGCATAGGAGGGTGAAGGGCATAGAACCAACGGTGCCTTTCGGGTGTCGTGAAGGACCTTTTTTTGTTGCATTCTTGGCCCGTACGGTGAGTACAGCGCCTCGAAAGCGCCTCAAATACCACTTCACGACCCTCCGAAATCCATCCGCGATCAATGCCCTTCACCCTCCTACGGCTTCAGCCAACACTCGATCGCAGAGGGTGCCGCCGTGGATTGCCACTAATGCCTTTTCTCGCAGCTTCACCGTCATCGGGGGGTCTGCGCAGAGAGAAAGGAATGAATGGCTATTCCGGTTCGGCGTTTTTGGTGCTCTCGGGGCGGGCGTCGGCGTTGGTCCCAACCCCGGCCCGAAGGGCCCATGCCCTCGTCGGACGAATTGCTACTCCGGCGCCAGACCAAAATCCTCGAACGGATCCTAGTACAATATTCTGAG
>JAUXDC010000179.1 GCA_030618605.1 Holophagae bacterium | reverse complement strand
CTTCTTGCACGGAGCGGACACCAAATTGCCCCTGAAGGCGACTTGAGGGCAATGGCCTGCTGAGGGCAAATTTGATATCCACTCCCTGCATTGATACGCCGCGCGCATTGGGGTGGGATTTATTTCCGGTAGATGTCCAACACTGCCGTTGCGGCAGCAGGTGCACCGCCAACGCGAGAGGTCAACGGCCCCGTCGAGCTGACAATTTCGTCAAGACGTTCGACCCATCTACCCTCGAGCAACTCGTCCTGACTGATCTCGGTGCCACCAAGGTGTCGATGGACCCACCGGGCCATTTTCGCAGATTCCGGAAAGGTCGGCCTACCAATCCAGCCGAGAGAGCACCCGGCCGACCAGACCTCGGCAACCGTCGAGTAGCCGAGCTTCGCCAAGACCCCGTCCGCCGCATGGACCAGGTCCGGATGGTGAAAGCGGGAGTGATGAGGCAGGACGATCAGGGACCCTCGACGTGCCTCCGTCGTGCCACCCCCAGGAATAACGATGGTCAACCCTTGAGCTTCGGCCATCTTTTCGAGACCGGAAAACTGCCACGGTATCCCGCCCATCGAGACCAGCAGCATCGGATGTTCTCCCTCAATGCCCAACTCGTTTCTGATCGCCTTCCGCCCACTTCCCGGCCTGCGGCTGATTGGAGGAACCTGGGTGGCGCCATCGACCGGCAGACACCATGGTTCAGCCTGAATTCGCAGATCACACTGCGAAAATTCTGCTTCGAATTCGTCGGCCCAATGATTGATTGCCGGCCACCGTCCGGCATAGGCCCGATAGATCCAATCCCATGTGAAGTTCTCTACGAGAATCGACGGAAGGCCGGCCGTCCGGGCCACCGCAAGCCCTTGGGGCGCGATATCCGCCACGACCGCCCGACACCCCAGGCTGACCACCTGCTCCGCCAAGGCATCGAGAGTTGATTCTGCCAGGAGCCCGACGCTGCCCAATCGGGTCAGAGTTGCCTCAACGTCCTCCTCCATGGCAGAACGCTGGACCAGCCCCACGTCACAGCTGCAGGTGTTGTAGTTGAAAGGCGCCGAGAGGGAGGCGGAGAAAAACCACTCCGGCACGGTGGTGAAAATCTCGAAGACGGCATCAGGTTTCTGCCTGAAGACCTCGTCCATCACTGCACAGGCCCGGGCAGCGTGACCGAACCCGTGGGGGGAAATGAACCAGGCAATCTTCAACACACAGCGCAGTATAGTCTGGACCCTATCGTGCCAATCCCTTGGCACATCGGGCCTGTGCCCATTCCCAAACTCGATCAGCAACGGCGTCAGGCAGAGTGCCAGAAAATGGGAAATCAAATACACCTTTCTCGCGCGAAGCGCACCTCGCGCTGAGAGCCAATCTCGGACAGACAACCACCTCAATGATAAGATGCGGCCATGTTCATCCGCTCAATCATTACGCCACTTCTCATTCTGGTCACTCTGACGTGTTCGGCGGATTCCGGACCGGTCCGGGCATGGCAGGGACGGATCGATATCGACATTCCCCTCCCGGTGCCGGCGATTGAACTGGCCTCGGCCAACCCCTTCGCCTCCTCAGTCGACACGATCCCGCGACTGACTGGATCCACTGCACCCCGGAAAATCGATGTGGCCGGTTCAGCGGTCGTTGCAGCCTACATTGATGCCGACGGCAACTGTGGCGGTGCGGTCCCTCTTGAGGTTCCATTCCCAGGATTGACAAGTTCTCTTCTCAAGGGCATGGAAAGCGGCCGTTTTGAACCGGCCACGACCGGTGAGCGGACACGACCTTCCTGGGCGGTCATCGAGCTGCGTATCGAGGGCAGCGTCAAGGAAGCGGCCGTCATCAGTCAGGAACTGGCTCTCCCAGACCCCAACGACCCGCCCGAACCGATCAGACCGGCCCTGCCGCCACCGGCCGGCCACTTGTTGCAACTTCCGACCGTTCAAGCCGATGAACTGACATCGCTGGCCCATCCAAAGAAGATCAGGGTTCGAGCTTCGGGCTCGGAACCTGTCGTTTCCGTTCAAGCCCTGGTCCACATCAATGCACAGGGACGGTGCGACCAATACGTTCCCATCGTTCTCGACTCGGGACTCAACCGATGGCTTTCCGGATTTCTGGCAACATGGCGACTTGAACCGTCGCTGCGGGAAGGACAGCCGGTTGACGCCTGGGTCGTTTACACAGCTCGGATCAGGATGAAACTGTCGACCCTGCAGTCGGCATCGTTTCGAGTCCTGGCCGACCGAACCTTCGACCCGTCGTAGGAAGGCTGGGAGGCTTGGAAGCTGGGAAGCTGGAACGCCAGGAGGCCGGGACGCTGGTGAGACGCTTCCCACGAGCTGCCCTTGGCTCGACCCATCGGAAAGAAATTGTCGCGATGGGCTCGGCGGGCGGGACGCCCGCCGCCACAATTCAGGTGCCAGAGAAAATTTGTAACGGCAGGCGTCCCGCCTTCTGGACCGCTCATTCGAGCGGTTTCGCCGCAGACATTCCACGGACCCTGAAAATCCAAGAGGTTTCTTAAGAGGTTCCGACTACCTTCTCCGGCCGAGAACCTTTCGCCTGTTGCCCATTCTGACCGTCACCCTGGTGGAATCCAACCACTCCAGCAAGGGGATAGCCAGCTTTCTGGTCAGGCCAAATCGTTCCTTGAACTCCCCTACGGCAAAATCGTCCACCTCCCATTGGCGAATGCCCTCGGCGACAGTATCCAAGGTCTGCCGATGAATGAACCACTTCTTGTCCAGGAGGACCAGCGAACCCTGTTGGACCAAAAAGCGGCAAATCCCTTCCACCATGGCCGGTCGTGCCTCCAACCGTTGGGCCGCTTCTCCAGGTGAGGGGGCTTCAAAACCTGCATCCTTATAGAAGTCATCCACACGTGCGGTCAACTCGGCGCCGGACTGGGTCATGTGACTCGAACGTCCGGGAGGCAATACCCTGCCTTCGACCACCTCGACCACACCACGCCGGCGCAACTCTTCGAGAAGCTGCGGCGCCAAGGCGAGAGCCGGAGGCGGCACAAGGGAGGCAACAAAATCCCGCGCCGGAATACCGGAAGAAACTTCCTGGCCCACAAGACGTTTCTTCAATTCATTCTTGGCCCTTTCAGCCAACTGTTCCACCACACTCTCCGCGATGAACCTGGGAGGCGTCGTCGACAAGATCCTGATCGTCTCGTTCGACAGCAGACGACCCAGAATCCCCTGTGCACTGTCTCCCAACACACCCAGGCGACCGGCCAGATCATCCAGCGAGGGAGCTGCCAGGCCGGCATCGATGATCCACCGTTCGAACAGCTTCGGCCAATCAGTCCGGTGTACGCTGCCAACTTCCCCTAATTCAGCCGCTTGAACCCTCCGGAACAGGCGAAGCCTGGTGTCGAGGACCTGACCACCCCCAAAGGTATTGACCGGAGACGGTCGGCGCAACACCAAACGATCTCCCGGGAAAAGCATCATTTCCTGGCGGACGAGAATCTGGGCCACGACCGACGTACCCGGCTTGAGCGGGCGGGACGCCAGGCGATCGATTCGAGCCGGGGCGCGCATCGCCAGGGCGTGGACTTCGACTTCATCGCCTTCATCGAGAGGACTCGTCGCCCCTTTCAGTAATTCCAGTCTCATGGTTACAAGCGTCGTAGGCCGCCAAGGACCCGGAGACATGATCTGCGTCCCCCTGGGACACTCCGATGTCCCGAGGCCGGCCAAATTGAGCGCCACTCTCTCACCCGCTTCAATCTTCGACCTTTCCTCACCGTGAACGTGAAGTCGCCTGGCTCGGGCTTCTCGGCCCTCCGGCATCAGGACAACGGATGACCCGACTTCCAACTGTCCCCACAGGGAGGTTCCGGTGACCACAGTGCCGGCGCCGGCAAGGGTGAAAACCCTGTCCACGGCCTCTCGGAACGGCCTGCCCTCGACCTGATGCGGCTTGGCTTCGGCTGACTGTTGGATCAAGATCTGCCGAAGCTCGTCCAGGCCTGCCCCTGTATGGGCCGACACCGGCACAATCGGCACACCCTCAAAGGCCGTACCCTCGAGAATTTCCCTGACCTCCTCTACCGCAAAGTCCTGAGTTTCTTCATCGACCAGATCGACCTTGGTCAAGGCAACGGCGCCACCGGCCACACCCATCAGCCGGATGACCTCAAGGTGCTCTCGGGTCTGGGGCATGACCCCCTCGTCGGCCGCCACCACCAGCAGTGCCAGATCAATGCCCGCGGCACCCGCAATCATCGTGTGGACCAGTTTTTCGTGCCCGGGGACATCGACGAAATGCAGTTCACCGCCATCGTGTTTCAGACTGGCAAAGCCCAAGTCGATCGTGATGCCGCGCTCCCGCTCCTCTGGCAACCGGTCACAATCCGTCCCGGTCAGTGCTTTGACCAGTGCGGTCTTCCCATGATCAATGTGGCCTGCAGTCCCGTAGACAACGTGTCGCATAGGGGTCATGGTACAGAAGCTGTCAGCTATCTGCCCACGCCGAGCGGGGTCGCGCCCCGCGCGATCCCGAAGGCCGGGGCTGGAACGAGGGGCAGGGACCGCGACGGCGACCGGGTCAGGATCAGCGGCAGGTTCAGAGGCCACAGGGTCGATAATGACGTACGAGGACTGTAGATGATGGATAATACTGTTCAGATGACGGACTTCGTTCCCCCCGTTGCAATGATCTTCGCTGCAGGGCGAGGCCGACGAATGCAGCCATTGTCCGACGTACTGCCCAAACCAGCCCTTCCGGTTCCCGGTGGCCCGGTGGTGTCATGGGGCCTGCGCCTGGTCGCCCGATCCGGAATACGGACCGCCGTCCTCAATAGCTGGTGGCTGGCAAATACTATGGAGCGAACAGCTGCCGAGGCCGTACCGGAGAACCTGGTCCTGCGTTTTTCTCGCGAAGAGCAGCTGATGGAGACCGCCGGAGGTTTGGCCCTGGCCCGGGACCGTGGCCTGCTGGGCACCGACGGCCCGGTCCTGGTCGTGAACGGAGACGGTGTCTTGAACCTCACGCTGGAAGAATTGTTCCGGCGACATCGAGAAACCAACGACCTCGTAACTCTGGGTCTCTTGCCCCACCTCGGCCCGGAACGCTGGTCTCGGGTCACTCTCGATCGTGACGGTCTGGTCAGTGCCATTCTCCCCCCTGGACTGCCTGCACCCAGCGAGATTCCCCTGCTCTACCCGGGAGTGATGGTGATCTCCCGAGAGGCAATTGAGGCCCTGGAAACTATGCCTTCGGGGGTGGCCTCGGCTCTGTGGGCCCCAGCCCGGGCACAGCAACGTCTTGGAGGCGTGCTGGTTTCAGGCCACTGGAGGGAAGTCGGGACTCCCGCAGACTATCTCGAACACGTCATGGCCCTGCTGGGTGACCGCACCAACCTCCACCCCTCGGCCCACGTGGACAACGACGCGGTGCTCAGGTGCGCCCTGGTCGGACCGGGTGTCAGCATCGAGCGAGATGTCGTTATCGACCGGTCAATCATCAGCCACGGGGCCGTGATCGGCGCAGGCGCCAGGATCCTTCGCTCCGTCGTACTCGGTGACGTGCACATCGCAGCCGGAGAAACAGTGGCCGATGAGATTCGTGTTACAACCCCGTCACTCGCCAACGATCCCAATCGGTGTTCCAACGAAGCGTCCTGAGCCGGCCTGTGATGCCATACACCCTGATCGCCCGCATCATCTGACGGCCGTCCGAAAAGTACAGAGTCCCCGAGGTCGCTGTCCCCTGGGCCGTGAATGTCAGAACGTCACCGGACCCGGCCCTGACAGGATCCTCATGATCGCCTCCCAGCAGACCGTCGCCCGACGGATTTGGAATGTCGCAGCCAGGGATGAATCCCAGGGTCGCCCTGTCCGCGTCGAGTTCGAGAACCCTCCCTACCCGATAATCACATCCTGTCGCGATGTCGCTCCGTCTCACCCCATCGCCATCTCCATCCTGAACGACCGTACACCGCCACCCTCCATCAGACAGTCTGTCGAAGACCAGGGCGGTCGCCTTGCCGGTCATGGCGGCATCCGAACGGGCTCGCCACATCTGAGACCGCACTTGTTCCGTCACACGCCTCAGGGCCGCTTCACGGTGAGCCATTCCCAACAAGGGCACGGCCATCACCGAACTCAATGCCATGATGACCAGGACCACGACAATTTCCACCAACGTTTGACCTTGCTCTTTCATTATCGATCCCTCCCTCGGGATGAAAAAACGCGGCCCCGCAGGACCGCGTTCCCGTCCACGCTGCTGTTTTTTATATGTAAATCGTCACTCTCCTCTTCGCGTCAGGATGCCGTTGTAGCGGCGGTGCGGGGCAGCTTGACCTTTTCGGCCAAAGTGGTCTGCCCACTGACGGCCACGAAGGGCCTGAGCTTCTCCAACGAGGTCTCGCCGATACCCTTGACCGCGACCAGCTCATTGACATCTTCAAAAGGACCGTTTGCCTCGCGGAATTCGAGGATCCGGCCGGCCAGCGCCGGGCCGACCCGAGGCAGGTACTGGAGCTCATTCGCAGAAGCGGTATTGACGTTGACCACGCCGGTGGAACCAGTTTCGGCCGCAATGGCGCCGGTTGCGACGGCCATCAGGACAAGAACGATGATCGGAATAAGTTTCTTCATGATGTCTCCTTTTTGGGTTGTGTGAAAAATTGTGTCGTAGTGAACGCGTTGATGGTTGTTCTTAGCCTGTGTTCATCTCTCGGGCCTCCTTCCGTTGTCAACCCTCTCTATGGCAAGCCCTGTGCCAGATTGGAAAAAGTTAAGCAAATATTTAAAAATAAAAGACTTAAATCCAATTCAAACCCACAGTTCGTCATCGTTGGCTGACATAATTTTCTCCGTTTTTTCAATACGGGCAGCCCTGGGCAGGGTGTAGAAATTTATGACACTGTAGAATTTTCTACACCCAGGAGCCTGTAGGGCATAGACCGCCGAGGCGATTCCATAATTGAGTTGGTCCCCAGCCTCTGCCCCACAGCCTCCATTGATGCGCTGCGCGCATCGCGGGACTGAAGAATTTGAAAGAAGTTGCGCTGAGAACTGATAGCTTCTGTACCATAAGCCCCGTGAAACACTCGAAACCGACCGCCACCAATGCCCCACGAGAACTCGCCCTGCTGATCTCGGGCGCGTCGGGCATGGTCTTGGCGGCCCGGTTTGCGGAGCTGGTTCTGGAACACGGCAACCTGGACGCACTGCACCTGGTAATCACGCCCCCGGCAACCCAGGTTTTGAAACTCGAGTTGGGCGCCGACTGGGCTTCGGCCCACAAGTTTCGCGATCGACTGCAGGCCTCTCAAGACGGGCAGACCAGGATAAGAACCTGGTCCAACGACGATTTGGGGGCACCGATCTCATCCGGTTCCCATGTGCTGATAGGTACGGTCGTCCTCCCGTGTTCAGCAGGCACAGCAGGCGCTGTCGCGCACGGAATTTCCCGCGGGCTCCTTCAGAGGGCGGCCGATGTCGCTCTCAAACAACGGTGGCCGCTAATCCTCGGCATCAGGGAAAGTCCCATGTCCGAGATCCTGCTGGAAAACCTCCTGCGTCTGGCCAGGACCGGTGCGATAGTCATGCCGCCGCTTCCGGCGTTCTACCTCAAACTCGATCCTCAGAACGCACTCGAGGATTTCATTGAGCACTACTGCCTTCGAATCCTGGATCTCCTGGGTATTCACCTCGACCGGAAGGAACTTCGATGGAGAGCGTGACCGCTCTCAGCTCTCAGCTCTCAGCTCCGCAAATTCAGGGGCCGACCGACAGGATCGCGAGGGTTACCTTTCCCCCCGGTCACTCATCATCAGGCTCTCCCCCTC
>JAUXDC010000240.1 GCA_030618605.1 Holophagae bacterium | reverse complement strand
CTGTTGAGCGTCTACCAGATCCCAGGGTCCAACGCCCTCGATGTCGCTGCCGGGGTCATGGAGGTAATGGAAGACCTCAGTGGGAGCTTTCCGGAAGGGCTTGAGTGGGCCGTACCCTTCAACTCCACCGACTATATTTCGCAATCGATCAGCGAGGTCATCACGACACTGCTGGTGGCCATCGCGCTGGTGATCCTGACGGTCTTCATCTTCCTTCAAGATTTCAGAACCACCCTGGTGCCCGCGGTGACCATTCCCGTGTCTCTGATCGGCACCTTTGCCGTCATGCTGATCTCGGGCCAGAGCATCAACAATCTGACGCTTTTCGGACTGGTTTTGGCCATCGGCATCGTCGTCGATGATGCCATCGTCGTCGTCGAGAATACGATGCGCCTGATGGAGGACGAGGGTCTCGGCGCCAAGGAAGCGACCGCCAAAGCGATGGGTGAAGTCGGCGGCGCGATCGTCGCCACAACCCTGGTTCTGTTAGCGGTCTTCGCACCCTCGATGGTCATGCCGGGACTGACCGGCCGCATGTACAGACCCTTCGCCATCACGATTTCGGTCGCCACGATCTTCTCTTCGATCAACGCCCTGACCCTGAGCCCGGCCCTGTGCGGCCTGCTCTTGAAGACCTCGACCAAAGAACCTCGGGGCTTCTTCAAGTGGTTCAACCGCGTCTTTGACTCAAGCACCAAGGGCTATATGGGCCTGGTCCGCTTTTTCACCCGGCGTGCCGCATTCGCCATGATTCTGGTCCTTGGTTTCCTCATTGCCTCGGCATTTGGTCTGACTCGGCTTCCCGCCGGTTTTGTCGATGCCGAGGATGAAGGATACTTCTACGTCAACGCCCAGCTGCCGGCCGCGGCCTCCCTGGAACGGACCACCGAAGTGATGGAGCGGGTCAATACCATCTTGATGGAAACGCCCGGCGTCAAAAACACGATCATCGTCGGTGGTTATACATTGTTGGATGCCATTCAGGGCTCCAACTACGGCTTTTTGATCGCGACCCTGGAACATTGGGACGACCGTGAGCACACCGTCGATCAGTTGATGCGTATGGTTCAGCCGAAACTCGCGCAGATCCAAGAAGGCGTCGTCTTCGCCTTTGGACCACCCCCAATCTCCGGTCTCGGCGCTGCAGGCGGCTTCCAGCTGGAGCTCCAGGATCGCGGAGGCGCAGGACTGATTCTGTTGGAGACCATCGCCAATGACGTCGTCGGCAAGAGTTTCGCCAGTCCTGTCATCACACGCGTCAATCAGAACTTTCGAGCCGGCGTCCCACAACTCTTCGTCGACATCGACCGGACCAAGGCCAAGAGAATGGGCATCCCGCTGGAGACAATCTTTTCGACCCTCCAGGCAAACCTCGGCGCCACCTACGTCAACGACTTCAACCTCTTCGGACGCACATGGCGGGTGATGGTCCAGGCGGATCAACAATACAGAGCCAACCCCGAGGACATCACGCGCCTCGAGGTTCGAGGGGCCTCCGGAAAAATGGTGCCCCTGGGCACCCTGGTGCGAGTATCCAGCACCGTGGGACCGGAGACCATCAACCGTTTCAACATGTTTCCTTCCGCAACGATCACCGGCTCGCCGATGTTAGGCTTCAGCGAAGGCCAGGCGGCAGATGAGGTTGAGCGGCTCGTCCGTGAGAGTTCCCCGTCCTCGATCGGCATGGAGTGGTCCGGCGTCACCCAGCAGCAAAAGGCGGCGGGCAATATGGCTCCGCTGATCTTCGGCATGGCGATCCTCTTCGTCTACCTCTTCCTGGCTGCTCAGTACGAGAGCTGGTCCATCCCCTTCTCGGTGCTCTTGACCGTGCCCCTGGCAATCCTGGGAGCGACCTTGATGACAATGGCACGAGGGTTGGACAACGGCATCTACTTCCAGATCGGCATGATTCTCCTGATCGGCATGGCCTCGAAGAACGCCATTCTGATCGTCGAATTCGCCAAACAGCTTCATGACGAGGGCCAGTCGGTCCTGGATGCGGCATTGAACGCGGCTCATTTGAGGTTCCGCCCCATCTTGATGACGGCCTTTTCCTTCATCCTCGGGGTGATCCCCTTGGTGATCGCCACCGGCGCCGGCGCCAAGAGCCGGGTCTCCCTCGGGAGCGCGGTGCTTGGGGGAATGGCCCTGGCGACCATACTTGGGGTCTTCGTCATCCCGCTGCTCTACTTCGTCATCCAGAGTCTTTCGGAACGATTCTTCGGTTCTGGGGTTGAACCCCAGCTCGAAGGAGCAGCTACCGAAGAATCGTAGGTAGTAGAATCCTCGCCATGAGAAAGACCAAGATCGTCTGCACCCTCGGCCCGGCGACCGACACTGAGGCCGGCATCCGAGGCCTGATCAACGCCGGGACCGACGTTATCCGCCTCAATTTCTCCCACGGAGACCACGAGGGGCACGGTCGGTCGATCGAGAGAGTACGCCGGATCGCAGCGGATCTCGGCCGTCCAATCGCCATCCTCCAGGACCTCCAGGGGCCCAAGATTCGGCTCGGCGACGTGCCGGGAGGTGAGATGACCCTCCTCCCCCACCAGGAGATCATTCTGACCGCGGGCGCCGCGGACGTACCTGGAACCCTCCCCGTCACCTACCGTTGGCTCGCCGAGGATGTCAACGTCGGGGATCGCATTCTTCTGGCAGACGGTCTGGTTGAATTGGAAGCAACCGAGGTGGCCGACGGACGAGTTCATTGCCGGGTCGTTGTCGGTGGTCCGATCTCCAGCCGCAAGGGAGTCAATCTGCCGCGTTCGGAATTACGCATCCCCTCTTTCACCGAAAAGGACCGCGAGGATCTTCTGTTCGGGTGCTCGGCGGGGGTTGACCTCGTGGCCCTGAGCTTTGTGCGGCATGAAGACGACATCGAACCCGTCAGGGAGATCCTCAACCGGCATGACGGGCCGCAGCCTCTGATCGTCGCCAAGATCGAAAAGCCGCAGGCGGTCGATCGCCTCGATCGGATTCTGGAGCATGTGGACGCCGTCATGGTCGCTCGGGGCGATCTCGGAGTCGAGATGCCGGTCGAAGAGGTGCCGATGATCCAAAAGGAGATCATTCGGGCTGCACAGTTGGCTGCAAAACCGGTCATCACCGCTACCCAGATGCTTCGCTCGATGGTGGACAATCCCCGCCCGACCCGAGCCGAGGCCTCAGACGTCGCCAACGCCGTTCTCGACGGCACCGACGCCGTCATGCTCTCGGAAGAAAGCGCCATCGGACACTATCCGGTCGAATCGGTCGAGGTCCTCGATCGGGTTACCAAAGTTACAGAGGCAACGATCGACCCGCGGGAACATTTCAGAGAGGCCACGCCGGAATCGATCCGCGGAGTCTCGGCCGCCATTGCTCGGGCGGCCTGCATCCTGGCCTTCGAGATCAATGCCGTCGCGATCGTTGCCACCACGACCTCTGGAGGCACAGCCCGGCTGTTGGCCCGCTACCGGCCCGGCCCACCAATCGTCGGCCTGACGACCTCGGGCGCCGTCATGCGCCAGTTGTCCCTGTCCCGAGGCGTCATCCCGGCCCTGACCAAAACCTTCGCCGGCACCGACGATCTGATTTCGCAGGCGCGCAACTGGTGCCTCGAAAACGATCTCGCCACGCCCGGCGACTCGATCGTCGTAACCGCCGGCCTCCCCATCGCCGAGGCCGGGACGACCAATCTGGTCCATGTGGTATCTGTGTAGCCCGTGCTTCCTACCATGCCTGATGTTGATCTACCTGGCCTGCTGAATCGTGCCCTCGGGCGGCGTTTGCCATTGCTGGCGAAGTGGCACGAGGAGGGCAGCGACTGCTATCGACTGTTTCACGGCACCGCCGAAGGCATGCCCGGAGTCGCGGTGGACCGTTACGGCCCGCACTTGATGATTCAATCTTTTCATCACAGCTTGGAAGCCAACGATCTGACGCAGATCCAGACCGAGGTCGATGCTCAACTGGGTTCGCTGTTGGAAGAGCCGCTGACGGCCTTCTTTGTGGACCGAAGCGGCAAAGGCGCTCAGGCCGTTGCCCTGGGGGACTCAGCGGAGACCGACAACGATGCGATCTGTCACGAGCTTGGAGTTCGATATTGCACCCGGGGCCGGCACCGAGGACAGGACCCGTTGCTTTTTCTTGACCTGCGCGCCGGACGGCGCTGGATCCAGCGCGAAGCAAAGGGACTGAGTGTATTGAATCTATTCGCCTACTCCTGCGGGATGGGCGTGTGTGCCGCCAATGCCGGCGCCTCGGATGTGGTCAATGTGGATTTTGCACAATCGGCCTTGGCCGTGGGCCAAGAAAATGCTGCCCTCAACGGCATTGAGGCGGGGATCTCATTCATCCACAGCGATGTCTTCCCAGCCTTGCGTCAACTGGCTGGACTGCCGGTGACCTTTCGTCGTCGCCGTGGTATTCCTGCCCCCAGCAACTACCCCCGCCTTGAGCCGCGTCAGTTTGAGCTGGTTATCCTCGATCCCCCCCGCTGGGCCAAGAGCCCCTTCGGTACTGTCGACCTGATCCGGGATTATCCCAGCATCTTCAAACCGGCACTGTTGGCCACCGCCCCGGGTGGACGGTTGTTGTGCACCAACAACGTCGCCCAGGTCGAGCGCGATCAGTGGCTCGACCAGCTCCGCCGATCGGCAGCCAAGGCAGGTCGACCGATCAAGGAGGTCGAGCTGATCGAGCCGGAGGAGGACTTCCCCAGTTTTGACGGGAAGCCACCGTTGAAGATGGCGGTGTTGGAGGTTTAGTCCGACCCGCCAACTAGTTTGAAAGAACCTTTCAGAAGAACAGCCACCAAAAGGCACGAAAATGCACCAACAAGGAAACAAGAAGAGGCTAATTTATTCGTTCAAAGAGAAATGCAAACCAAAACACTGATTCCTATGTGAAGGTCCCTGTCTCCTCGGACGCCGCGGAGATACCGGACCGGGCGGACACGGGGGTCCGCCCCTACGGGCCACATTGATAGCAATCCCCTCGTGTCCTTCGTAGTTCATATTCTTCTCTTTGCGTCTTTGCGTTTCAGTTTTTCTCGGTTTCGTTCAGTCTCCCTAATGTGTCCAACCGGATATGGACCATCATTTCATGACACCGCGTCGCCGAACTCCCTCCGGACCCCGCTACACTGGGAGGATGAATGAAACGAACACAACACCGCGCCGACATTTTCTGGGATTGAGCCTCGCTCTGGCCGCTCTCATCGGCGGCTCAGTAGCACTCGGGGGGCCTGATCCAGCCACGGGCCCTCTGCCCCAGAAAACACCGGCGCCCCAGGAGGCTTCATTGAACTGGAAGAGCGTCGACATACTTGTTGCAGACCAGAAGTTTCAGGCCGCTTTGGACGTGGTCGAGCAACTCCGGGACCAGGCAGTTGCCGAGAAGAACACTGAAAACTGGACCCGGGCCCTGGTTGAGATGACCCAACTCCGGGTTGCGTTGCACGGCTACGAGACCGCCGTCAAGGAATTGCTGGAGAACCCTTGGCCGGATGATCCCACTTCACAGGCGATTCTCGACCTCTACACAGCCCAGGCAATGGTCACCTACGCCCAGAATTACTCGTGGGAGATTCGAGACAGGGAACGCGTCATCTCGGACGAAGAGATCGATCTCAAGCGGTGGACCCACGACCAGATCGTAGCGGCGGCCCATCGAGCCTACGGCCGATTGTGGACTCAGCGCGACGAATGGGGCGACGGCCCCCTGGGGGACTTCTCACGCTATCTATTCCAAAATAACTACCCGCCCCGGATTCGGGGAACCCTGCGTGACGCGATCTCCTACCTCTGGGTCGATCTCTTGGAGGACTCCTCGCTGTGGCGTCCCGAAGACGAGGCCGAGATCTACAGACTGGACCTCAAATTACTCGCAGATGGCTCACCAGATATCACCGAAGGCGACCTCGTCGATACGAAGGTGCATCCCCTCGAACGTATGGCCGCCATCCTTGGTGATCTAGAGGGATGGCACAAGGCCGCCGGCAGAACCGAGGCCGGCCTCGAAGCCCGTCTGAGCCGCATCCGCCGACTCCACAGCGCAATCTCAGACTCTGAAGACAATATCTTTTTGCGAGAAGGACTGCAATCCACATTACAGACCATTGACTCCGGGCTGGAGTGGTGGGCAATGG
>JAUXDC010000046.1 GCA_030618605.1 Holophagae bacterium | reverse complement strand
TCAAGTATCAAGTATCAAGTTTCGAGCATCACTCCCCGGTCTCACCCTCATCATCGCCGGCGAAATCAACGAACTGCATCCACTTGACGTTCTTCCAGAGTGTGTGTTCTTCCTCCGGGGAACCGGCATCGGCGATGTCAACACCGAGTTCGTCGAGAAGGGTGCCGGTGGCCACGCGGTATCCGACGATCGCCTTGCGATAGTTCAGGCGTGCCTGGAGATTTGACAGCTGAGCGTTCGCCAGATCGTCCTGGATCTGGAGGACCAGAAAGTTGGTTGAAAGGCCGTTTGCAAATTTGGTCTGCTCGGCCTCGACGTTGCGTTCGGCCAATACTTTCGAGGCCTCCGCGGCTTCGACCGAAGCTGCGCCGTCATAGAGGTAGCGTACGGCCACCCGAACATCGTGAGTGATCGTCTGTTGGAGGGCGGAGAGGCGAGTTTCTGTCTGGTGGTGCTCGAATCGCCGCCTCGCCAGGTTGGCCTTGGCGTCGTTGTTTCCAAGGGGTACCTTCAGAGCCAGACCAATACCCCAGTTGGGGTAGTCCATATCAACAATCTGATCGAGGGAATCGTCGAAACCCCCTTTGACGCGAATGGTCTCGCCGGTGACGGGATCGTCAATAGTCAGGGTGCCGCCGATACCGCTGAAACCATAGGATCCGGTCAGGTCGAGGCTGGGAAGAACGGCGTTACGCGCCAATTTGACATTAAGGTTGGTGATGTCCAGTGACATTTCCTGGCGGATGATTTCGGGACGCTCTTTCAGGGCGGTTTCGATGCTGGCCGCCAGATCGACATCGAGGGGTTCAAAGACGTAGGGCTCGGCCGCGATGATTTTCATGGACCACTCGGCAGGTGTTTGAAATCCCAGGACCTTTTTCAGTGCGTCTTCGCTGTTGGCCCAGGCGTTGCGGGCGAGGATCAAATCCTGGTTCCGGGTCGCAACGCTGGCCTCCGATTGCACCAGGTCGATCGGCGCCGAGGTCCCGACCCGGATCCGCTCCCTCGTTTCCTCGAGAAGTTTTTGGGCTAACTCCAGTGACTGAAGCTTGACGTCAACGAGGACCTTGGCTGCTGCGAAGTCCCAATAGGCTTGCTCGACCTGCTGGAGGGTGGCGATGACCTGGGTCTTGAGCGTCTCCGCGGCCTGATCACGGTTGGTCTGTGCGACGACGATCCTTGACCGTGTCACCAGGGTTCCGAAGTTCCTCAGCAGGGGCTGATTCAACCTTGCGGTCAGGCCGGTTCCCCAACTTGGGTTGAGGAAGTAGAACTGGGAGTTTGTTGCCGTTCGCCGAGTTCCCAGGCCGATACTGGCCGTTCCGCCGGTCGGCATCAAGCCCCCAATTCCCAGATTGTACTGGGTGTTGCGGGTCTCGGTGACCACGGCGCCGTCAAGTTGGGTCGCCGCGGGGGACTCGTTGTAACTGGTATCCGCACCCAGGTCGAAAGACGGGTCGAAGATGCCCGACGCACCCTGGATGCCGGTATCGGCGATGGCCAGATCGTAACGGCCGACCTGAAGGTCGAGATTGCGGGCCAACGCAATCTCATAGGCCCGCTGAAGGTCAAGGTCAAGAACCTCCCCGTCGGCAATGTCCATTTCTGCTCCGGCATCGACGGAGGCGTTGAATTGTCCACCTGAAGCTGTCAGAGACATAAGGAACAGGATCGCAAAACTTACGATTGCGGTGGCGAGGGGTCTGGTCATGTGGCCTCCGTGCCCCAGACGGTCAAGGCTGACCGTTCCGGTGGCGTTGCTTTCGCCTGAGAATACGCTTCTTCGGCACAAAAGTTCGCACATCTTGGTCTCCAAACCTCGAGATTCCACGAATGATGGTATCAGCCGCCGCCAAATTACTCTCAGCTGACAGCAGAGGCCGCCCGGCGGAGCCGAGGTGTTCTCAAATCACCCTGATCTTCCCCTTGAGGAGATAAACCTGGAAAGCAATGTCGGTTTTCGCCATCAGCCGCTTGAAGTCGGCCATCGGGACTGAGCCAAGGGGCCGGCCACCGGTGTCGCCGTACAAGAAGGCCACAATCTTGCCCCTGACCTTGATGGGGAGAATCAAACATCCGACCGGTGGTGGGCCGCCGAGAGCTGTGATCATTTCCTGGTTGCGGGTCATCGGAGGCAGCGGACCCAGCCAGAATGACGTGCCCTGAAGCAGGCCGCTGAAGACAGATGGCTTGTCCTTGGGGATGGCAATAGCGCGAACGGCAGTTGGTTCGACCCCGCCCCCTTCACCTCTCCACCCAACGATGGTGTTTCCTCGAATTGCCAGGAGCATGCACCTGGCAAAGTGAGGCCTGCTGAATTCCAGAAGGGCGTCTGCGATGTCGTCTCTGATCTCGGCGCCCTGGAGAGCCTCAGCGGCTCGGGCGAGACTGGCCTCAAGGCTGAGTGGTGGACGTGGCGCCGTTGGGCTTTCTTCCACGACTGGGGCCGGAGGCGGGGCCATCGCAGCCGGCTCTGAGGTGGCGGCTTCTTTGGCGGTCGGCGCCGGTTGGGCGCTGGTGGCGAACGAGGGAAAGAGGGCCAGATCCTCGTCTGAAAACTCCAGTTCGAACGGAATTTCGGCCTTTTGGGGCGGGGGAATCGGAGTCTGAGTAGTGGTCGATTCAACCGGAGTCAGCGGCTTTGTGAGGGCAGGGGTCTCCGGGGCCTTGTGGGTTTGAATCGGGCTCGTCGGGCCTCTCTTCCCGGGGCTCCTCAATCGCCTGAGCAGTGCTTCTACCCTGGGTTGCAGGGCCACTGAGTAGTGCCGCGCCAGTCCCGCCCGGATATGGATTTCCAAGGCCGCAAACGTTGTGATCATACTTCCGGTCAGGAGGGCCAGTTCGTCTTGGACCAGGAGATCCCCCGGATCGAGAGCAGCGACACTCAGAGTCTTGCCGTCGCGCCTGAACGGTATGACGCCGAATCTCCGTGCCAGACGGCTGGGAATCAGGCTGGTCAATTCTGGAGAGGCTGAGGCTATATCCGAGGCCAGAACGATCCGGCTCTTGGTGAACTGGCCCAGGGCCGACAGGATTGTCGCCTCGCCGGTCAGTGCCAGGTCCAGAACGGCGGTGTCGACCCGGTCTCCTGAGATCGAAGTTGCCTCGATGAGGACATTTTTCCTCTCGGCGGGAATCACCCTCTCCTGAATGAGAAACTCAACGAATGATCTCGCGTCCATACCGGACCAGCCTAACACCTAAGCAGAGCGATTCTCAACGGCGGTCTGCACCAAATCCTTGGACCCTGGACACTTTCAAAAAGCCTCAACAGACCTTCGGGTATGCCTACGTTTTTTTCAAGTACCAGAGCCTCAAGGCTTTGGCACATCTCATCCGTCAGAATCGCTCAACTCAGGTGACACATTTCCTAACGGAAAATCTCAGGTATGGCTGGCCTCTGGATGACCTTTTTATGTCTTCTTTGCGTTTTCTTCGCGTTCTTTGCGCTCTTTGCGGTTCAAATGTGTTCTTGCTGTTCCTGGCTTCTCCGGGTCACAGCGTCGAGAGGGGATCGACGTCGATCAGGCGATGGACGTCCGACGGGAGGCTCAGGCTCTCAACCCGGGCCAGGGCCTGCCGCAAGGGTGGGCGTTCAGCAGCGGTCAGTAGGATCTGCCACCGCCACCGGTCGCGAAGCCTCTCCATTGGAGACGGCGCCGGCCCTCGGACCCGGACGCCTTCCGGGCTTGGTCGCAAGCTGCGGCCGGCGGCCTCGGCGGCCCGACGGACCTGGTCGATCGAGGGCGACTCGAATCCAATAAGGGCCATTCGGGTCACAGGGGGGTAGCCGAAGGCACGTCGGAATCGTAGTTCTTCCTCGGTGAACGCTGCGACGTCATGGTTGGCCGCGTGGAGAACCGCGGGGTGTTCCGGGTGGTAGGTCTGGATGATCACCCTGCCGGGTTCGGCGCCGCGCCCTGAGCGCCCGGCAACCTGCGTCAGCAACTGAAAGGTCCGTTCTCCGGCCCTGAAATCAGGGAGGCCCAGCAGGGCGTCGGCGGAGATGACTCCGGTCAGGGTGACGTTGGGAAAATGGTGTCCCTTTGCGACCATCTGCGTCCCGACAAGGATGCGAATTCTCCTGTCGGCAAAGGCACCCAGCGTATCTTGAAGGCCGGACCGACGGCGGACGGTGTCCCGGTCCAGAATTGCGGAGGGAATATCGGGAAATAGACGACCGAGGTGGTGGGCGACTTTCTCAGTCCCCGCGCCGACAGCATCGAGCAGGGTGCCATTGCATGAGGGGCAATTTATGGGAACGCCGATCTTGTGACCGCAGTAGTGACATTCCAGACTGTTCCGCCTTCGGTGCACCACCAGGGCGATCGAGCAGTCGGGGCACTCCAGGGTGTTACCGCAATCCCGGCACAGGAGGACAGGCGCCCAACCACGTCGTTGCATCAGGAGGATGACCTGGCGATCGGCCTCGAGCGTCTCGGTGATTGCCTCCTTGAGTGGCGCGGAAAAGAGGGTCCGTCCCTGCTCCCCCGGCTCGGGCGGCTCGTGGCGCAGGTCGACCAGTTGAACTTTTGGAAGCACACCGCCGCCGACGCGCCTTGTCAATTGCAGTCGCCGGGCCAAACCGCGTTTCTCGAGGAATGCCGCCTCGGTCGAGGGCGTCGCCGAGCACAAGAGAACCGGGATGCCCAGGTCTCTTCCGAGGACCAGGGCCAGGTCGCGGGCGTTGTATCTCGGGTTTTCCTGCTGTTTGTAGGCGGCATCCTGCTCCTCATCGACGACGATCAGGCCGGGTTTCTCCAGGGGTGCGAAGAGGGCCGACCGGGGTCCGACGACGATTCGTGCGTTGCCTGACCGAATGGTGCGCCACTCCCTCCACCGTTCTCCTTCGGCTTGGGCCGAGTGAAGGACGGCGACCGATGAGCCGAATCGGCGCTCCACCGCCCCGACGGTCGCAGGGGTCAGCCCGATCTCCGGCACCAGGACAATGCCTTGCCGCCCTTGTGAAAGGGCGCCCTCAAGACACCGAAGATAGACCTCGGTTTTGCCGGAGCCGGTGACCCCTTCCAGAAGAATCGGTTGGTACCGTCCATCGTCCAGGGCCTCCTGCACGGCGTCCACCGCGGCCTGCTGTTCTGAGTTGAGTTCGTGCCGGACATCCTTGCCACCGAGGGACCACCGCGGCTTCTTGGCGGCAGCCTGGCGGAAGCGATGAACCAGGGCCTTGGTCTCCAGTGCCCTGATGACGGAGGGTGTGCATTCCAGGGCGGCGCAGACCTCGGATTCAAGGGCCGGTCCATCATGATCGGCCAACCAGTTCAGGACCTCACGCTGCCGAGGCGCCCGGCCGCACCGCTCGAGAAGCTCGTCGATCGGTTCAGGTACAAGGGCGACGGCGCCGACCTCTGAGCGGGGAGGCCGGTCGCGTCGGCTCCGGCTGAGGCGCACCAGACCCTGCCGTTCCAGCGCATCGAGGGGTGTTCGGGTTCCGGCGCCGGCTCTGGCCAGCACCCCGGCGACCGGCAATTTCCGATGTTCGAGAAGTGCGGCCAGGATGGCGCGTTGCTTCTCGGGCAGTGCCTCGAGGTTGGTGCCCGCACCCTTGGGCGTCGGCTCGGCCTGCTCGGTGTCGGCCCGAAGCAAACCGGCGGGAAGCATCGTCGCCAATGTCGTGCCGAGAGGGCAGCGGTAGTACGACGAGATGAAGCGGGCCAGGGCTAGAATGTGGTCCGGGAGGAGAGGCCGTTCGTCCAGTACTTCGAGGATCTCCCGGATTGAAGTGCTTTCGATGCCTGATGTCTCTGAGACCTCAATGACAACGCCGGTCGCCTGTCGTTGCCTCAGGGGCACCCGGACCCTGATGCCCACCTGAACAGCGCCCGCGAAGGCCTCTGGTATGCGATAGACCAGAGGCGCCGGGGCACTGCGGGGGATGGCGACATGGGCGAACATCGAATGCATGGTAGCGCGGATGTACGCTGGGAAGCTGGAAAGCAAGAACGCTGGGAGGCGAGAAAGCTGGGAAGCTGGGTTGCCAGGAGGCTGGGACGCCACGAGGGAGCGCGCGACTCCGATCGCGCATTGTGTCTTTCGAAGCATCGAGGTAGCAAATCCTCATCGGGATGATGAGTTGCCTGGTACCCTGGAACGATGACACCGGCATTCGGCAAACGGGTTCACGGCGAGATCGAGGGTTCGCCGGGATCCATTCGTGAGGAGGTCCTGGCGATCGTCAGTTCAATCCCCCGGGGCAAGGTTGTCAATTACGGCTGGATTTCCCGCATGATGAACAGCCGGATCTCTCCGCTGGCCGTCGGGTGGATGTTGCACCGATGCCCCGAGGGCGTGCCGTGGCACAGGGTGGTCAACGCCTCCGGACGGTGTTCGACCGACCGGACCGGGGATATCCCGCAGGGCCTTCAGAGGGCGATGCTCGAAGGCGAAGGCGTGGACTTTCGGCTCGATGGTTCGCTCGACCTCGAGGTCTTCCTGTGGGATCCGGACGATGAGTGAAATCGGGTCAGGCAACTCGGTAGGCGCTCGGTGGGGGCGGTGGATCGGCCCCACTCTGTTTTTGGTCGTCTGGATGGCGCCGACCGGAGGTCTGGAAGGCAACGCCAAACTGGTCGCCGGAATCGCATTGTGGATGGCCGTCTGGTGGGTGACGGAAGCAGCTCCACTGGCGGCGACCTCTCTGGTACCGATCGTGATGTTCCCCCTCCTCGGTGTTCAGAGCATTCGGGAAGTGACGCCCAACTACGCCAACCACATGGTCTTTCTGTTCTTCGGGGGATTCGTTCTGGCATTGGTGGTCGAGGTATCCAACCTTCACGAACGAGTGGCTCTGGTTGTGTTGGATACCATCGGTTCTTCGCCCCGGCGCCTGGTCTGGGGATTCTTGCTGGTGACGGCAGGCCTGTCGATGTGGCTTTCCAACACCGCGACCACCTTGATGCTGCTGCCGATCGCCGCTGGAGTAGTCGCCAGAATTGAGGATCGCCGGGCGGGCACACGCCTGTTCCTGGCGGTGGCCTATGGCGCATCGGTTGGAGGTATGGCGACATTGGTGGGGACGCCTCCCAATCTGGTGTTGGCCGGCATGGCGCCGGAATTACTGCCGGACTTGCCGCAGTTGACCTTCGGCGGATGGATGCTGTTCGGCTTGCCGGTGGTAATGGTTCTGATTCCCATCCTCGGCCTTCGGTTGGGACGCGGTCTTGCCGGGGGGAGGGGCGGCAGTGAGGCGATCGCCGGTGCGCGTTCTGCTCTGGGCCCGGTGACATCGCATGAAAAAAGAGCGGCTGCACTGTTTCTTTTGACCGCCGCCGCCTGGATCACCAGGCCTGGCTTCGATTTCGGTGCTGTCCACCTTCCGGGTTGGGGTGAGCTTTTGGCTCACGGCGCCATGGTCAGTGATGCGGTGCCTGCCGTTGCAGCTGCGGTGTTGGCGACACTGTTGCCGGCAGGGATGAAGGACGGTCGCCGGATGATCAGTTGGGTTGAAGTCCACGACGGAGTGCCCTGGGGAATTCTTCTGCTCTTCGGCGGTGGTTTCGCTCTGGCCGACTCAGTCAGGGTCTCCGGGCTCGATGCGTGGCTGGCCGACTTGCTGGGCGGTCTGGCAGGTCTGCCTTTGCCGTTTGTCATTCTGGCGCTCTGTGTGATGGCGACCTTCACGACCGAGCTGACGTCGAACACCGCCACAGCGACCCTGCTGATGCCGGTGATGGCGGCGCTCTCGGGCGTGCTCGATGTTCCGCCCTATCTGTTGATGGTCGCCGCGACCTTGAGCTGTTCGTGTGCCTTCATGCTGCCGGTCGCGACGCCACCCAACGCCATTGTCATCGGATCCGGGCATGTGACCCCCAAGATGATGGCCCGCGAGGGCCTATGGCTCAATCTTGTAGTCGCCGTCGTTTTGACTGTGATGGTGTTGACATGGGGGAGGGTGGTATTACCGGTGTGAGGGGGAGAGGGAGCGGGGAACAGGGGGCAGGGAACACGAATTCGTTTCCTCCTCTCGAACCTTTCGGAATTTGCTCCGTTTTATAGAACGAAGGGAGACTAACCATGCATTCCAGGCGGATTATGATTGCAATGACTGTGTGTCTTTTGGCCGTAGCCGGGTGTGGTGTCAACAAGTCCTATCGAATCGATAACGGGACGACTCGTGCCGAGGGTATCCTGACGGTCAACGGGAGCATTCGGATCGGGTCGGACTGTACGGTTGGTGGCGACTGCACCACAGTCAACGGCCGGATCGAAGTCGGCGACAGAAGCCGGGTCGAGGAACTGAAGACGGTCAACGGCCGGATCACGGTTGGTGAAGACTGTCTGATCGACGGAGATCTCGGCACGGTCAACGGCAGAGCAAGGTGTGGTCCCGGCTCTCGCATCACCGGTGAGTTGGGCACGGTCAACGGTGACATTACCCTCGAGGGCGCTCGCGTCGAGCACGATGTCACGACGGTCAACGGAGACGTTGATTTGTCGGCCGGCGCATTCGTTGGGGGAGATATTGTCATCTCCGGAAACTCAAAATCGGCCTCGACAATTGAGATTCGGATCGCCGACGGATCCGTCGTCGCAGGTGACGTCAGGGTTAAGAGCCAACGCAAGGTTCAGGTCATTCTCTCGGGCGGAGGCGAAGTGCAGGGCAAGATTCAGGGTGCCGAGGTTGTCAGGGAGGATGAAAGTACCAGGGCCATCGAACCGCAAGGCAGCGAAGAAGAAAGCGAAGAACAGTAGCCACAATAAGTTACACAAGGCCCTCTGTCTCCTGCTCAAAGAGATGCTCCGTGATGACCCGAGTGCCGGGATGGGAAAACCTGAACCGTTAAAGCACAACCTCTCGGGCTTCTGGTCCCGCCGCATCAGCCGGATGGATCGTGTCATCTATCAATTCGATGATGAAAACCTCTTCATTTTCGCCATCGGTGGACACTACGATTCACTGTGATCGGCCCAGCTGGGTTTTGGGCCAAAGCGACCGGTGGTATTGTATTGATTCGCATTGACTAATATGCCTCATAGATATAGAATAGCAATATGAAAACGATATCACTCAACGTGGCCGAGCCTGCCTACGAGGCGATGAAGGCGTTGGCGGCACAAGACGGTCGTCCGGTGTCCGAACTGATGCGTCAGTCGATGGCTGAGTATATTCAGCAGCGCCAGGCGGGGGCTCCTTCGGCCTTGGGTTTGAAGCCGCATGACAGCGGGCCGTTGCTCGCCGAGTGGTCGCGAGCCGATCTTCTCGACGAGATGCGATCGCCATGATCTTTGCTCTTGACACTGATGCACTCGTGCACTGGCAGATGGCAGGGACCGAACATCATGAAGGCACTCGTACTTTCATCGAGGAGGTCGTCCGGACCGATGGTGCCCGACTGGGATTAACGGCACAGGTTCTGCACGAATTTCTTCACGTCACCACCGATCACCGCCGATTCTCGAGACCCATGACTATGAGCCAGGCTATTCAGAGAACCAGGGAACTCTGGTCCTCCCCGGAATGCGAGTGCCTGCTGCCGGGCGCCGAGGCTGTTAGCAGGACTCTGACGTTGATCGAAAAATACAACCTCGGTCGAAAACGAATTCTCGACACCGCCCTGGCAGCAACCCTCGAGTCCGTGAAGGTGTCACGACTGATCACTCTGAATGGAAGGGACTTCGAGATTTTTCCGTTTATCGAGGTGATCAACCCGGTCGGAGCCTGAAGAGACGATGAATACGATCGACGGTCGGACTCTCATTCATTTTTCTGTCCAGTATCCAAGGCCAACTAGGCGCGATGTGGCCAACCCTATTTTGTTGGGCGTGGTTTCTATTTTCCCGCTTCCCGGTGCCAGCCCTTGTCAGAAAGGACTTGGTCGGCGCTGAAATCACCAGCAACTGATTTCATAGGCTCAGGCGAGTTTCGAAGCGCCCAATAATTGATTCCGTCGGGCCTCCCTCTTGCTCCAAAACTCACGAGAATGAATGTGTCAGATTCCGTTTCGTAATGAAGGGCAAAGCCAAAACCGTCGGTGAGGAGTGTGGGGATGTGCTTTTGAGGTAGGGCAGCCCGCAAGTGTCTCGGGAAGGTCCCGTGGTTCTTTCGGTAGTCCTTAAGGTAGTGTGCGACGTAGTTCATGTCTGCCAATGTACGGACCTGCTGCGATCGATTTTGAGCCCGCCAGAGGTTAACGGCGAAAATCACTCCTGCCACTGTCAGCAGGGCTGTCAGGGTCGCTATCAGCCGGCGGACGAGTTTGGTGGCCCTTCGTCCTGCTTCCAGCATCCGGGCGTCCCAGCATCCCAGCCTCCCAGCCTCCCGGCGTCTGCGCTAGCATGGCCGCCAGGAGGCTTCATGCGCCGTTTCTCTCTTCTGGTTTTTGTTTGCTCGCTTTTTCTCCTGGCTGTCGGTCCGGCTGCGTCTGATGGTGGAGACGTTGCCGAGTACATTCGGGCTCACTACACCAAGTTTGAATACCGGATTCCGATGCGTGACGGTACCGAGCTCTTTACCCTGGCCTTTGTTCCCAACGACGCGTCGGAAGAAAATTCTTATCCGATGCTCCTGGCACGGTCGCCCTACAGCGTTGGGCCTTACGGGGTTGATCGCTATCCGGAGTCGTTCTATCTGCCCGAGGAAATGGTCCGCGAGGGCTTTATCTTTGTCGAGCAGGACGTCCGTGGTCGATTTTTGTCCGACGGTGAGTTCGTCAACATGCGGCCTCACGTGGGGGAGGTCAACGAGAGTACGGACACGTGGGACACGGTCGAGTGGTTGGTGACCCATCTGAAGTACACCAATGGGAAGGTCGGCATTTGGGGGAATTCCTACCTGGGTTTCTACACCTCGGCAGGCATCATCGACACCCATCCGGCGATCAAGGCCGCGATGCCCTCGGCGCCGATCGCCGACTGGTATTTCGACGACATGCACCACCACGGGGCTTTCAGCCTCAATTTGACCTTCAACTTCTTCGCGTCCTTCGGTGTGGTTCGCGAAGGGCCGACGACCGAGTGGCCTGAGAGATTCGACCACGAAACGCCGGACGGCTATCAGTTCTTCTTGGACCTTGGGCCCCTGGCCAACGTCAACGAACGCCACTTCCACCATGAGATCCCATTCTGGGAGTCAATCATTGCCCACCCGGACTACGATCAGTTTTGGAAGGCACGGAATATTCTCCCTCACCTGAATAATGTCAGCTGTGCGGTGCTGACGGTCGGTGGTCTCTTCGATGCCGAGGACCTCTACGGTCCGTGGCATACCTATGCGAACATCGAGAAAAAGAACCCCGGCATCGAGAACACGATCGTCATGGGGCCGTGGTCCCACGGCGCGTGGCTCCGCCGCGGCGGTCGTATGCTCGGCAGCGCCGATTTCGGTTTTGCCACCGGCAGTGATTTCCGGGAGCGGATTCTGGCGCCGTTTTTTCTGCATCACCTCAAGGGCCACGAAGCACCCGTCATCCCCGAGGCGATGATCTTCGAAACCGGGGCCAATAGGTGGCGTTCGTTCGACCACTGGCCTCCGGAACATCTCAAACAGTCGACCTTGTTTCTGGGACGTGGAGGGGAGCTTGAATGGGCGTCTGCATCAGCCGAAGGTGATGTCTTCGAAGAGTTTCTCAGCGATCCGGCCAAGCCGGTGCCCTACACCTCAGCGATTACGACCACCTGGCACAAGGACTATATGGTCGAGGACCAGCGATTCGCGTCGCGGCGTTCCGACGTTCTGGTCTTCAGGTCGGAGCCGTTGGCCGAAAATCTGACGGTCGCCGGACCCCTGGAAGCCGAACTGTGGGTGTCAACAACCGGGACCGATGCCGATTGGGTGGTCAAGCTGGTCGATGAGTTTCCCGGGCGGCTCGAAGGCTTCGACCCGGAGTCCGACGAGGAGGACCTCGGTGGAACGCAACGCCTCGTGCGATCGGAGATTCTTCGAGGCCGCTACCGCAACGGGTATGACCAGCCCGAGCCCTTCGTACCTGGTGAGCCGACCCGGGTGGTCGTCCCGCTTCAGGGGGTGCTCCACACATTCAAAAAGGGGCACCGCATTATGATCCAGATCCAGAGTTCGCTCTTCCCCTTCTTCGATCGTAATCCACAGACCTTCGTCCCCAATATCTTCGAGGCCGAGGAGAAGGACTTCGTCAAGGCGACACATCGCATCTTTGTCTCGGCCGAACATCCGTCGGTGATCCGTGTCGGTCTACTGTCGGGGCCGGTGGGTCTACGGGAGTCATCGGAGAACTGATGAGATCCAATCGTTTGCTCGGCGGCGCGTTCCTCCTGATGTTTGGATTGGTCGGGTGCGCTCAACCGGGGAGTGAGGTTGCAGATCAGGCCACTCGGAGCAGGGTCGTGCTGATCAGTATTGACACCTGCCGGGCGGATCGACTGAGCAGTTATGGTTTTCCCCAGGACACCACGCCGAACATGGACGCGCTTGCCAAGGATGGCGTCAAGTTCAGTGCTGCCTATACAGCGGCGCCGATTACGCGGCCGGCACACGCATCACTTCTGACGGGATTGATTCCACCGGCACACGGGGTCAGGGACAACGCTCACCACTCATTGTCCCAGTCTTCAGTGACCCTGGCGGAGTTGCTGGGAGAAGAGGGCTTTTCGACCGGGGCCTTTGTCAGTTCTTTTGTCTTGGACTCTCAGTTCGGACTGGACCAGGGTTTTGACACTTACGATGACGATTTCGAGAGTCCTGTCGAGGAGTTGGGTGTCCTGACGCGGATGGGTGAGGAGACCAGTCGACTGGCCGTTGGCTGGTTGGAAGATCGTCTCGATGACGACTTCTTTCTCTTCCTCCACTACTGGGACCCTCATGTCGAGTACCGGCCTCCTGAGCCCTTCGCATCACGTTTTCCCGATGATCCCTACACCGGAGAAATTGCCTATGTTGATTTCTGTATTGGGCAGGTTCTCGACGAATTGAAGCGCCTTGGCATGTATGACGAGACACTGATTATCGTGACCGCAGACCACGGCGAGATGCTCGGTGAGCACGGGGAAAGTCAGCATGGTTTCTTCATCTATCGCTCATCGATCCGGGTCCCTTTGATCGTCAAGGTTCCGGGCGCGAAGACCCGTCGGACCGTCAATCAAACAGTCGGTTTGGTCGACGTGCTGCCGACGGTGTGTTCGGTCTTCGGGATAAGTTCCCCTGCGGACATTCAGGGCCGGGATCTCGGTGTCTTCTTGAAACCGGGAAGCGAGGAGTTGGACGGGCATGATGTCTATACGGAGAGCTTATGGCCGACCAAGTACGGGGGGAGTGCATTGACCGGTATCGTTTCCGGGACCTCCCAGTTCATCAAGGCGCCGACGCCGGAATTCTATGATTTGGAGGTTGATCCAGGCCAGGAGGATAATCTGGCGACCTCCTCACAGAGGGCGGTCGGCGAATTCGAGGAGGCTCTGAGATCGATCCTTGGTGCGGCCGCCGCCTCTTCTGATGACGAGCCTGCTGCAGCTGAACTCGATTCGGCAGCGCGCCGGAAGCTCAGAGCACTGGGCTATCTGGCCGATCTTCCGGTCGATGACACAGCCGGCAACGACGGCAAGGATGCCAAGGACCTGATCGGTCTGCATGAGGCATCTTCCCGAGCCTTGACGTTGATGAGTCAAGAACGGTTCGACGAGGCTCAAAGAGTGATTGTTGATTTGCTGGCCCAGTGGCCCGACTCGCCTCAGGCCCACTTTGACCTGGGTTGGATAGCCCTCAAACGGGGGCATGCCGCCGATGCGGTCGAAGCTTTCGAGCGCTATCTTCAGGCCCGGCCGGAGTCGTCCCTGGCATACTTTCAGTTGGGCTTGGCTTGTGCTGCGGATTCTCAGTCGGAGCCTGCGATCGAGGCTTTCCGTCAGGCGCTCCGTCTGAAACCGGACTACGGAGAGGCCGCGGTCAATCTCGGGCGTGAACTCAACCGGGAAGGCCGCTTCAAAGAAGCGATTCCGGCCTTTGCAGCTGCGCTCGTTGTCAATTCGGAGAGTTCTCAAGCGGAATTCGGTCTCGGGGAGGCTCTTGCCCGAAGCGGTCGGGTTTCCGAAGCAGAGAGGCACTTTCGCAGTGCGATCGATCTTGAACCTGAAGACCCGGATTTGGTCAACAACCTCGGCCTGTTCCTGGTCGCTTCCGGGCAAGTGGAGGAAGCCGTCGAAGTGCTGGGAGATGCCGTCATTCGGGATCCAGACAGTCCTCAACTCCACTTCAACCTGGGTATGGCTCTGGGGCGGTCTGGGCGCCGGTCCGAGGCCATCGCGGCCTTTCGCAGGGTTGTGGCCCTCGATCGGACGGCCCAGGGAGCCCATGCAGCTCTGGGGGATCTTCTCTACGAGAACGGGGACACGGCCGGTGCGGTGGGTGCGTGGGAGGAAGCGGTCGTGCTGAAACCGGATTCTCCTGAGGTGCTCAACAGCCTAGCCTGGGTGCTTGCAACCGGTGAGGTCGACCGTCCCGGTGCCAGGAGTCGTGCAGTCACCTTGGCCCGCCGGGCATGTCAATTGACGAACGACCAGGATCCGGCTGTTCTCGATACGCTGGCGACCGCGCTGGCAGGGGTAGGACAACTCGACGAAGCGGTCGAGACGTCTCTTTGGGCTTCAGAGCTGGCACGCACAATGGGAAGGCTCGATCTCGCCTCCAGAATTGACAAACGTCGAGAAGCTTTTGGTGGAGGTCGCCCCTGAGGATTCCTTGGTTTGGGTGATACTCTGGCAAAGCGAATGATCGATCAGTTGTTTGGACAGAGTGAGGTTTGACGATGCTCCTGGAACACAGTTGGAAAAAGAAGACCACAGTGGCCGGGATTGCGGTGGCCCTCGGCCTGTTGATGACGGGATGCGGTCGCCCTTTGGACCTTCCGGTCGAAGGAGCAATTCCCGTCCTCGACCTTGGTGGTTCAAGTCTGCCCAGTGATGCCGAGATCCTCGAGATCGCCTCCAAGGCCAGGATTGACTCGAGTGTTCCAAGGCTGATCGTGGACTACCCCCTGGACCATTCGGTCTTCCCTCCGGAGATCGTCGCTCCGGATTTCCGGTTTCTCGACCGAGAAAAAGATGTTGAACGGTGGTTGATTCATATCGACCTCACCCCCGATGGTGGTCAACTGTTTGTTCTGACTGATGCCGACCCGGGCCGGAAACCTTCGGTGATCGATGAACGGTGTGTGACCGAATCCAATGTTTCCAAACCGACAGCACGGGAAAATGCCGTCAGACAATGGACCCCGGACGAAGCGACCTGGCAGATGATCAAGGCTGCGTCTGTCGAACGGGATGTCATGGTGACGATCTACGGCCTGTCCGAGAATCTTCGGAGGGTCGTCAGCGAAGGGCAAGTGGCGATCCGGACTTCTGGGGATGCTCTTGGTGCCCTCTTGTTCTATCGCGATGTTCCTCTGATGCCTTCGGAGAACGTCGATGGGGTTGTCAAGCCGCTGGCCCAGGGTGCGTTGCCTCTGATTGCCTGGCGTCTCAGGGATGTTTCGCAGCCGGAAAGCAAGGTGGTGATGGAAGGGATGCCGACATGCGCCAACTGCCACTCCTTCTCCGCGGACGGCGCCACGATCGGAATGGACATGGACGGTCCCTCGGGGGATAAGGGCGCCTATGCCATCACGAGGGTTACGCCGGAAACCGTGATCGAAAGTGACGATGTTTTTTCATGGAATGACTTCAACCCCGACCGAGTCACCTTCGGTCTGTTTTCCAGGGTGTCCCCGAACGGTCGGTATGTCGTGTCGTCGGTGGACGAGGAAGTCTTCGTCGCCAACTACGTCGACTACCGGTTCCTTCAGACCTTCTACCCGACAGGCGGTATTCTTGCCATTTACGACCGGGAAAAGGACACGATCACACCGCTTCCCGGGGCGGACGATCCCGCCTTCGTGCACTGCAACGCTGCGTGGAGCCCCGACGGGTCGACGCTGGCTTTCCTGCGGGCGCCGGCCAGACCGGCACGGCCTGCCGGCATGATCCAACCGACCTATTCCAACGATCCCAACGAGCCGCGAATGCAATACGACATCTACACGATACCGTTCAACGACGGACGTGGCGGGGAACCTTTGGTGTTGGAAGGGGCGTCGGGAAATGGCAAGAGCAACTCGTTCCCCAAATACTCGCCGGATGGTCGTTGGCTCGTATATGTCCAGGCTCAAAACGGTCTCTTGATGAGGCCGGACGGCGAACTTTTCATCGTTCCCGCCCAAGGGGGAGTCGCCCGCAAGATGACATGCAACACAGACCTCATGAACTCGTGGCACAGTTGGTCCCCCAATTCCAGGTGGTTGGTGTTTTCCTCAAAATCCAACCGCCCCTATACGCAGATGTTTCTGACCCACGTCGACGAGGAGGGGAATGACACGCCGGCGATTCTCGTGCCGCGGTCAACTGCGGATAACCGTGCAGTCAACCTGCCGGAGTTCGCCAACATTCGGCCGGAAGAGCTCGAAGAGATCCTGACGCCGGCGGTCGATTACCGTCGGCTCTTGGATCACGCGGCATCACTGCGAGATCAAGGGGACCTTGAGGCATCCGAGGAGGCCCTTCGTCAGTCACTTGAGCTGCGGCCCGATTTCTCCGAGACGCGAAGAATCTACGCTGGAGTATTGGCCGAAGTGGGCAAAGATGATCAGGCGATCGACGCCTACAAGAAGTTGATCAAGGTTGAGGGAGAGAACTCCAAGGCGTTGAGCAATCTGGGCTTCCTGCTCAATCGGAAGGGGAATGTGACCGAAGCCGTTGCTGCCTACCGGAGATCTCTGGATCTCGAGCCCGATAACCCATCGGCCAACCTCAATCTCGGAGCAATTTTCGCGAAACTCGGAGAGAACGAGAAGGCCGTCAAGCATCTTGAGCAGGCCCTTGAGTCCGAGCCCGGCAATGCATCGGCTCACCGCATTCTTGGGCTGGTGCTGGATCGAAGTGGTCATGCTGGTTTGGCCATTCCCCATTTGGAAAGGGCGTTACAGGCCGATCCCAACCAGGTAAATCTGAGGCGAAAGCTTGCCCTGTCCTACGTGCGTCTGGGGCGTGACGAGGATGCAATTCCCCATCTGCAATGGTTGTCCGAAAGACAGCCTCGGGACGTCAGCGTCAAGAACAGCCTTGGTTTTGCGCTTGACAGGTCCGGTCACCATGAGGAAGCCATCGAGCAGTTTTCCGCGGTGGTAGCAATTGACCCTGGCGCTGACTCCGCCTGGGTGAATTGGGGCGTGGCTTTGGCAGGTTTGGGCCGTCATGATGAGGCCCAGGAGAAATTCCGGAAGGCCCTGGAAATCAACCCAGGAAATTCGTCCGCAGTCAACAATTTGGAAAAAATTGTGCGGGAACGGTAGGCCTTAGACTCTCGTACCGATGCAAAATCACTGGCCTCATGATGTCAAATGCTTCACCATGTGTTGATTCATCATGCCATTCGTGGACCATCCACCTCAGACGCGATCCGCCGCATATCTTGATTTCGGATATTCATGAGCCTGTGGTAACGTGTTTCTCAGCTTGAAAAATTTGCTACTGAACGAGGTTGGTGTGGGTTGTTGTCGGGAGACGACCGCGTGGGATCCATGCACGGCGTGTGTCCCGGCAGTTGGAAGAGCGATACGCCGGCCTCCTCTTTTTTTGTCACCTGCCTATCGACGCCTTGTCGTTGTGAGTGGGATCAATTGGTGGGCGGAGTCGTGGCCGGGTGGTCGAGACTCCTAAAGGAATGGAAGGAGAAATCGATGCGAGCATCTAACTTTATTATTTTTTTCCTCATGGTGGCAATGGTGGTGCCGGCTTTTGCCGACGATCCGCCGGTGCAGACCACCCGTGACGACCGGGGCGTCTGGTTCATCGAAGGCGGTGATTTGTACGACGTCCACGAGGCCATGGGCTACGCGGTGGCGACCGATCGCCTGTGGCAGATGGATCTCTTCCGTCGCACTGCCCGAGGCACCCTGTCCGAGCTTTTCGGCGCCGAGTTCCTGGGCTCGAACTTCCTCAACGGCGATATGTATATTCGCAATTTCATGTACTCCGAGGAGGAGTTGACAGCTCTTTTCAACGATATGGATGACGATGCCAAGACGGTGACACAGGCCTACGTCGACGGTGTCAACCGGCGCATCTTCCAGATCTACGGCGACTGGCTGCTGATGCCCTATGAGTACTGGATGGGCAGCTTCTTCTCCTCCTTTGTCGGTGGACTGGGATACAGCATGATACCCACTCCGTGGACAGTCGAGGACGTTCTGGCGTGGTCGGCGTTGCTTCAGCGGAACTTCGACCCCGAGGCCCTCAACTCCACCCAGCTCGATAACTTCGTTCTCTTTTCGACCTGGGCCCAGGTCTTTCCGGAAGATTTCATGGCGATGTTCGCCGATGTACGCTGGCTCAACGACCCGAGCGC
>JAUXDC010000108.1 GCA_030618605.1 Holophagae bacterium | reverse complement strand
TCGCTGCTGGTTCTGTTCCTCCTTTTCGAGGGGGTGCTGCGGGTCCGGGAGGTCGGCAAGCGGCGGGAGATATTGGCGGGGCGAACAGCCGCCGATCTTGGGACCGTGCGAGCCGATCCGCCCCTCCTCTACACCCTCAAGACCGGATGGCACGGTGTATTCAATAGTCATGGCTTCCGTGATGTCGAGCGTTTGAAAAGCAAGCCCGACGGTGTCTGGCGGTTGGCAGTCGTCGGGGACAGCGTCACGATGCAAATGGGCGTTCCTCTGGAAAAGCTCTTCGTTCGGCGTCTGGAGCATCTCCTGAAGGAGGCTCTCCCGGAGGCCGAAATTGAGTGTCCGGCCTTCGGGGTCACCGGTTATTGTGCGGCTCAGGAACTGGCGCTGATGCTGGACACGGTGCTTGATTTCGATCCCGATGCCATCCTCTGGCAGTTTCACCTCAACGATGCGGCGGACCCTTTGATCGACGGGGACAACGGAGGCCTCGGGCGATACTACGCGCGGCCGCGGTCCCAGGTGTGGGCCACTCTCGGTCGAAAGATGGATCATGTCCTCAAGAAGAGGTTTCTTCGCAGTCATTTCCAGGGTTTGGAGCAACGTGACCTGCAGCTTCAGGCCTGGCACTGGGATGATACGGAAAGGGTGATCGAACAGGTCCACGAGCTGTCCCTGTCCCGGGAGATTCCGGTCTTCGTCGTTCTGTTTCCCTCCTTTCCCGAAGAGGGCGACTGGGGGCGGTACTCGGAAGCCGACATGCGGTTCTACGGGACTCTTGTCGAACGATTTGATGCTGCCGGTTTCCCGACCCTGGACCTGATGCCGATCTTCAAACGTTGGCCGGTCTCTGAAATCCAGCGGGAACCCGGAGACCCCTGGCATCCCAGCGCACGGGGCCACCGGGTCATGGCGAGGGCAATCTCTCGGTGGTTGATCGAGGAGGACCTGGTGAGAGACCGCGCGTTAGTCACTCATCCACGAACAACTTCGAAGGTTGAAGAATTTTAGGCTGACAGCTGATAGCTGACGGCCGAGAGCCGCCCGGCGGGCCGGTATGGCTCTCCGGCCCGCCGGTTTAGTACACCCAGCGGAGCTCGAGCATCACGGTGCGCCGAAGGACATCGCCAAAGACGTGCTGTTGAACTTCCTGGTCGAGCACGTTGAGCGCCTTGAGGGTTGTCGTGAACTTCCCCTCCTTCCAACGTTTGCCGAAGCTGGCCCCGACCAAGGTGTATGCATCGCTGTAACCGAGGAAGGAGGGATTGAGACCCTGCGCGAAGAATGCCCGATCCGAATAATTGATGGTCAGGCTGCCGAGGTAGTCTTTCGCGTTGTAGCCAAGGCCCAGGTTGAATCGGTGAGCCGGCGGAACGGACACGGTTTCCGATGGTGGTCGCATGGGGTCGCCCACCGGGTCGAGCATCTCGGGCTCGTCCTGGTATGAGTAGTTGGCGTAGATATTCCACCCCGATGGGAAGAGGTGGGTCACCGAGGCCTCGATGCCGCGGTTGCGAACCGAACCGATGTTCATGATCATCACCGTCGAAGGGAAACGAATGTCATACAGCTCGAGAAAGTCGAGCACAATTGGAGGCAGCGGCCATCCCGGAGGCGGATTCTCGGAGGAATAATAGGGGTCGATGCCGGCAAGGATCAGGGCCTCCTTGGACGGGTTGATTGAAATCAGGTCATCAGTCCTGCTGGTATAGGCGTTGATGTCAATCCGGGTCCGTCCGTCGTTGAGCTGAGCCGAGTAGCCGATCTCCCACGCATCGATCGTTTCCTCCTTGAGGTCAAGATTGCCGATGGAGTTGACCACGACGGGAAAATCCTCCTCCAGCCTCGGGTCAAACTCGCTCACCGGGAAGTAGCCGCCGGTGACGGAGATATCAAGGTGGTTGTCGATCGCAGAGGGCGCACGGAATGCACGGTTGAAGGAGAGCTTGAAGGAGTGGCCCGGCAACGGCATCCACAGCACGGCCGCCCGCGGTGAAAAGAGGAGGTTGTAGAGGTTGTCGAAGTAGTCGGTCCTCAGGGCGAGAGCGATGCGAAACGCCCCCAGGTCCATCTCATCTTGGACAAAGGCTCCAGCCTGTTGGCGCGAATCGGCACCCGGGGCGATCGATAAGTCATAGGTATTGTGACGGAAGTTGCCCCCGAAAGAGAACAGGTGGCGGCTGAAATACAAATCGCGCCATCCCACGTCGAGGTCGTAGGTTCCACTCTTGAACCCGATCCGGAGGGGTTTCCCCTCCCCGTCTACCGAGACCAATGCGGGCGCGTCTCCGGACAGGTAATTGGCGAAGGTCGAGGCGTGAAAGCCACCGCGTCTATAGGCTATCTGCCCGTAGAGCAGCTTTGTGTTGTTAAGGAGTTCGAAGGGACCGATGGGCGTGTGGAGGATGCCCTGAGTGCCTGACATTCCGGCGCTGTAGCTGATGCTGCCGTCGCGGCTTATTTCCTGGTCGATCCTCAGATCGATCTTCGGCTGGGCGGTGCCTTCGTTGGTGTAGGAAACGTCGTCGAAAGAGCCTCCCCCAACGGTCACCGGGGGCTTGATCGGTGTCTCGATGATCGGCAAGGCGCCTGTTGGCCGCTGAAAGGCGTCACTCATGGTGTAGCCGGCCGAGATGCGGTAGGCAATGCGGTCATTGACCGCGTCGGCCCAGCGCACGTTGAACGCGCCCATGACGCCGGTGCCTCCTGCCTCGGCGCTGCGCCCGAGAAGACCGCCGGTCATCGTGATTTCGAGGCCCTGGGAGGTCCGCGGCGGCCTGGTGACCACGTTGACGACACCGGTGACGGCGTTGGCGCCCCACATGGCCGAGGCCGGGCCACGGACTACCTCTATCTGCTGTACGTCCGGGGCGGAAACTGACAGCAGATCCCAGAACACCAGGTTGAAAAAGTCGAAGAACAGGGGGCGCCCGTCCACCATGGCGAGCTGGGTGCCGGTGAGAAAATCGCTGCTGCCGCGGCTGGCGATGTTGACATCGCGTGCCGAGGACTGAACCACGTTGACCCCGGGCACAGTGCGAAGGAGATCACCCACGTTCTGCGCTGCCGTCGTCTCGATCTGCTCTCTGCCGATCACCGAAATCGTGGTCGGTGAATCTTCCAAAGCCACTGTGGAGCGCGACGCAGACACCACCACCGTCTCCTCAAAGGCCGGTTGCATCTGGAAATTGAGCACGATCGGCGCCTCGCCGTTGACCTCGATCTCGTCGGAAATCACAACGAAGCCGGGCATGGTGACCGTCAGCCGGTACGCGCCCGGCGGCAGACTGGTGATTCGGTACCGGCCCTCCACCTGGCTGAGCACGGCCCTCAAGACCGGTCCCTCTACAGCAATCGTAACCCCCGGAAGACCAAGCCCGTTTTGGTCCAGCACCTGACCCTGCAGGCTGATCTCCGCCGCTGAAGCCCATCCTGCATAACCCAGGCACACCATTGCGGTCATGACGGAGACCGCCAAACGATTGCTGAACCAGTTCCTCTTCATTTTCTAGACACTCTTCCGGCCGGTTTCAAAGCGCTGCCGCCGGCCACGGTCGAGGGTTTTTCCCGGAAAATAATCCACAGTGCCGCCGGCAGCACCGTGAAGTCGGCCAGCATGGCCAGAGTGAAAGCCATCGAGGTGACCAACCCGAACTGGCGCATGGGCGGAAGGTCCGACAGGGCCAGGGCAAGAAAACCGCCGGCGTTGATCAGGGTCGCAAAAAAAATGGCGTGCCCGGCCACCCGGATTGTATGGGACAGGGCCTCCTGGGTGGAACCACCGTTGCGGGCCTCGAGAAAGTGGTAGAAGAAGTGAATCTGGTCATTTTCGGTGACGCCGAGCACCGTCGTGGCAATCAGGATTGTTGCCACATTGAGGGGAATCCCGGTAAGGCGCATGACCAGGAACGTGACCAGAATGGCGAACACCGACGGCACCATGGCGTTGAGGCGAGCCGGGCCTGAACGGAAGACCACCAAGAAGGTGGCAAAGATAATGGTGAAGGTGATGGCAAAGCTCTCAGTGAGGGTGGGCACCAGATTTCCCGCGATGGTGTCCTGCAGTACTCCGGTGCCGGCAAGCCGGTACGAGCAGCCGGAGAGTCCCTGTTCGGCATCTGCCGCCCGCTGCCAGGCGGATTCTACAGCGGCTCTGAGTTCCTCCATGCCGGCCCCGGTTCCAGCCTTTGTCGTTACCGTCAAGTAGGTTGAGGCCAGAGAGTCTAGATCCACCCACTGAGCCACCGACGGCTCCATGAGCATCAGCTGCTCCAAGTCGTCCACGAGGCGCTGCAGAGCGGATTCGTCATCGGGAAGAGCCTCGCCGAGGCCGGCCAGGTACCGGCGAAGCCGCAAAATTGAGGGCAGTCCCACAATGGAACCGACTGCGGGTTCCCCCTCCATCTCTGTGCAGAGCCGATCCAGGCCGCGCAGGAAGTCCGGCTCGAGCACCGCATCGGGCGGTGTGGTCACCCATACCTTGGCGGATGTCAGCCCGAGCACGTGTTCCTCAAAATAACGTGTGTCCCTGGCCACAGCGATGTCGGGGTTGACGTAGGCCAGGGCATCGGTTTCGAGGGACATGCTAGGCAGCAGCCCAGGGAAGCCGACCAGGGATATGAACCCTGAGATGGCGAGCATGGAAGCGCTGATGACCAGGGGCCAGCGCCACCGGTACGACCACAGGGGGATGACGACCGCGGCGCGCTCTACCCAGGCCCCGGCGATGCGCCGGTCCCTTCTGGTGGGCGTGCGCAGGATCTTCTGGAGTGCAGGGTAAAGGGTGAAACAGACCATCCATCCCAGCACCAACCCGCCGGCCGTCCAGATGCCGAGTTCGCGAATCGGGCGGATATTCGACACCGTCAGGGCCGCAAAACCCACGGATGCGGCGAAGACCGACGCCGACACCGCAACGAACTTGTTGGCCAGGGCTTTGGTGCGGTGCTCCTCGAGGTCCAGGTCCGAGGGCTGATCCACGAAGCGCGAGTGCAGGTAGACCAGGCTGGCTGTGGCGGTGACCATCAGGGTCAGGGGTACCAGAGAGGACACGATGGAGAAGGAAAGACCCGCCAAGCCGGCGAAGGCCATGCCCAGCAATACAGCGGCGCCAAGCGATATGAGGATTGCCGCAAGAGCCCGGACAGAGCGATAGAGACCAAATACCAGACTGACAACGAAGAAACCGAAGAGAGGGAAGAATCGGATGGTGGAGGCCGAGGTCTCCCGCTCGAGCCAGGCGTCAACCCAGGGCTTGCCCACGGAGCGCACGGCAGTGATCGACGACCGCGTGCCGGGCACATCCCCGGTTACCTGGTCGATATTTCTCAGTGTTTCATCCCGAGCAACGGGATCACTGACGTCCAGCGAAAGTGCCACGCCAAGAAAGTGGTCGCCCACCAGGCCCTGCCGGCGGAAGAACTCGGTGCCGGCATTCATCTCCCTGATGGCTTCCGGGTCGGCATGGGGTGCTCCCGATCCCGGGTGGGTATGACGCCACACCGTGGCAATGGAGATCGTAGAAACGCCCTCGATGGCGTCGAGTTCTGCCTGCACACTCTCGAGGTCGACCAGAGCCTGAGCCGAGAAGGGTTGGGCGGTCTCGAGCATCAAGAAAGCACTCTCATGCTCGGGAAAAATCTCCTGGAAACGGTGCGAAGCCGCCACCTCCGGGTCTGTCGAGACCACCATCCGCTCGATGGAGGTGTCACGCGGAATATCAGAGGCGAGAAAGGCCGCCGCAGGCAGCAAGAGGGCATAGACGGCGATCATGAGCCACCGCCGCGAGATCAGAATATCGAAAATGCGGACCAGCCGCCTCTCAAGAGCCTGATCAACCAACGCCACGCTATGATTCCCCCATGATGATCTCTCGATATCTCCGGTCCGGCATATCGTCCATTCTGCGAAAATGTGGGTTCACAAGAACCTTGTCACACATTGTAGCTGGGATTCTCTTGGTCTTTGCATCCTCCGCGGATGGCGCCGAGCGCATGACCTTGGTGGTTTGCGCCCCGGGATATCCCGGATCTACAGTCGAGGCACAGCCTGCGATGGACGGATTGGCTGAAGCGGCTGCCGCGGCCGCCGGCTGGTCGACAGAAGAGCTGGCGGGCGTGTATTTCGAAACTGAGGCCGGCGGGATCGAAGCTCTCGGTATGCCGGACGCAGCGTTCGCACTGGTGACTCTGCCCTTCTTCCTCGAACACCGAGAAACCGGTGGTCTGACTGCCCTTGCCCAGGCCGTTCCCAGCGAGCGCGGCGTGTCAGAGCCCTGGACATTGGTTGCCGGTGTTGGCAGCCTTGCTTCAGCCGACGACCTGAGCGGGTGGGAAATACGCAGCCTGGCCGGCCACTCCTCCCGGTTCATCCGTGGGCCGGCACTGGGGTCATGGGGCTCGTTGCCGGGCAAGCTGACCATCACCTTTTCCGGGGCGGTGCTGTCATCGCTCCGAAAAGCAGCCCGTGGCGAAAAGGTGGCGGTGCTGCTGGACGCTCCCCAGGCATCGGCCCTGGAACGTCTGCCATTTGGGGACAAGCTCGAGGTCGTCCACCGCTCGGCGCCGCTGCCGGTGTCGCTGTTGTGCTCAGTCGACGGCCGCGTTCCCGAGGAACGCATCACCGCGTTTGTCGCAGCGTTGCGGGAACTCGACGCACGTCCTGAAGCCGCTGAGGCCCTGGCCGGCGTGCGCATTGAGCGGTTTGTGGCCGTGGACAGCGAGGCCCTCGCCAGGGCCGAATCCGCCTTTGACGGAGCCATAAAGTGATCCGAGGGTTGTCTGCGGGCGCCGCTTCCCTGGCCCTTGCCGTGGTGTCCTACGGTTGTGTGTCCGCGCTGCGCGAGCCGCCGACAGTGTTCGAGATTGGGGCCGAGGACACCAGGCGCCCGCATTCTGAACGCGGTGTCGAGGAACTCATGGCCGAGGCCGGGATCGAGATGGCCGGGGCCCCTGACCCTGCGGCCGTCGAGCGTGCCCGTGAGCTTTACCTCGAGTCGGCCGGTCACCGTCAAGCCCCGCTTGAGTCTTTTCTCGGCGCTGCGCGAGCAACCGCGTGGCTGATCGAGCACGAGAACGACGGCGACCGCCGAAGGGAAATGGCCATCGAGGGCGTGCAGATCTCTCAGCTCTGCCGGCGGGCACACCCCGACGAGCCCGAGTGCAGGTACCGGCTGGCATTGGCCGTGGGACAGCAGGCACGAGAGCGGCCTTCCACAGGCGTTGACGGACTTGACGTCATGGTGGCTTTGCTCGAAGGGCTGATCGAAGAAACACCGAGTCTCGACCGGGCGGGGCCGCACCGAGTGCTCGCCCTGGTCCTGCTGCGTGCTCCCGGTTGGCCCAGCGGACCGGGTGATCCCGAATTCGGCCTCGAACACGCTCAGGCCGCAGTGGTCCTGGCGCCGGAGTATGCGCCAAACCACCTGGTGCTGGGAGAAGCCCTTGATGCCAACGGCAATGCCGATGCGGCCCGTCTCACCCTGGAGAGCGCCGTTCAGCTCGCCCGCGAAATGCAGGCGACCGGCAGCCGCGAGGCCGCCGAGTGGACCCAGCAGGGCCTGGAGGCCCTCAAGGACCTCCACTAAGGGCCTGGGAATGCTGCACCAAGGCCTACTTTACGCAGTTATAAGGCTCGGTGGGTGCCGCGTAGATGAACTCGGCGTCGCCGGTACCGGTGGGATTGCCGTCCACCTTGGATACGTAGGCGATGAACATATTCGGGAACTGAGTAGCACAGGGGTCTGGGTAGACGTCGTCGGGGTCCATCCACAGCTCCACGGTCAGCGGGCCATCGGCCTTGGGCACGCCCAGGCTCGAAAAGGAGAACTGGCTCATGGACGCGGAGTGGATGGTTTTTGCTCCCTCGGCGACCGTCGATCCGTCCGTACTGCGTACCCGGTAGTGCACCGTGATCTCGGCGAACAACGCCATGCTGACGATACCGAGATTGGAACGGAAGAGGCTGTCGTTGCGGGCGCCGGTGACGACCGACGGCGTATCCGCGGCATTGATGGCCATGCTCAGCGCCGGGACCGTCTGACCGAAGGTGCCCTCCGGAGCACCCACGTTGTAGACTCGGGTCGTGGCAAGAATCAACGCGTTCGGCGGGTTGTCGGGAATCAGAGCGTTGTCCGCCGTCAGCAACAGCGAGCCCGTGATGTTGGTCTCGTAGCCGAGCAGGGTGCGGAGCGCGTCCTCGAAGATCAGCGTTTCCCGTGGTTGAATGGTGAATCTGTTCGGGAACATCGGGTTGTAGATGTTTGCCTGGTCAGCGATGAGAAATTGCATCCCCACGATCAATTCGTCATCGGTAGCGTTGTAGACCGTCACATCGGCGACCCACTGCGTTCCGCCGACCCCGGCCGTACGTGCCAGTACCGGGATGAACTGTGAGTGAGCCAATTGCTGAGCCTGAACCCAGCCCCCAGCGAACGTTCCAAAAACGATTGCTACCACAACGACTACTCGACTGATCCTCGAAACCATGACTTTCATACATGTTCTCCTTTTCCTGAATATACAAGGTATTTGAAAAACTGATCGACGGACTTTCTGGCGCCGCCACCGATTCAATGGCCTCCAGCTTCAGGGGTCGGTTCGATCAGGTCCAATCCGCCCATGTAGGGGCGCAAGACCTCGGGTACGACGACCGAGCCGTCCTGCTGCTGGAAGTTCTCCAGCACCGCGACCAGCGTCCGCCCGACGGCCAGGCCGGATCCGTTGACCGTGTGCAGAAGACGGGCTTTCCCGCCTTCGGCCGGGCGGTAGCGGAGATGGGCTCGCCGGGCCTGGAAGTCGGAGAAACTGGAGCATGAAGAAATTTCGCGGTAACGGTCTTGTCCCGGAAGCCAGACCTCGATGTCGTAGGTCTTGGCTGCCGAGAAGCCGACGTCTCCGGAGCACAGAGTCATCACGCGGTACGGCAGTTCGAGGCGTTGGAGTATGACTTCTGCGTGACCTGTCAGTTGTTCCAGTGCGTCGGAGGCGGTGCCGGGCGTCGTCAACTGAACCAGTTCGACCTTGTGGAACTGGTGTTGCCGGATCAGGCCGCGGACATCCCGTCCGTGGGAGCCCGCTTCGGCCCTGAAGCAGGGTGTGAAGGCACAGTAGCGGAGGGGAATGGTGGACTCATCCAGGGTCTCGTCCCGATGGAGATTGGTCACCGGGACTTCGGCCGTAGGAATCAGGTAGAGGTCATGACCCTCGATGTGGAAGAGGTCGTCTGCAAATTTTGGCAACTGGCCGGTTCCCTGGAGGGAGGTGCTGTTGACCATATAGGGCGTCAGGACCTCGGTGTAGCCGTGTTCTCTGGTGTGGGTGTCCAGCATGAAGGAGATCAGTGCCCGCTCGAGGGCGGCGCCTGGGCCTCTGAGCACGGCGAACCGTGCGCCGGCGAGCTTGGCGGCTCTCTCGAAATCCAAGATACCCAGTGCGGGGCCCAGGTCCCAGTGGGCCTGGCACGAGAAATCGAATGACCGCGGGTCACCCCAACGGCGGATTTCCTTGTTGTCGTCCTCGTTTTTTCCCTCGGGGACTTTGGCGTCCAGAAGGTTGGGAATCGTCAGCTCAAGGGTCTCGACTTTCTGTTCCAGGCCTGATGTGCGTTCTTCGAGGTCCTTGATCTCGTCACCGAGGCGGCTCATGGAGGCCTTGCGCGCCTCTGCCTCGTCCCGTTTCCCATCCTTGAAAAGCAGACCGATCTCTTTTGAGCCGGTATTCCTTCGTGCCTTCAGGTCTTCCAGGGTGGTCAGCAGGTCACGCCATTGCCGGTCCGCTTCGAGCAGACGATCAAGGGGCGCATCGGTGTGGCGTGCTTCCAGCATGTGCCGGATACGCTCTGGGTCTTTTCGGAACAGCTCACGGGGCAGCATCAATGCCTCCTGCTCGGGGGGGTCTCAAAAACAGTTTAACGCTCGGTCTGGGAGGATCCGAGCGGCACGTATACTTGGGTGCCTCGTTGGCATCTGATGATCTGCTGCACCAGGGCGTCGAGGTCGGCGGGGTTCTTGACGAAGTCAATATCATCGGTATTGACCACCAGCAGCGGTGTTTCCCGGTAGTGGAAGAAAAAGTAGGAGTAGGCTTCGCTCAGGCGTTCGAGGTAGCCGGGATCGATCGCGGTTTCGTAGTCCCGCGCGCGCTTGGCGATGCGTTCAATCAGAACCGGGACCGAGGCCTGCATGTAGATCACAAGATCGGGCTTGGCCACTTCCTGTTCGAGTACCGGGTACAACTTCTCGTAGACTTGGAGGTCATCGTCTCCCAAGTTGAGATAGGCGAAGATCCGGTCTTTCGGGAAGGTGTAGTCGGCCAGCACCAGGTTCTGAAACAAATGCATCTGCCGGATTTCACGTTGTTGTTGGAAGCGCGACAACAGGAAGTAGACCTGAACCTGAAAGGCGGCGCCTGGCCGCCCTTCATAAAAGGCCGGCAAGAATGGGTTGGAGATGTCTTCGAGGACCATGACACCCTCGAACCGCTGGGCCAGAATTTGGACCAGCGAGGTCTTGCCGACCCCGATGGGGCCTTCGAGGGCAATGTGACGGAAGGGGATCTTCTCGGAGCGCATCGGTCGTAGGTGATCTTAACTCAACCCGGCGAAGTCGGAACCAAGGAGGTTCCAATTTGGCTGGGTGCGACCAGCTATCAGCTATCAGCCCCTACCAAGAGCCCGGGCACCGATGAAGAGCACGCCCATCGCAACGGCGAGGATGCCGTTTGCGGTGAAAAAAGCTGCGTTGACGCGGCTGAGATCATCGGGCGTGACCAGGGTGTGTTGCCAGCCCAGCATCGCGGCTGCCGCAACCACCGCACTCCACCTGAGGGTCCCGCCGCCCGAAAGTACGGCAAAGGCAGCAAACCCAGCCAGAGACAGGATGTGAAGAATTCGGGCCAGGTTGAGAGCCCTGAGTGCTCCCAGAGTAGCCGGAATGGAGTGGAGCCCGGTGGACCGATCGAATGCCTCGTCCTGGAGTGAGTAGATGATGTCGAAGCCGGCGACCCACAGCATGACGGAGACCCCGAGCACGACCGGGGCCAGGTCCAACCTGCCCGAGACCGCAATCCATGCACCGATGGGGGCGATGCCCAGTGCTGCGCCGAGCCACAGATGGGCCGCAGCCGTAAACCTTTTGGTGAGGGAATAACCCAGCAGAACGCCCAGGGTCGGAAGTGCCAACAGTAGACACAGAGAATTGAGGAGGCCGGCGGCAAGCACGAAGAGCGTCGAAGCGACGAGGGTGACCAACCAGACAAATCTGCGGCTCAGGCGGCCCCCGGGCAGGGATCGGTCGGCGGTCCTGGGATTGAGGGCGTCCAGGCGGTGGTCGACCAGCCGGTTGAAGGCCATCGCCGCCGTTCTGGCCGCCACCATCGCCAGAAGAACCAGGAGCCAAACTCGAAGGGGCGGCCAGCCTTCTGCCGGCGCACTGACCAGTGCGATCAGCGCAAAGGGCAGGGCGAAGATCGTATGCTGGAATTTGATCATCTCCCCGGTTTCTCGGAGATCTTTCAATACTCCCATCAGTGACCTGCTTGGGGGGAGGGGGAGAAGGGGAGAGGGGGAGAGCCTGATGATGAGTGACCGGGG
>JAUXDC010000348.1 GCA_030618605.1 Holophagae bacterium | reverse complement strand
CGACCACGTCCCCCGTTACAAACCCGTCGTCCCCTTCATCCCCTTCATCCCCTCTTTGCGCTCTCTGCGCCTTTGCGAGAGAATGTCCTCTCACCGTGCCCTCGAAACTACGTCGCCTTCAAGCTTCACCCTTCACTCTTCACCCTTCTTCCCCAGCAAGTGTTTGCTCGTCCCCGTCACCGGTTCCCATTCCATCAGCGTCCAGCCTTCGCCAAACCAGAGGCGGCCATCGGAAGGCGCCCCGTAATAGACCATCCACCACCCTGCTGCCGGAAACCGGGCCCCTTCGATCTGGCGCACGACGCCACTCTCAATGTTGAGGGACACGCCCCGAAGCGCCATTGGATCGTATTCCAGGCTGCCCGAATGAACCGCCAGTGAAAACTCGCCAGGCATCGACTCTCCACTGAGGATCAAACGGCCGGCCGGGCCGACCGGCCACCGTATTTTCGAGAGACCGTCACCCTGCCACACTTCTACCCATCCCTGGCCATCCTCGACGAAGGCGCGTACCAGACGTCCGTCGGCTGCCCACAGGGTATTCCCCTCTTGGGGAAGGACACCGAATTCCCGTTCGACAGCGCCGGTCCGCCCATTCCGGACAGTCATCCGGAACCTGCCCGACCCTCCCTCGATCACGCAGAACCGATGAGTTCGAAAATCATAAGCAAACCAAAAACGCCAGGTCCTCGGATCGATATCGGCCATCCCGCCGAGATCGGGATCAACCTTTCCAGTTGTTTCAACCAATCCGCTTTCAAGATCGATCTCGACGATCTCGACCGGTTGTGGACCCGAACTCCGACTGCTCGCTCCTGTGATCACCCTGAAGAGATCGTCGGAGATAAACCGGGCCATCCGAATCGATCCTTCGTTGTCCAATCGGGTCGCAATCACCAACCTGCCGGTCTCCAGCTCATAGATCGACAGAGTTTCTTTTTCGAAGACAGCCACCAGATCTCCCCGGTCAGAAAGCACCAGCCGCTTGACCCACTGAAATGTCAAAGGGGTCTCTCGGCGCGCCGGCCGTTCATTGCCCAGGTCGGCAAAGACCAGTTGGCGCTGATCAAATCCAATGGGATCCAGCCACGCCACTCGTTTCCCATCGAGAGAAAAAACAACCGAGTCTGACCACCACCCAGCTGAGGAAAGCCTCAGACATGCCCCTGTCTCCCGGTTGAGCAGGAAATGAGGCATGAAGTCAAACCGCCCGACCGCTTTTCCTGTGACCTCGATCCACGGGCCTTGTTCGGCCGGCCGAACAGCCTTGACCCTCACCAGGTCGGCCGGGTCGACGGCAGTCACCCAGGCCCCGTACCCAATGGAAGCCGCCGTGACCAAGCCCATCACCCCCCACAAGATGCCTGAGAGGACCCGGTGTCCCCTCTGGATATCGGTCCGCCCAAGCGAGACCTGGCCCCATCCTGCAGCGACCAGCGCCACCACCAGGAAAACGGCCAAAAACCCTGCAATGGCCACCACGGCTAATGGAGCCTCCAGTGCCAACGGCGCCAGCCGGAACCACAACAACGCTGCCAGCACCACGAGCACGATTGCATCCAGGGCAAACCAGGCTGATCGCGCCCGCCACATCACACCGATTGCATGGCTCACCACCAGGAGGAAGAGCGGCACTCCCACCAACAGGCCCACCATCGCCCACCACGGCTCGCCGTGAACGAAATCAAAATATACGCCAGAATCGGCCAGCACTGCTGCGGGCAACATCACGATCACCTCAGTCGCCATCACCAGCAGCCAACTCACCGCCAGTTTTCCGAACCAGATTGCGCCACCACTGACAGGCCTGGAGAAATAGAAACCAAGGCGGTCTCTGGCCAGATCGCTACCGATCATGGCGGCGCCGAGGAAGACTGCAAATATCCAAGCGAGGCCCAACCCGACGATCCAGGCCATCGCTCCCCGAATATCGGAGGCCGACGACCAGGCCAGGCCAGGCGCAAAGGGCACGAGCAAAGGGATCAGGGCCGCAAAACCAGCGGCAGCGAGAACCGCACGACGATCAATGATCTCCCGACTGGCGATGGTGAAAAACCCACTCATGCTGCACCCCCCTCGGCACCGTCGGAGACTGCGATGAAGATCTCCTCCAGCGAGAGGCTCGAGACCTCCAGCCTGTCTCCCGCCCGCTCCCGAAAGGCCATCTCGGCAGTTTGGTCAAAATCGGACACGATGATGTCCACCGTATCCCCGGTGGTACTGGAGCAGAGGATCCCCTGAACCATCGGCAATTTCCCACCTTCCGCCCGCGGGAAACGCACCCTCCTGAAGCCGGCCTTGAGAACCTCGAGGTCCTCGTCAACCACCATTTGGCCCAGGCGGATCACGCCGACCCGCGTTGCGACGCCTTCGATGCCCGCCAGATCGTGTGTGGTCAACAGCACCGTCGTGCCTCGCTCGGCCAACTCGCCGATCAACTCGTCGAACAACGCCTTGCGGGCGACCGCATCCAGACCCAGGGTCGGATCGTCCAGGATGACAAAATCCGGGCACGAAGACAGCGCCAAGGCCAGCCCCACCTGTTTCCGTTGCCCTTTCGACAACCTCAAGAATCGCCGCCCAGGATCGACGCCGAACCGATCAAGGCGATCCATAAACGCCTGATGATCCCAGCGGGCATACAACGGCGCAGCAAATCGGGAGACCTGCAACGCCGTCATCTCCGGAGGAATATCGCTCACCTCGGGCGCCACCCCCACCCTCTCCCTGACCGCCCTGCGGCCGGTCCAGGAGTCGCACCCGAAGATCGAAACCTGCCCGCTTGATGGCTTCAGCTGACCAAGAATGCACCGGACCGTGGTCGACTTCCCGGAGCCGTTCCGGCCGAGCAATGCGTAGACCTCTCCCCGTTCAACGACGAACGATGCCTCGTCCACAGCGGTCGTCAGTCCGAATCTGACCGTCAGATTTTCTACATCGGCGACTGGGCCGTACTTTCCGGTTTTCATGCCTCACCCCCATCTTCGTTCGACTCCATCACGCCAAAGGCCCGGTCCAGCTCCCCGGCCGCTTCGGCTCTTCCCGCATGCACCATTACGGCAAGTTCTGCAAACCGCTTCGCCCCCTCGGATAGGATTCGCCGCCGGTCCAACCGGATATCGTCCTCGGCTCTTTCGGCAAAGAACGTCCCTTCGCCTCGCCGCACGATCAAAACCCCAGCCTCCGCCAATCGGTTGTACGCTTTGGCGACGGTCGCCGGGTTGACCCTCAACTCCCGTGCGAGTTCACGAACCGACGGAACGGCCGATCCCGCAGGACTCGAACCCGACACCGCCAGACGACGAACACCGTCTTCGATCTGTTTCCAGATCGGTACCGGGTCCGATGGGTCAACACTGACGAAACCTGACATCCGAGTACCTCCAATCTCATGCGGTGTACCACTGTTATAGTACAGTAGGTCGCCAATGGCCTTTTGTCAAGGGGAAATCTCGATTTGGTCGTAACACGCACCATACGGAGTTGGTTTTGATCCTTCATCCCCCCCTCCCCCCCTCTCCCTGCTCCCCCTC
>JAUXDC010000098.1 GCA_030618605.1 Holophagae bacterium | reverse complement strand
GCAGGGAGCAGGGAGCAGGGGGGAGGGGGAGCAGGGGAGAGGGGGAGGATGAAGGGGGGAAGGGTGAAGCGCACCCGCACGGTTGTAGGTAGTCCTACAATGGGAGGGTGAGAGATTTTTGGCCGTGGTTTCGTTGGGCCGTGCCCGTTGTGGTGCTGGTCTCCTGGGCGGGTTGTCGGGCGGAGGTCCCTACAGAGCCGTTGCCGTTGCGTCTTCATGTCATTGTCGCAGGCGATACCGATCAGGAATGGGACCAGGGTGAGGCGGCGATCGAGCATCTCCTGAAGGAGACCTTCGGTGCGGTGACTTCATCGACGCGGGTCCACACAGCCCAGGAGAAGTTGTTGGCCCTTGAGGCGGCCGGGCGGCACGAGTTGGAGGTCGTTCTCTGTGTCGGTTCGGGCTTCGAGCGGCCTCTTCAGGCGGTGGCGCCCCGGTTTCCCCGGACGGCCTTTGTGTTTGACCAAGGTGATTTTATTGGGCCCAATGTCGCCCGGATTGAGTTTCTTTATGGTGGTGCAGCCTACCTCGGTGGTGTGGTCGCAGCGGTCGTAGGTGGATCGACTGTCGGTATCGTGGGCCCGGGAAGCGGGCCAGGGACGGGCGATGTTGAGGCGGGCTTTGAGCAGGGTTTCAGGTGCCGATATCCTTGGGGTCGGGTCGAGTTGACGTCTGGGGCTGGAGGTATTGAGACCCTGCCCGACGCAGGAGTAAAAATTGCACTGTGGTCGGCGGGTTCACCAAATCCAGGAGTATTGGCGGTCGCCGAGGCTTCCGGTGTACGTCTGGTGACGGTCGGACAACCGCGACAGGTTTCCTCCAACAATCCGGTCATCGCGGCGATCATCGCCGATGTGCCCGAGGCCGTTCGACGAATTGTCGCTGACGTTGTTGACGATACTTTCACAGGGAAGGTCTATGCCTTCGACCTGGGTTCGGGTGTCGTCGATCTGAGGCTCCATCCCTCCATCGCCGGAAACGAAGAACTTGATGACGCTCTGGATCAGGCTCGCGATGCAGTCAACGCCGGGATGGTGGAGGTCGAGGCGTTGGGGTTGTGAGGGAAGTTTTCTGCTATCAGCTATCAGCTGTCAGCGAGGCGACCGTGGCTTCAAATCGGGCCAGGCGGTCTTCGAGGTCGGTGACTCTTTGGGCCAGAGACGGTCCTCGGGTTTCTTCATCCATCGAGGCCAGGCTGGCCTCGTCGGGTGTTCCCCCGACCAGATGCATCCACCGGGCCTCGTTCTGGCCGTGCCGGCGCCCCAGCAGGACCGTCAGGGGTTCGTCGCCCTGGCGCAGGCCGTCCAGAGTGGTTTCGACTTCGTGGTTGTCGGCAAAATGGTGCATGCGCTCGGCCCGGGTTCGGATTGCCCCTGTCGTCTGGGGGCCGCGAAGGAGCAAGAGGCACATCACCGCATGGGTCGGTCCGTCCAGTGCCCATTGTCGTCTGAGGGCATGCCGCCAGCGCTCAGCGCGGGCGCCACTGACCGGCCAGACGAGCACCTCCTGATGGAGGCGATCCAGGGCGGCCCGCACATCAGCCTCGGAGAGTTGCATCACCGGCGACCGGCTGCTTTTCTGGTTGCACGCGGCCACCAGCGCCTTGAGCGTCAGGGGGTAGGCGTCGGGCGTTGTCTGTTCTTTTTCCAGCAGACTCCCCAACACTCGGATCTCGACGGGGTCCAACTCACGAGGAAGACGCATGCTACAAGATCTCCAGGATGGACTCGGGCGGGCGCCCGAGGGCGGCGCGATCACCATTGATCACGACCGGCCGTTCAATCAGCTTCGGGTTTTCGATCATCGCCGTGATCAGTTCAGAGCGGCTGAGAGACTCGTCGTCCAGGCCCAGTTCTCTGTAAATTGTTTCCTTGCGCCGCATTAAATTCCGAGGCTCCATACTCAGGAGCGTGAGCACACGGTCCATTTCCCCAGCCGAGGGTGGATCCTCGAGATAGCGGGCGATGGTCGGCTCGATCCCTTCCTTTTCAATCAGGGCCAAGCCCTGTCTTGACTTTGAGCACCGCGGGTTGTGCCAGATAATGACGGTCATGTATGCCTCCAACAGGAGATCTTAACGCAGGTTGGTTGCGGCCATGCGCCCAATCTATTCCTTTGCGTTTCCTTGGCGTTCTTTGCGTCTTGGCGGTTCAACTGTGTTCTTGTTCCTCACTGATCACATCGTTTGTTTGAGAGCTGCCAGCCACAATCGTTCGACGCGGTCGAAGACGGCATTCCAGGTGAAGGACTCCAGCGAAATTGAATCAGGCCGGGAAGCTGTGAGTGACCGCTTGAGGGCTGTCGCCAAGTTTTGGGTGAAGGCGGGCAGGTCGTCGGCGACGGGGATATCAGGCCCATCCAATCGTGGCCTTGGGACGATCTCGATGACACCTGGCGGAACCCGCGGCGCGATGGTCTCGACGACGCCCGGCAGATCTGTAGCCACCAGACGGCAGCCGCATGCCAGTGCCTCGACCAGGACCAGTGGGACACCTTCATAGAAAGAGGGCAGGACGCAGACCGTCGATTTGCTCATCAGGGCGGCCAAATCAACCTGGTTCAGCTGGCCGTGAAGGACAACGGCCGGCGCCATCGCTACCATTCGACTGTGAAGTGTTTCGGCCTCGGGTCCGGCGCCGCTTCCGGCTACGTGGAGTTCGAGACCGGGGAAATCGAGGCGCAACTTCTCGAACGCATCAAGAAGCCAGGGCAGGCCCTTGGCCTTTGCGAACTTACCGGTGTAGAGCAGCCGGGACGCAGGCCGGTCGGGTCGGCTTCGCCGGTTGAAGAGATCCTCCCGGTAGCCGGCCCCAACTACATGGATTCGTCCTTCGGGAATTTTGAGGTCTCGCTGCAGCTGGTGGGCGTGGTCCGAGTGAAGTACGGCGAAGGCCTCGTTTCGCAGGCATCCCTCCCGAACGCCTTTCGCCAAGTGGGGGCAGAGCCTCATCTGGCGGAGGCCGGTGGCGTGGCAGTGAGAAATGACCGGCGTGTTGGGGCTGAGGTCTTTGACCATTGAGCCCAGGATCCACAGGTGGTGGGCATGGATGAGGTCGGGCTCGAAATTGTCCAAAAGACTACGGAGTCGACGGGTCCATGCGCAGCGGTATTTCTTGAGATCTTCAGCCCTCATGTCCGACCACCGGGTCGAGCGATAAGGCATTACATCGGACATCCCGGGTACCGGGAACGGCAGTTCCGGCGTTTCAAAGCGAAGCGTGTGGATATGGTCATCGTCCAGACCGCCGACCTCGGGCGAGGGATCATCAGCCGGAACACCCACCAGCACCCGCTGCTCCCATCCTGCCGTCGCTGCATGGCGCACCAGGGCATCGAGCGTGATACCCGATCCGGTCAACGAGGGACGTTGTGACAGGAGGTGGAGGATGCGAGGCATGGGGGGAGGGTAGCAAGGTTGAGGAGAAGAGGAAGTGCGTACCGTACCTCCCAATTCAAAATTGAGAATTAATCTCTCCGTTCCAGCTTTCCAGCGTTACCGCTATACTTCCCCCATGGCTGACAAAGTGTTTGAACCCGCGTGTTCACGGTGCAATGACACCGGATGGGAACTGATGGAAACCAAGGGCCGGGAGTTCGTACGGCGGTGCGAGTGTGCCGAGGGCCACCGGCGGGAGCGGTTGCTGGAAAAGGCAGGGGTCCCGGGGAGATACCGGCACTGCACCCTGGAGGGTTTCCAGATTTGGAATCCTGACGACCCGACTCTGGCCCGGGCGTTGCGCGGGATTCAGGAGTTCGTCGATCTGTGGCCGGAGGGCGACAAGGGCCTGCTGCTGATGGGGCCGGTCGGTACAGGCAAGACCCATCTGGCGGTTGCGACCCTCCAGGAGTTGATCACCGGCAAGGGGGTTCAGGCCCGGTTCCAGGACTTCACGTCGTTGGTCTTGGAAATCCAGATGACCTTCGACACTCCGGGGGCACAACGGGAGTTGATGCGGCCCTTGATTACGGCCGACCTCCTGGTCCTCGATGAGTTGGGGGCCGGCAAGGTTACGCCCTGGGTGATGGATCTCCTCTACTACCTGGTCAACTCTCGCTATGTCGAGGGCCGGAAAACGATTTTCACGACCAACTATTCGGACTTCGGCGGCGGTGGGCAAGAGACTTTGACCGACCGCGTCTCGGCTCGAATCCGGTCGCGTTTGTACGAGATGTGCCGGCGTATCGAATTGCGAGGGTCGGATTATCGCAAACAGCGCCTGGCTGATCACAGCGAACGGCGGACGCCGTGAGGGAGCAGGGAGCAGGAAGCAGGGACGCTCCAGGATGTTGGGGCGAAAGCGTCCAAGAAAGACAATTCAACGCCCAAGATCGATGGGGATGACGTCTGGTTGGGAGGGCCGTTTTCTTATCGACCCTGTTGGCGACCGAGGTCCAGTTTCCAGTTTCCTGTTTGTGATTTTGTTCCTTGGTCTGGGAGGCTGTGCGACGACGACTTCAAGGCCTCCCGCCCAGGCGCCACGGCCCACGCCGACTCCGGTGGTGACCGCGACGCCGATACCCCAGCCGACCCCGCAGCCTTCCCCGACTGCCGTTCCGACGGTTCCGCCGGCGGCGATGGCGCCTACCGACGATCTCGAAGAACCGTTGATTCGGGTCATGCTGGAAAAGACCTCGAAGCCGGTGACGTTGCCCGAGCCGGGCCGGGCATGGCGGGTGAGTGCCGATCAACAGTCCCAATGGTTGTGGGGTCCGCTGACCATCTCGAGTACCTCGGGGCAGAGCTGGTACCAAATCGGCGCCTTTGGAAGCGACGAGGCGGCCGATCAAGCCGATGCGAAGCTCCATCAGGTCTTTGGGGAGAGCATTGATATTGAGAGGCTCTCGGAGGTTGGTGGTCTCAATCGGGTCCGGATGCGGTGGGTCTCGGCCCAACCGTTGAGTCCGAAGTCCGCCCTGGCCCAGGCCGGTTTCCTCGATGCGTTTGCAGTTTCCGGCGGAGGGAAGGTCCGGGTCGAGGGCCAGGGAGGCGCAGTCGTTTCTGAAGAGGAAATCCTTCTTGAACCTGCCGGAGTCTATTCGGCGGCGGTGGGACACAGTCGCTACCGGGGGCGTTTTCGAGTCCGACCGTCAGTTGCCGACAAGGTGCTCGTGATCAACGAACTCAACCTCGAACGCTACCTGCGAGGGGTGGTGCCCGGTGAGATGGGACCGTCGGCTTTCCCCGAACTGGAAGCGCTCAAGGCCCAGACGGTGGCGGCGCGGACCTATGCGGTGGCCCATCTCGGGGATCACGATGACGAGGGTTACGACATCTGCGACACCCCCGCGTGTCAGGTCTATCACGGCGCCGGTATCGAACATCGGCTGACAAATCGGGCGATCGACGAGACCATCGGTCTGATTGCGGTCTACGAGGGTGAGCCGATCGATGCGATGTACTCCTCGACCTGTGGTGGTCACACCGAGGACGCCTCGGAGCTTTTCTCGGGCCGGGCTCAGCCCTATCTCCAGGGTGTGCCGTGTTCGTGGGAGCGGGAACTCATTCTGGTTGGTGAGGATCTCGTGCGTGCCGAAGGCCGCGCGCAAGAGGGGAGCAGCTGGCGTTCGGCGACGGCTTTTGGGGCCGGGGTCGCTCACAAGGTGTTGGCTCTGGACGCCGATGCCTCCCCCGAGGCCATCCTCCGGGCGGTTGGTCAGATGATGGGACATCGGGTTGCCTCGGGCGACGTGGCTGATATTGAGGCATTCTCGAAGAAGCTGCTGGAGGTCTCGGGATTGAGTCGTGCAGCCGAGGTCTTGAGTCCGGAGTCGATGGCGGTTGAGGACCTGCTGTTTCTTGCCGATCTTTATAAGAAACCCCTGGACCCTCCGATCGATGGATTGGCGGGACCGTGGCCGGCGGCTGCGGCCCTGGCATGCCTCGAGATGGGGGGCGCCATTTCCCGAGATCGGGGCGAGGCTGTCCCGCGTCCCGGCGGCGTCGGAATCTTCCCGCGACGGGCCAAGGCCTCGGAGTCCCTTCCGGCGACCCTGCCCCTGTGGGAACGCTGGCGCGAGGGCTATCGGGAGCTTGCCGAGACGGCGGTGCGGCCCGGCACCGAGTTGGAGCGTTTGCGTCGGGGTGATCGGGTGGTGGCCCTTATGATTCGTCGTTCCGGAGGCGCCGGCGAGGCTGACCGGCGTTCCGCATGGCGGGAGTGGATCCGGGAGAAACCCTGGACCGAGTTGGCCGATCGGCTGGGCATCCCCGATCTTGAGCGTTTGGAGATCACGCGGCGCACCGACTTCGGCCGGGTGGTCGGCCTGGCGGCCATCGGTCGTTCGGGGCAGCGCAAGGAGTGGACCGGATTCAGCGTTCGCAGGGCACTCGACCTGCCCGAGACGTTGTTCATAGTCAACGTTGTCACTCGGCCTGACGGTGTCAAGGTCGCCCGCTTTCTGGGGCGTGGATGGGGGCATGGTGTCGGGATGTGCCAGAACGGTGCTTACGGGCTGGCTCGTTCGGGTATGACCTTCGACCGCATCCTGAAGCACTACTACTCGGGCATTGAGTTGAGGGTGTGGCAGGCGCGATGAGCGCGGTCCGTATTGGCCTCTGAGGGTCACGAGGTAGTTTGATGATGGCGGTGCGGCCAATCCGGCCACGCTCATCGCGAGGGGCGCTTCGCGCCGGTGGGTTGGTTGAAAAAACAAGAGAGTAGGCACAAAGAGAAGAAAAGTGGAGTCGTTAGGACTGTGGGTGGGAGCGCGGGGCTCCTGCCCCGCATCGTGCCATGTGGATCAGAAGGCAGATCAGAAGGGGATCAGTCCGAGGTCCACGCCCGACCTAACCCCCTGGGAATTCCTCAAGGCTTCGCTACAATGACTTGTCATTGTGCGAGGAGGACTCATGGACTTTGAACTCAATCAGGATCAGCTTTCAATCCGAGACATGGTGCGGGACCTGGCTCGTTCGGAAATTGCGCCCAACGGCATCGACTGGGACGAACGCCAGCACTTCCCCAAAGAGCTCTTCACGCAACTGGGTGAACTGGGCCTGCTCGGTGTGGTCATTCCGGAAGAGTACGGCGGCGCTGGGTTGGGCTACGTCGAGTACGCGGTGATTCTCGAAGAGATCAGTGCCGCTGACGGTGGAGTCGGCCTGGGCGTTGCGGCCCACAACTCCCTGTGTACCAACCATCTCTACCAGTTCGGTTCTGAAGCGCTGAAGCGCGAGTTCGTACCGAAGTTGGCCTCGGGTCAGTGGATCGGCGCCTGGGCCCTGACCGAGCCCGAGGCGGGCTCCGATGCCGGAGGGACTCGGACGACGGCGGTTCGGGACGGCAACGAGTGGGTCCTCAATGGTTCGAAGACCTTTATTACGCACGCAACGGTCGGTGACTGCGTGGTGGCGGTGGCCAGGACCTCTCGTGAGGATGACCATCATGGCATCTCCGCTTTCTTCATCCCCTTCGACAGGCCGGGTGTGGGACCGGGCAAGAAAGAGAACAAGCTGGGCATGCGATGTTCGGATACCTCCTCTCTGGTGTTCGAAAACTGCCGGATCCCTGCGGACTACCTGCTTGGCGAAGAGGGTGACGGTTTTGTGCAGGCGATGAAGATCCTCGACGGAGGCCGTATCTCGATTGCCGCGTTGGCCCTGGGCATAGCCAGGGGCGCCCTGGATGCGGCCCTGGAGTACTCCACGGTCCGTGAACAGTTCGGCCGCAAAATCTCCTCGTTCCAGGCGATTCAGCACAAGCTGGCCAACATGGCGACCGAGGTTGAGGCCGCTCGTCTGTTGGTCATGAAGGCAGCGGTCACGAAAGATCGAGGCGAGAATTCGACCCTGGAGTCGGCGATGGCCAAGGTCTACGCCTCCGAGGTGGCGGTCAGGACGGCCGAGGAAGCGATCCAGATTCACGGTGGCTACGGTTATACGAAGGACTATCCCGTGGAGAGGGCATGGCGGGATTCCAAGCTCTGCACCATCGGTGAAGGGACCTCTGAGGTCCAACGCCTGGTGATCGCTCGAGAACTGCTGCGGCGAATGGCCCCGTTCGGTGTCTCGAAAGACGCTGCCAAGAGCTGATCATGGACAAGCCGGTGCTCGACCACATTGGAATTGCCGTCACCAGCCTGGCGGAGGTGACTCCCTTTTACGAGGCTCTGGGACTGACGGTCACAGGCACTGACGAGGTGCCTGAGCAAGGCGTCAAGGTTGCCTTCCTGCCGGTAGGGGATGGTCAACTGGAACTGCTCGAGCCGACTGGACCCGACTCGCCGATTGCCAAACACATCGAACGACGAGGGCCGGGGCTCCATCATATCTGCCTCCGGGTCGACGATATTGAGGCCGCGATGGCCGACCTCAAGGCCAAGGGGTTCCGACTGCTCTCCGAAGAACCCCAGTCCGGTGCTCACGGTTGCCGGATTTGCTTCGTGCATCCGAAGTCCTCCGGTGGTGTTTTGTTGGAGCTCTCGGAGCGCTAGCAGCGCGTCCCGAATTGGCTATTAAGCGTTGCCGTTGGTTTCTGGTGGACCTGAGCCAATTCGGCCCACGCTCCCAGCGCTAAGGGCGCATCGCGCATGGGAGGAGTTTTTGAATTGTCGCAACCGGCGAAGCCGGGTGCGCCGGGTTAGACTTGCCCCATGAGTGAATTGGAAGTTGGAAACGTCGTTATAGTGCACTGCCGGGATCCCAGGGAGAAGCTCTGGGGTCTGCTCCAACGCCTCGATGGGGTCGGCGTTGCACTGAGGGGCATGGATCTGGGCGCCGTCGAGGACTGGCTTCGGCAGGAAGCCGGTGGGAGAGAGCGACTCCTGGCGCCTGCAACCTTTTTCATACCATTACACCGTGTTCAGCGTATTGATCTCGACGAGCAGGTCGGTCCGGTGCCTGCATTTGCCGACCGCTACCGGGATGCGAGTGGTGATGATGTCCGTGAAGTCTTGGGGCACATGGCCCACGGCCAGGTGTCGTCATGACGAGGACCATCGGGGTGACCCTGGCCATAGTGGTTGCCGGGTGCTGTTGTCTCCTCGAAGCACAACAATATCGTGGCAACGTGGACGTCGAGGCCGTTGTGTTGCCGGTGACCGTCCGTACCAGCGGGGGCAAGGTCGTATCGAAGGTCTCCAAGAGTGACTTCAGACTCAAGGTTGACGGCCTGTCGGTGCCGATTCGGGACCTCAGCCGTGAGGCCGATTTGCCGCTGGCACTGGGATTTATCCTGGATTCTTCGGGGTCGATGACCGGCCGGAAACTTCGTGCCGGCCAGAATCTGGCAAAGGCCTTTCTCTCCGAGCGAAGGGCCGAGGATCGTCTGGCACTGTGGACTTTTGGTGACGACCGGGTTCTTGAGCGTTTCCCCTTTGGGATGAGTTGGTACCTGTTGCCGAGGGTTTTGGAGACCATCAAGCCCTGGAGCACGACGGCGCTCTACGACATGATTCAGAGGGTTCCCGACGTGATGGAAAACGCCCGGCATCCCAGACGGGCCGCAATACTTGTGACCGATGGGGTCGACAACGCTTCGAAGATGTCCGCAGAAGAAGCAGGAAAATTGGCCGAAGCCCTTCACACGCCGATTTACGTTCTGGGTGTCGAACCGCCTCCGCCGGTCGAAGGCGAGGACCGTCTGTCGTACGAGGAGATCCTCAAAATCATTGCCCAGGGGTCGGGTGGCTACTACAGGCGTATCCCTCGACTCGACCAGATGCCCGAAGTGACCCGGGCCCTGCTCGAGGAGCTCTCGACGCGCTACATCCTGACCTTCGAAACCTCAGGGATCGGCACACGCAAATGGCGGCCGGTCGAGGTTACGGTCGAGGGCTACGAGGTAACGGTCAGGAAGGGCTACGTCGGGACGTTGCCGTAGTAGCTTTCAGCTATCAGTTTTCAGCTCAAGAGACGGCACACGATGACTGTGCCGCTCGTGGGCACGACCCGGACTCGAGTGCCCGTCGCCTCGTTCGAGATCGAGGGGTAGCCTCCGACGGTCAGAAATGCATTTTCGACGGGCCACCGGACGCCCTCGATTGTGACCCGAACACCGGGATCGAAGGTCCAGAAAGACCAGGTTTCGTCGGGGCTGGATTCGAGACTGACCTCGAGGGCGGTCGCAAGAACCTGCTCCTGGTCGGACAGAAATATCAGCCCAGGACCGCGAGCCTCGCGGGCCAGGACTCCGAGATTGCCGATGGTGTGATCCAGACGGTCGCCCAACGCGCCCAGGACCGTCAACCGGTCGATGTCCGAATCTTCGAAGGCGAAGGCCAGTGCCTTCTCAAAGTCGGTTGAACCCTGGTCAGGTCGGGAGACCATGCGCTCTTCACCGATCCAACTCCTGGTACGGGCATCGATGGAATCCAAATCGCCGATGACCGCATCAGGTCGTACTCCGATCCGGGCCAGTGCGTTGGCACCACCATCGGCGGCCAGAACAAGAGGTGCGTCGCGGGCCAAACGGGCCAGGTCTTCGGTCCACCGAAGATCGCCGTTGAGTATCAGGATGGGAGTCGCATGTTCCACCATCCGAGGGTAGCGCGGCCGGAGCTTCAGGCGAAGTCTGTACCCCTCCCTCATACAATTTGAACGACGAATTGCAACCGACGAATTGCAAAAAGAACCTTTCAGTGTACACTAGAGTGGTGAGTACCGCAACGAAGGACCGGGGCGCCAGGTTGAGAATTCCTGGAGCCGGTCCCTGCCGAGTGGTTCTTTCGCCGTCACGTCGTCCTCTCAGGACGGCGGGCCAAGATTCACCCAGACACCGAGGAGTGCCATGCGATTCGAGGCTCAGCCGGAATTTAACAGTTTTTCATCATCGTCTCTTGACTCGGCGACCCGGCGTTCGGAACCTGAGGACACGCCGGATTTTGCCCTGTCAGGGACCCTCTATGTTCCCGATACGTCGGCCCTGATCGAAAACCCCGACGGTCTCGATCGTTTGCTCTCAGACGGCAACGTTGTCGTACTGATGCATCAGGTGGTCGAGGAGCTGGGCGGGCTTCAGGCCTCGCGTTCCAAGTCCGAGGGTGTCCGCCATGCAGCCCGGCAGGTGATGCGCAAGCTCCTGGAATTCCGGAATTCCGGAACGATTCATCAGGGCATTGAACGGCTGTTGAGCGGCGAGGCTGGGCCGGAAGACTTCGAGCCCACTCCGGACGGTGGACTTCTGGCCTGGGAACCTGACGTCACGGCCAGATCTCCCTACCACAAAGAGAGAGGGGACAACATCATCCTCGCCGGGGCTCGGTGCCTCGGCGACCAGGTGGCGCGTGGACTTTCTGATTTGCACGAGGTCGTCGTCATTTCCGAGGATTCCAATCTGCTGCTCAAGTGCGACGCAGTCGATGTCTCTGCCGAGAACCTCCGCTACGGCAAGGTCACGTTGGAACGGGTCGAACAGGTCTTCAGGGGCGTCGAAGAACATGATGTGGACGAGGAAGCTCTCGAGGCCTTTGCCTCCAGCGGGGTTCCCGGCGAGCGCCGGCTGGATTTCGACCTGGTCCCGGGACTCGAAGATCGTGAGGTCCCATGGAACCTCGGTGTTATTCTTCGCTGTGGCGACGACGTTGTGGTCACCCGGGCCAATCCGCAGGAGTGCCATCTGGAAGACCTGCGCTACGGGCAGTACTGGGACCGCAAGCGTGATGTATACCGGCCCAGGCCGATCCTCGGCTTTTCGCCGAGGGATCCCTACCAGGTCTTGGCGATGGAATTCCTGCTCGATCCCACAGTGCAACTGGTGGTCGTCGATGGCCCGGCGGGTTCGGGCAAGACGCGAATGTTGGTGGCCGCGGCTCTCTACATGCTGGTCGGGCAGCCGACCAAGCACCGGGTCTCGCCCCAGTCGGAACCCCTCTTTCCCGACTACGGCTATGACAACGGGCTGATGCTCTTGCGCCCGGAGCACGCTTCGAGCCAGTACGAGTTGGGGTTCCTGCCGGGCGATTTCGAGAGCAAATTGAGCCCGTGGCTGGAGCCGTTCTTCCAGGCAATGCGGTCGATCGGTTTTCTCAACGAACACGATTTCTTGAGTGATCTCCAGGCGACGGACCGGCTGACAATGCTGTCGACCTCGATGTTGCGCGGGCTGGACATCGAGCGCTCGATCGTTTTAGTCGATGAGTTGCAAAATGGAGATCGCCATTTGGCCAAGACCCTGATGAGCCGGTTCTGCGCCACGTCGAAGGTCGCCCTGGCCGGTTGCCTCGACCCGGTCCAGATCGATAATCCCTACGTTGACTGGCGATCCAATGCGCTGACCCGGGTCAAGGAGACCTACAAGGGCTTCGGCCCAGAAGTTGCCCAGATGCGCCTGGAGTACAACTATCGAGGGCCGATCTCGACCCGAGCGGATCGGCTATAGGCAATTCGTCGAACGAATTGCATGCGCCCTTCGAGGCCGGGAGGCTGAACCCACCTGGGACCAATCCCGGAAATTTGTAGGGGTGGACCCCCGTGTCCACCCG
>JAUXDC010000174.1 GCA_030618605.1 Holophagae bacterium | reverse complement strand
CAGGGTTTTGGCATCTCGAATTTCACCCCGGGAGACCATCTCGTTATATTCATCAACTGCCAAAGTCACAACCTCGACCAGTTCGTCGGCATCCGCCTCGGCCTCCGGCGCCGGCACGAGGTCCGTCACCAGAAAAGCGCGGATCAACTCGTCACAGAAACCCGGAGCGGTATAGAACTCCCCCATCTTCTCGACAGTCTGGGGCCGGAACCCGGTCTCTTCCGCGGTTTCCCTCGAAGCACAGGCCGCTGGGTCCTCCCCCAGGTCCAGCTTTCCGGCCGGAAGCTCCAGGAGAAGCTCACCTGTCGCATAGCGAAACTGGCGTACAAAAAGCACCGCTCCTGAGTCGGTGACCGGTAACATCACCGCGGCCCCGGGATGCCTGATCACCTCACGTACGCTCTCACCACCGTCGGGCAAACGAACACGATCGACCTCGAGCGTCAGGATACGACCCTCGAACAGGGATCGGCCGTCGATTTTGGTTTCCTTAAATTCTGAAAAATTCATCGTTTTCTCCTCTACACTGCCGCCTTATGAAGCCCTGGCTGGCCACTCTGCTTTTGATCGGCGTCACTGCGGTGTGGGGTTGGACCTTCGTCGTCGTCGGGTCAGCGGTGGCAGTGTACGGCGTGATGGGTTTTCTTGCCATCCGGTTCCTGATCGCCGGGGCCGCAACCGCTGCAGTATGGGGCCGGCACATGACCCGCCGAACCCTCTGCGCAGGAGCAGCAATCGGATTGATCCTCGCCGTCGGCTACCTGCTGCAGACCTGGGCCCTCAAAACTACGACCGCAACCAACGCCGGGCTGATCACCGGGCTCTTCGTCGTCCTGGCCCCGATCATCGACCGGTTGATCTACGGCGCCAGACTCCACCCCTCGGCATGGGTGGCCGTCGGTCTCAGCCTGATCGGCATGACCCTGCTGACCGGCCGCCTGCCGACGCAACTGGCCCTCGGCGAGGTGATGGTCTTCGGGTGTGCCCTTGCGTTCGGGACACACATCGCCGTCCTCTCCCACCATTCGAGCCGTCACGAACCAGGCGCCTTGGCCACCGCCCAGATGATCGGGTTAGGAGTGATCTTCGTTGTCCTGTGGCCGTTGACCGAAGAAATAGTTGCGCCCCCGAAAGAGGTCTGGTTTGCCCTGGGACTGACCGGTCTTGTGGCCTCGGCACTCGCCTACACGATTCAGACAAACGCGCAACGTGTCCTCTCGACCGTGAGAACAGCGGTTGTACTGACCCTGGAACCGGTCTTTGCTGGTTTCTTTGGTTTTCTCTTGGCGGGAGAACGACTGGGTCCCAGCCAGGTTCTCGGCGCTGCACTGATCTTCGGCGCGGTATTGATGTCAGAGTTCGCGCCGTTGGTTGGTAGGCGACTGCGAAGGCAGAAGGCAATTGAACAGCCAACGATGGTCACCTTCGGCCCGCGCAAGCCCCAAACCCTCCACGAGTCCAAGGACTTCACTGAACATCTTGAAATTGACGACATCGAATCCCTTCGAAGGGATTGACTGATGCTGGATACATGCCCGAGGAAAACTGTCAATTCCAATCCCGGAGCCCGCTCGGGAGCGGCTTTTTCTCGCCTTCTTTCGAAAATATTTTCTCACCCTCCCCCGCGCGAAGCGCGATTTGCCAGGAGCGGGGCCGGATTGGCCCATTTTGACGGTCTTGAATCAACCAATCTCCTCAGGGGGCCAATGCGGTACACGCTCCTGGCTCCTATACAATCCCGCCGGGCGGAGGTGCCCATGACAATTTTAAAATGCCCGCAGGCCATCCGGTCTGCGCTTGACGACATTCTCCCGGGAGTCCAGAAACCAACGCGCTACCTGGGTATTGAACGCAATCTCGTGCGCAAAGACTGGGACGAGACGCAGGTGCGACTGGCGTTGGCGTTCCCGGACGCCTACGAAATCGGGATGTCCCACCAGGGCACACGCATTCTCTATCACATTGCCAACCGCCGGCCGGACACCCTAGCCGAACGGTGTTTCGCCCCCTGGCCGGACATGGCCGAAGCGATGCGCGGCGCCTTGATCCCGCTCTACAGCCTGGAATCCTACCGGCCGATAACAGAATTCGACATCGTCGGCATCACCCTCCAGACGGAGCTCAACTACATCAACATCCCCCACATCCTGGACCTTGCCGGCATCCCGCAGTGGGCCAAAGACCGAGTCGACGACGACCCGATCATTCTCGGCGGAGGCCCCTGCACGGCCAATCCGGAGCCGGTCGCAGATTTCTTCGACGCACTCCTTATCGGTGACGGGGAGGCGGGCCTCGACCCGATCCTAGACCTGATACGCGACGCCAAGGCCGACGGTCGGCCGCGAGCCGAAATCCTTCAGGGTCTCGCAGCCCTGCCCGGCGTCTATGTGCCGGCACTCTACAGTTGGACCGAGGGCACATCGCCTGAAGATGCCCGATGGGAAAGCCTGTCCCCCGACGCCGCATTCCCCGTCAAGCGGATCTGGGTTGACGAATTGAACCCTGCGGATTTGCCGGATACGACGATCGTTCCCTTTGCCGAGGTCGTCCAGGATCGAATCGGGCTGGAAATCATGCGCGGCTGCACCCAGAGCTGTCGCTTCTGTCAGGCGGGCTACTGGTACCGCCCGGTCCGCGAGCACGACCCCGCCGTCGTGGTCGACCGCATCGAACGTCAGGTCGCCGAGACCGGATTTGAAGAGGTCGGGTTGCTCTCCCTGTCGTCCGCGGACTATTCCCAGGTGGGACCACTGGTCACCGACCTGGCCGAACGACTGGCCGACAATCGCGTTTCGGTCGCCTTGCCCAGCTTGCGCGCGGACGCCTTTTCGGTTGATTTGGCCGACGCGGTATCCAAGGTCCGGAAATCCGGCTTCACCTTTGCGCCGGAAACCGGCTCGGACCGCCTGCGCCGGGTCATCAACAAGACTTTCACCAACGAAGAGATGCTGAAGGCAGCAGAGGCGGCCTTTTCCAAGGGCTGGAATTTGATCAAGGTCTACGCGATGATCGGCCTGCCCACCGAGACCGACGAGGATCTGGACGAGCTGGTCACGCTGGCCGCTGAGCTGGTTGAGAGGGGCCGGAAGGCCCGGGGACGGTCGGTTCAGATCAAGGTCTCCGTCGGGTGCTTTGTACCCAAACCGTGTACCCCCTTCCAGTGGCAGCCATTTGTAGACCCGCAGGAACTGATGCGCCGAATCTACCGGCTCAAGGACGGATTCAGGACAATCCGCGGCGCCAAACTGAGCTGGAACTCACCCGAAGAATCCGCCCACGAGGCGATGCTGGCCCGGGGCAGCCGCCGCCTGGGCGCTGTGATTCACCGGGCCTGGGAACTGGGCGCCCTGTTCGACGGTTGGGGTGAGTTGACGAGACCGGAGGCATGGGCCGGGGCGATGGCCGATCACGGCATCGATCTCGACCACGAACTGCGGGAACGTGATCTCTCCGAGCCCCTCCCGTGGGACATCATCGATCCCGGAATTCGAAAGGGCTTCTTGAAGGCCGAGTGGCGGCGGGCACTCAGAGAGAGGGCGACCGCCGACTGCAAGTGGGGCGACTGCGTGCAATGCGGCATTCCCGGCAACGGAGAAGACATCAAACTGGCCCTGCCAACCCTGGGCTCACCCAAGCAAACACCAACGACCCAGGCGGAAACCGCCACCAAGGCCCTGCCAAAGGCCCCCCAACCCCGAATGATGAGAAGTCAGAGCCCCGTCCACCGCAAGGTCCGATTTATCTTCTCCAAGACCGGCGCCTCCCGTTTTCTCTCTCACCGCCAGACGATGGACGCCATCGAAAGATCACTCCGCGGGGCCGCGGTCCCGGTTCGCTACACCGAGGGCTTCAATCCTCACATCAAGGTTTCGATGGGACCCGCCCTCAGCCTGGGTCACGAAGCCCTGGCCGAGGTCTTCGATATCGACTGCACCGCACCCATCCGAAAGACCCACATTTCTAAAATCAACGCGATCCTGCCCGAAGGACTCCAGATTCAGCAGTTTGATGAGCTGATCCCCGGCGCACCGTCGATGGGCAAACTCTTGTCCCGTGCCAGATATCAGATTGCTCCCTCGCCCGATCGAAATTGGCCGACCGACAACTCGGCACTTGACGAGAAACTCCAGGCCGGCATCTCCAAGTGGGAGAAGACTCCGGACGGTTCTATCCGGCTGGAGGTCAACATCCGCGAAGACGACGGGCCGACGGCCTCACTTCGGAAGATCTTTGCCGACCTCGAGGTGCCCGAAGAAGAGCAAAGGAGACTGAGAGTGGTACGGGAGGCCCTGGTGCTGAGACCTCGCAAACCCCACGGATCACGGGTCAAGGCCTCATGAGCCGCTGGGTCTACCACTCCGAAGCCGAGTTCGAGGCAATCCACGCCCTGACCAGCTATCTGGGCGAGCCCGAGGCTCCTCACAACCACCGGTGGCAGGTGGCGATCAAGGTCGGCGCCGACTCACTCAACGACGACAACTACGGGTTGGATTTCCACGCCGTACACCGGGCGCTGATTCAAACCGTGGCGCCTCTCGACGGCACCGACCTCAATACTCACCCTGCGATCGCTCAACCCTCACCGACAGCAGAAAGTGTCGCCCTCTTTATTGCCGACCACCTCGGGACGCCCATCGAAGGCCTCGGGGGAACATTGATGGAGATCAGCGTCTGGGAAGGTCCGGGCAATCGGGTTGATTTGAGGCTCTCCAGCGAGTGACGGTAGTCCCGCACGGTGGGCCTTGCCCCACCAAATTGGGACGTCGGATTGGGGGATGGTGGCCGAGGCCCACCCTACTCAATCACCCTGACTCGAGCCCGAGAGCAAATGCCAGGGCGCGATCGAGTTCGGCGATACGAGAACTGGGGAGAGTGGTTATCATCCCTCTGAGAAGAGTTCTGGGAATCGTCACGATCTCATCCGCACTGGCGACCCCGGCCTTCGAGAGCCCATCGGCCGGCCCCAACCGAACCTCCGTCGGGATACCGCGCACCGTCCTGGTCAGTGGAACCACGATGCATCGAGACCGAACGGAGTAGCTTTCCTCACGCGAGACCAGAACGGCCGGTCGCCGTCCCACCGGCGAGGGAAAATCAACCCAATAAATCTCCCCACGCTTCATCACCAGTCCTCAGCTTCCATACCGTCTGCCCATGCCTCGACAAAGCCGGTTGCTTCCCCTGCGTCTTCTGGATGTGTCATATAGCCCCTGAGATAGCTCTGCACACCTTCGGCCGACTCCCGTCCCGAGAGCCAAAGTGCCAATGCCTCCTGTATTACGGAACTTCTCTTGAGACCCAGTCGTTTTCGAACAGCCTCGAGATTCCGAAACTGCTCGGCAGGTACGCTGGTTGCGATTTTGACGGCCGGCATAATATTTTCACCTCTAATTCATACTATCATGCAGCACCGAACTGGCAAAAACTCTCTCCAGGACCCATATTCAAGGTAGCAACATCAGATTGGAGGGCTCGGCGATGAAATGGACGTATTCGTGTCCCCACTGCTCAGCGATGCTCAATCCTCAGGACGCCATCATCCTGGTGGCCCGGTACGAGGACCGGGTCTGGCTGGTCGGTCTCCATCCGGAGCCGGGTAAGTACGAGATCTTCGTTCCACCGGGTGTCAAGGTCACCTGGGGAGACCGGTGGTCCTTTGCCTGCCCCGTGTGCTGCGCCGACCTGGTCACCACCTTCTCCGACGACCTGTGCTCAATCGACATCCACACCCAGGACGAGGACCACAGGGTCTTCTTCTCAAGGATTGCCGGCGAACAGGCTACCTTCGTCATCAACGCCGAAGGCCTCCGGTCCAAGCACGGTAAAGATGCCGAGGTCTATGAGCAAGAGACAGCCCAGACTACCGCCTACACCGTCACAGTCACGAACGCAGAGGGCTGCCCCGGGACCTCCCCTGACCACACCGTAACCGTCAATCCATTACCGGAACCCAACATCATCGGCCCATGCTTCATCGATCCTGGGGATTCGGCAACCTTGGATGCGGGCCCAGGCTACGCAAGCTATATCTGGAGCACGGGAGAAACCACCCGAACCATCGAGGTCTCGCCCGGTGTGACCACCTCCTACTCAGTGACCGTGACTAGCAGCGAGGGCTGTGAGGGAATCGACGACGTTCGGGTGCTCGTACGAGATGCCAACGCGATTTTTATCGATTGCTTCGAATCGGGCGACACCGACTTGTGGTCGGGGACCGCCCCGTGAAGGTCCGTCATCGTGGTCATTTGCTCCGAATCGGTCCTCGACACTGGTAGGATGGCTTGAACGAGGAAAAGGAAATCACTACCCTTCAACAGCCGTCGTGCTTCGGCACGACAGCACAATAAGAGGTGGAAAAATGAAAGTACAAATTGCACTTCGTACATTGTCAGTTGCCGTGTGTGTGGCACAACGAAAGGAGAGGGCGGTGAAATCTCTACGAGGGTCAGTGTTGGGTGCTCGAACTATTCCGGCCGTCATAGCTGCGATGCTGGTCATTGCGGCGGCGGGGACGACACATTCCGGGACGTGGCAACTGGGTTCGGATTTCTCGAGCCTACGGTACGGGACTGTGGCCGCTACGGTTGGCGACATCGTCTACGTCATCGGTGGCACACCCAATGTCACGGTGGTGGACACGGTCGAGGCTTATGACCCGGTCGGCCGGAACTGGAGCTCCAGGGCGCCGATGCCAACGCCTCGTTCCTTTGCGGCGGCCGCGGTCGTCGACGGCATGGTTTACGTATTCGGCGGCCTGACCGACAGCAGCGGCACGGCGAGCACGGCAGTCGAGGCTTACGACCCTGCGACCGACAGCTGGGAACCGCGCAGCTCGATGCCGGAAGGGCTGTGGGGTCCGGCGGCGGCAACAATCGATGGGCGCATCTACGTCATCGGTGGAGCCACAGGAAACCCCCTTGGCACGGTCCACAGCTACTACACGAACACCTGGATCTACGATCCGGACGGAGACAGTTGGTCGAACGGCGCCGCAATGCTGACACCGCGGGCTGCCGTCGGAGCGGTCGTCATTGACGACATACTCTATGCCGTCGGCGGCAAGGTGATTTCGACGACCAGCGCGGGCGATGAGAGCTTGACGGTCACCGGCGCCCTCCATATGTACGATCCTGCAGCCGACAGTTGGCGGGAGGGCACCGCCATGTCCGTTCCCCGCGAGGGCCTTGGCACGGCCGTTGTGAATGGCCGGATCTACGCGTTCGGCGGCCTCGCCTACGACGATGCCGGGCTGCGGGTGGTTGCGGACGTCGAGGTATACGACTCGGTTCTGCAGACATGGCAGCGAATCGGACGCATGCCCTTGCCGCGTTGGAGTATTTCCGCGGCGGTGGTCAACGGAGTGATCCATCTGTTTGGCGGCTCGGCCAACAACGTCGCAAGCGGCCACAAGGCGGTCGATTCGTACCAGCCGGATCTCTCCACCTATTGGACCGAGCTTGTCGCGCATGGCGCCGGCTCGTTCGGCAGCCAATGGCGCTCGGATGTATGCGCCGCCAACCTCAATGCCGATTCTGCCCAGCTGACCCTCGAGCTCCACACTGAGGGCAACGTTCTCCACCACACCGCCGATCTTTCGCCGTTCGGACAGCGGCAATTCGAGGATGTGGTGGCGATGATGGGGATCGAGGGCAAGGGCATGCTCGCGGTAGGTTCTGACCGGCCGCTCAGAGTCACCGGCCGGACCTTCAGCGAAGAGTCCGCTGGCAGTTTCGGCCACGCGTGTGCGTTCCGGGTCATGGACGACGGTCTGTGGGCGGGGGAAACCGCGTGGTTAGTCGGGCTGCGCCAGCAATCGGGCAGCTACCGTACGAACTTGAGCATTGCCAACGCCGGCACCCGACTGGCTATGGTCAGATACTCACTGTACGACAACGACGGCGCGGAGCTCTACACTTCAAGCTTGCTGTTGCTCCAGAACGGTGAAGCTCGGCAGGAGCTGGCGCCCTTCGCTGACCTCGCCGGCGCGCCCGACGTGGGCTGGGGCTACGCCGAGGTCGAGGTCATAATCGGGGCCGGCGTG
>JAUXDC010000051.1 GCA_030618605.1 Holophagae bacterium | reverse complement strand
GTGGTACTCGATCGCGCTCGGCATCGAAAAGCGGAAGCAAAACCGGTAGTGGGTTTCAAGCGCTACCGCAAGATCGTCTATGCGGGGCTGTGTGCGGTCGTGGCGATTGCCGCAGCCGTCGGCTTCCGGCTCACGTCGGAGTCGTCGGCCCAGACCGGGACCTTGACGATCGCATTCGTGCCCAAGGCTCTCAACTCACCGTTCTGGGCGGACATGGAGCAGGCCGCCCAGCGTCAGGCCGAGTCTCAGGGGGTTCGGCTGATCTCGCTCGCAGCCGAACGTGAGACCGACGTTGAGCGTCAGTATCAGATCATCGAGAATCTGATTCAACAGAAGGTCGATGCCATCCTGCTGGCGCCCTCCGGATCCAAGGAGCTTGTGCCGGCAATCCGCAAGGCCAACGAAGCCAGCATTCCGGTGTTCCTCCTCGATACCCGAATCGATCAGGCCGCAGCCGAATCCATTGGCGCCCGTGTGTTGACCTACATCGGTTCGGACAACTTCGAGGGCGGCGCCGTGGCGGGACGGGCTCTCGCGGCCAAACTCGGTGGTCAGGGTGAGGTGGCCATCATTGAGGGCATCTCCGGACACGAGACCGCGGACCAAAGGCGCCTTGGATTCCTGGCGGGTATCGAGAGTTATCCGGGGATCCGTGTGGTCTCGAGCCAGACCGCCAACTGGGAGCGGGCCCGCGCCTACACCGTGGCGGAGAATTTGTTACAGGCCCACCCGGATATTGTTGCGATCTTTGCCGCCAACGATGAGATGGCGTTGGGCGCGTTGGAAGCCGTAGATGCCGCAGGCAAACTCGATGACATTAGCCTGATAGGCTTCGATGCCATTCCGGATGCACTGGTCAACATTCGATCGGGACGGTTGTTCGCATCGGTTGCGCAGTTCCCGAGCGAGATGGGTCGGCTCGGTGTGCTGCATGCCGTGACGCTCCTGCGTGACGGTGCGGAGCCCCCCGCGGAGATCCTCACCAAGGTGGAGATGATTGATCGGACCAACGTCGAGAATTTTGCGATCAAGGCTGTGGATGGCGAATAAGCAACCTCTTCTCCGCATGACAGGCATCCACAAGGCCTTTCCCGGGGTGCAGGCTCTCAAGGATGCCGAGATTGAAGTCCTTCCGGGCGAGGTCCATGTGCTTCTTGGTGAGAACGGCGCCGGCAAGTCCACCCTGATGAAAATTCTGTGTGGCCAGTACTCCGCTGACGCCGGAAGTGTACTCTTCAACGACGAGGAAATTCGGCCGACAAACCCGTCAGAGGCCGAGCGTCTGGGACTTGTCATGATCCACCAGGAACTCAATCTGGTACCCGGCCTGACGGTGGCAGAGAATATCTACCTGGGACACGAGCCAACCCGAGGCGGCCTGATCAACAGCGACACGATGCGACAAGGTTCTCTCGAATTGTTGCGTGCGCTCCGCTGCGATGTGGACCCGAACACCCAGGTGTCACAGCTTTCGGTGGCTCAGCAGCAACTGGTGGAGATTGCCCGGGCACTTCGCCGAAAGGCCCGGCTGCTGGTGATGGACGAGCCGACAGCAGCTCTGTCCGATGCCGAGATCGAGGCTCTGTTCGAGGTCATTCGGGACCTCTGTCGTAGGGGTGTTCCGGTCATCTACATTTCCCACCGAATGAAGGAGATTTTTGCCATCGGCGACCGGGTCACTGTGATGCGAGACGGTCGAACCGTGGGTACTCAAGAGATTGAAGGGACCGAAGTCAGTGAGTTGATCCGGATGATGGTAGGACGCACCATTGCCGAGCAGATCCCCAAGCGGGAGGTCCCATTTGGTGACGTGGTGCTCGAGGTCAAGGATCTGGCCCTCGGTGGGGTGCTGTCGCCGATCAGTTTCTCGCTCCGTTCCGGGGAGATTCTGGGCGTAGCCGGGTTGATGGGATCGGGGCGCACCGAACTGGCGCGAGCGATCTTCGGCGCCGATCCTATTGACGCAGGAGAGATCCATGTGGGCGGGCGGGCGCTGCCGGGAGGGGATCCGGCCGCGTCCATTGCCGCCGGCCTTGGTTTTATCACCGAGGACCGCAAGCAACAGGGACTGGTGCTGCAGTGTTCGGTGGTCGAGAACATCACCCTGACCTGTCTGGACGACGTCGCCAGCCTCGGTCTGCTCGACCTCGGTGCAGAACGCAACATTGGCCGGCATCAAGTCGAGAAGCTTCATATTCAGATCGCCTCCCTCGATCAAGAGATCGTCAACCTGTCGGGAGGCAACCAGCAGAAGGTCGTACTCGCTCGATGGCTTGCGGCACGGTGCCGGGTGCTGCTCTTCGATGAGCCCACTCGAGGGATCGACGTCGGCGCCAAGGTCGAAATCTACGAGTTGATCGGTGAACTCGTGGAACAGGGCGTCGCCATCTTTCTGATCTCCTCCGAAATGCCCGAACTCCTGGGCCTTGCCGATCGAGTGGCAGTGATGCACGAGGGCACGCTGCAGGCCATTCTTCCACGAGCCGAAGCCACCCAAGTACGAATCATGGAGTTGGCTCTGGCCCGCTGAATGGACTATTGCTCGATCAAGCCAAGGCGTTGCAGTTGTATTTCAAGTTCCTCGATGCCGTCCACCAAGAAGGCGCTGAGCCCGGCATTGCTTGCCGCCTTGACGTTGACGGAGGTGTCATCGAAGAATGCGATCCTTTGGGGAGGAACGGCGAGATCGTGAACGACGTAATCGAAGATCTCGGAATCCGGTTTCACCATCCCGATTTCATCCGAGAAGTAGCAGGTATCGATATGGGGGTGAATGCTTGCTCGGTGGAGTGGCGTATGGAGTTGATTTGAGTTGCTCAGGCAGGCGAATTGAAAATCGTTTCTGATGCTTCTGAGCAGCGAAACTGCACCCGGGTACGGCCCGCGTGCCCAGGACACGAATTCCCGAATGAACTCCTCCGGCGACAGCTTGAGCTTGAATTCTTCGATCAGGCGGCGAGCAAAGGTGTCCTGCGTGATGTCGCCTCGTTCGAAGAGCTGAACCGATTCTGACTGAATCCAGCGACTCCGAATCCCGGACCGATCAGGGGCGCCGGGCAGCAGGCGAGTGAGTTCATCGAAACCCGCGAAATCAATCAGCACCCCGCCGAGGTCGAACAGGAGTACGTCGTATTCAGTTCTGTTCCTCATCAACGCGTCGAGAGAACTCCGTTTGGCGCCTTGTTGAGATCGTCACCGGCGATGTCATCCCACGAGTAGAAGTGGAAGGTCTGATTGTCCGACATGGCGACGAAGATTCCAGATGGGAACCTCTCGTCGAGGACCGTGCTGGTCACGTCGGAGCCGTCGCTTTCGTTGGTCGATACGTTGACCACCTTGACCAGTTGATGGTTGTGTGGATCGTCGGGCTCGCCTTCCCGTTTGAAGACGCGAAAGGTGTTGGCCTGCTGATCGGAGACCAGGATGTAGCCGGTCCCGTCGTCAATTTTGTAGATCGAGATGCCTTCGCGGTCTTCCGTGAAACCGTCAGTACCGAACACGGCAAGCTCTACGTCGGCGTCGGGCGCATCCGGATCCGCATGGTACTTTTTGATGCCTCCCCACTCGTCAGAGTAATAGACGTATCCGAGGGCGTTATCAACCGCGATGGCCTCGATCTCGGTGCCCTTGGTTTCACCTTCTTCGATTTTTGTTACGCCACTGAAGGACCCGAACTCACGAATCTTGGTTGCCTTTACGGCGCCGGATCCTCCGTCTTCGATCCGGTACTGCCACAGATACGCCCCGGAGGGACCTTCTTTGCGGCTGACGATGGCGAAGAAAGCGCCATCGGCCGCACGTGTGTAGAGTGCCAGGCCCATCGGCCGCCGAAGCTCCGGGCTCTCGCCCTCGAATGCTTCAATGCCGCCGTTGTCGATCGCTGTCATGTCCGGCAGGCTGAAGGCGCGGATCTTGTTCTCGTTGCGGTCGGTAGCGAGCGCGATGTCGATCGTCTCGCCGCCGAGTTGGAACCCGTAAGCGATGTCGACGTTGTTCATACGACCCATGCCTGTTACCGTTTTTTCCTGGATGATCTTCCCCTGCAGGTCAAAGACGTAGATCGCGCCGCCCTTGTCGGTGCCTAGAATCAGGCTCTGAGAGGGGTCTTCCGGGTTGATCCAGATGGCGGGATCGTCTGTGTCCACCGCTGTCGCTTCGGTCACGACGACGGGGACGAGAGCCTGAGCCTGGTTCACCGTGGTGATCTCTTGGTCTGGCGGTGGTGAAATGCTGCCGCCGCATGCCATGGTTCCGAGAATCGTCGCCAGGAAACAGATGAACAGACCGTAAGCCGCGGATCCAGTTGTCGTCTTCGTTGAGGGGTTCGATAGATTCATGGTTCTCTCCTTCGTTGTGTGAAAAGTTAAACGGTCCTGTCGGGGCGGCGCACGGTGTTGATTTCTTGAATTTTCACTCTGAGTCTCTACTTTCATCTCGAGGGGACGCGGTGGTCGACCGGACCACCAGGCTTGGAGGAAGGACGTCGTGAAGCGGCTTTGTCCGCCCGTTGTCGATTCGTTCCGAAAGCCGGTCGACCGCGGTGCGGCCCATTTCGCTGCCTGGTTGGTTGACGCTGGTCAGCGAGATGTGACGGAGGGCAGCCAGTGTGGTGTTGTCATAACCTACGAGGGAGATGTCCTCCGGGACCTTCAATCCGGCTTCCTCAAGGCAATCCATGGCGCCGATGGCGCACAAATCGTTGGAGGCAAAGATCGCGGTGGGGAGCGGTGTGGTCCGAAGCAGTTCCCGTGCGCCCCGTTGACCACCTTCCTCGGTATGTGCGCCCTCGGCGGTCTGAATGTAGTCGGCGAGGCCGAAACGGCGCATGGCCCGGAGGTATCCTTCGCGTCGGGTCTGGGCAGCCCTTCCGGACCCGCCTTCGATCAGCGCGATGCGACGATGGCCGAGGTTTGCGCAGTGCTCGACGGCCAGGGCCGCACCGGCGATGTTGTCGTTGGACAAGCTGTCACTCGAGTCGTCTGAAATCTGGTAGTTGAGCACGACAACCGGGGTCCAACGTCCGGCATCGATGATGATCTGCTCTTCAACCCGAGGTGCGGCCAGGATCAGGCCGTCGACCCGAAGTTCGAGCAGGTTCTGTATCGCCTGCTCTTCCAGTTCGGGTTGCCGTTCTCCGGTCTTGAACAGAATGCGGAAGGCCAGCTCCCGGGCGCGACCCTGGACTCCTGAAATCACTTCGCTGAAGAAGGGGTTTCGGAGGTCAGGAAGCAGGACTCCAATCATGCGGGTCCGACGCTGTACGAGACTTCGGGCGATGATGTTTGGACGGTAGTTGAGTTCTTTGACGGCCTGTAAGACTGCAGCTTGACTTTGCTTGCTGACCCCTTCTCCACCACGAATCACCATCGAGACGAGAGATTTCGACACTTGGGCTCGCCGCGCCACGTCGTGAATCGTCGGTTCGGATTGCGACGGGGCCTTTGGGGCTTTTCCTCGGGGTGACACTTGACATTGCTCCATTCGAGAGTTATGTTCCTTTTGGAACGTTCCAAATTATAGGTGACAGCTCCAGAAAATGCAACATGGAACGTTCCAAAAGGGGTCGAAAAGTAAATATGGTGATTCAGGCATTGTTATTAGGAATCTGTATGGAACGTTCCAATCCGGTTTGGGGGACCACCGGTGCGGGCATTGAGGCCGGGTTGTAATCCGGTCCATCTATTCAAGCCCCCAAAACGGAAGGAGACAGCAATGAAAGCCAATAATCGACACCGAATGCTGATTCTGGGGGTGCTTCTTCTGATGATGGTGGGCATTCAGGGTTTGACCTGGGCGCAGGACGGTAGAGGCACCGTCATCGGCCAAGTCTTCGACCCAACCGGAGAGGTTCTCGACAAGGTAGAGATCTCGGTCGAAGGGCTCAATCTTGTTGCGATCTCCAATATGGAGGGGTCGTTCCTCCTTTCGAACGTGCCTGCAGGAGAGCAGACCCTGATCTGTTCCTTCGTCGGACTGCCCGCTGAGACAGTGGTCGTGACGGTGATTGCCGGCCAGACCCTGAACCAAGACATCACCTTCAATTTTGGTGCCGAGATCGATGTCAAGGCGTCACCGTACCAGGTTGGGCAGGCCAAGGCACTCAACAAACAGAAGAACGCGATCAACATCACCAACGTCATCTCCGCCGACCAGATGGGACAATTCCCGGACAAGAATGCGGCCGAGGCGACTCAAAGGATTCCGGGCCTGACGCTCTACCGTGACATGGGTGAGGGTCGTTACGTCTTAATCCGCGGCACCGAGCCACGACTGAACTCGACAACGATCAATGGCGAGCGTCTTCCCTCGCCGGAGAAAGATCGTCGCAATGTTGCCCTGGATACGATTCCGGCCGACCTGTTGGAGTCGATCGAGGTGTCCAAGGCTTTGACCCCGGATATGGACGGCGACGCCATTGGTGGTACCGTCAACCTGGTCACACAACGTGCGCCGGAAAATATGAGGCTTTCCGCCTCTTTGGGATTGAATTACAACGATATGGCCGGGGACACTGGCTATAACGGAACCTTTGCCTGGGGCCAGCGATTCGCCGACCAGAAGTTTGGTGTGTTGGTGTCGGCTAGCGCATCGACGCAGGATCGCGAAACCCACAACATCGAGCCGGAATATGACGATGGAGAGCTCGACGAGCTCCAGATGCGCGCCTACAACGGCAGCCGCGACCGCAATGGTCTGACCATCGACTTGGACTGGCGCAACTCCGACCGTTCCAGCTACTATCTGCGAACCCTCTACACCAATTATCAGGACGAAGAGGCCCGCCGGCGGAAACGTGAAAGGCCCGGCAAGGATGCCATTGTTCGGGATATCAAGGAACGCCTCCAGGAGTCGGATATTTTCTCCTTGACCTTTGGTGGCGAAAACATCGTGGGCCAGAGCCTGGTGATCGACTACCACATAGCCCGAAACACGGCCAAGGAGGAGACCGACACAAGGCTCACTGCGGGCTTTGAGCAGGAAGACGTCATCTTCGATCCCAACGTCAGCCCCGATTCCATCGATCCGAACAACATCCGCGCCAACCCTCTGAACGAAGACATCAACGAGTTCTATTTCGATGAGGCTGAGGAGGAGTACAAGGTCGCAGAAGAGAAGGATTGGGTCGGTGCGATCAACTTCACCCAGGCTTTCTATCGTGACGCGGATTTCAGCGGCCTGTGGAAAGCCGGCGCAAAGGCACGACTCAAGACCAAAGATCAAAATGTCGATGTCTGGGTCTGGGAGGCCGAAGATGACTTGATGCTGACCGACGTCCTCGGCGACTGGACGCCTTCATCCCCGTTCTTCAACGGCCAGTACGATATCGGGCAGTTTCATGATATTGGGATGATGCGGGCCCTGGTTGCCAGCGGAAACCTCGAGAGCGAGAGAATACTTGAGGAGGATCTGGCGGACTTCGATTCTTCGGAGGACACCTACGCGGCCTTCGGAATGGTTGAGCTGATGTTCGGCGGCAAGACAACCATCCTCGGCGGCGTTCGGGTCGAAAATACCACCACCCATTACGACGCTTTTGAGCTGGCCTTTGACGAGGAGGGTGATCCGCTGGAGTTGCTGCCGGTCACTGGCGGCAAGGAATACACCGAGTGGCTGCCGCAGTTCCACCTGGTCTACAAACTCAACAACAAATCCAATCTTCGCGCCGCCATCACCAAGACCCTGGCGAGGCCCAACTTCGAGGACCTTGCCCCGTTCCGCCTGATCAGTTACGAGGACGAAGAAATCGAAATGGGTAACCCCGATCTCGATGTGACGACCGCGTGGAACCTCGACCTCTTGTACGAAATCTACCTGGAGCCGGTTGGTATTTTCTCGGCCGGGCTCTTCTACAAGGATCTGACCGACAACGTCTTCATCTTTACCTATGATGAGGATATCGATGGCGACACCTGGGAAATCGTTCAACCACGTAACGGTGACAGCGCAACCTTGTGGGGTGCGGAGTTCGCATACCAAAATATGTTCACGAAGCTGAAAGGTGGGTGGAGCGGACTCGGCCTGTATGCAAACTACACGTGGACCGATTCTGAGGCCCGGTACCCCGACCGGGACGAGGTCTCCACTCTCCAGGGGCAGTCGTCGAGCATCGGCAATTTGGCCCTGATATACGAGAAATATGGTTTCTCGGGCCGGCTGTCGTTTAATCACCACGGTAAATACATCCTCGAGGTTGGTGGTGGTCCGGAAGAGGACCTCTGGGTCGACGATCACTTTCAGATCGATTTTACAGCCCGTCAGCAGCTCTCGGACAAGATCAACATCTTCCTCGAGTTCATCAACATCGGCGACGAACCATTCAGGGTGTACGAAGGAACATCCGATCGCACACGCCAAGAGGAGTACTACAGCTGGTGGGCCGTCCTGGGCATCAGATTTAATCTCTGAAAACTGAGGAACTGAGACACAAACCAAACTGAAAACCCATAAGGAATCCCTCTCCCCTTCGCGGGGGAGAGGGGGGTTTCCAGCTACCGGCCTCGGCAAGAGTGGGTCGTCAGGGGCCGCAACGGAAGGAAAAGACCGATGAACCGCATAACCGTTGGTCTGATAGGCGCCGGCCGCATTGGCAGGATGCACGCCGAAAACCTCATGCAAATTCCCGAGGTGCACCTCGAAGTGGTCGCCAGTCCGCACCTCGATCAGGCCTGGGCGGAGACGCTCGGCATCCCGGTGGGGACCAGGGATATCGACATACTTCTCGGAGATCCGGAGATCGACGCAGTTGTAATTGCGGCGTCGTCAGGACTCCATATCGAGCTGATTCGACGTGCAGCCGCAGCCGGCAAGCACATCTTCTGTGAAAAACCGGTTGCCTTCGAGCCGGGCCCGATCGAGGAAATTCTCAAGATTACGGCCGATGCCGGCGTCATGCTCCAGGTGGGATTCAACCGGCGTTTCGACCCCAGTATTCTCAAGGCCTCCGAAATTGTTCGGGCTGGTGGTGTCGGTGATATTCATACCGTTCGGGTCACCAACCGTGACCCGATTCCTCCCGACATTGATTTTGTGAAACGTTCAGGCGGGCTTTTCTTCGATTTCACGGTTCACGACTTTGACGCCGTGCGTTTTCTTGGTGGATCCGAGATCGTGGAACTCTTTGCGGTTGGTGAGGTGCTGGTCGACCCCCGGATCGGGGCCGCGGGCGACATCGATACCGCGGTCATTACCCTTCGCCTGGCCAACGGCGCCCTGGCCGTGATCGACAACAGCCGCCACGCCGTTTACGGACAGGACCAGAGGTTCGAGGTCTTCGGTTCATTGGGCAGCGTAGCGGTCGACAATACGCGGGATACCTTTACATCCACCAGCACCAAAGAAGGGGTCTTCTCCGAGAGACTCTGCGGGTCATTCGGCGATCGCTACCAAGAGGCTTTCGTGGCTGAGCTGCAGGATTTTGTGCGCTGCGTCAGAGAAGGCGAGACGCCGGCAGTCGGCGCCCAGGATGCGCTGGCAGCTGTGAGGGCGGCGCATGCCGCACGACGGTCCCTCAAGGAGAACAGGCCGATCTGCCTTGATGAGATGGATGTGGCGACCAAGATGGTCGGCGGAGGGGGTCTACGATGAAGACTATTACCGTTGGCATTCTCGGTGCCGGCAGGATCGGCCGATTGCACGGCAACAATATTCTCCAGATGGAGGACGTTGAGCTCAAGGCTGTGGCCGATCCGTACGCCGATTTTGGGAGCTGGCCGGGTCCCTCGATTGCAACCAGTCGTGATCCGGACCTTGTTTTTGGCGACCACGAGATCGAGGCCGTTTTGATCTGTTCTCCGACGCCGACCCACGCTGATTTCATCGAGCGGGCGGCTGAAACCGGTAAACACATCTTCTGCGAAAAACCGGTTGATCTCGAGCCGGACCGCATAAGGCGCACCCTGAAAACCGTTGAACGAGCGGGAGTCATACTCCAAGTCGGTTTCAACCGCAGATTCGACCCGACCTTTGCCCGCGTCAGGCAGGAAGTTGCCGACGGCAATGTTGGAGACATTCACCTGATCAGGATCACCTCCCGGGATCCAGAGGCTCCGCCGGCCGAATACGTTGCCAGTTCGGGCGGCATCTTTCTTGACATGACCATCCACGATTTCGACATGGTTCGTTTTCTGTCCGGCGCCGAGGTTGTCGAGGTCCACACATACGGTGCGGTGCTGGTCGATCCGGAGATCGGTAAAGCGGGCGATGTTGATACAGCGATAACAACCATGAGGCTCTCCAACGGTGCGCTCGCGGTCATCGAGAACAGCCGCCAAGCGGTCTACGGTTACGACCAGCGGGTCGAGGTCTTCGGTTCGCAGGGCAGCGCGGAGGCGCTCAACGAGGTACCGGCCCAGGTTCGACTGAGCACCGCCGAGGGGGTGCGTGCGGAGAAGCCACTCTACTTTTTTCTCGAGCGTTATCAAGCGTCATTCGTTGCCGAACTGGAGGCCTTCTTCGCCTGTGTTCGTGAAGACGGGGAGCCGGCAGTCGACGGTTATGACGGCCTGATGTCGGTTGTGGTCGCCCAAGCAGCGACTCGATCGCGGGCAGTCAACCGACCGATGATGATCGAAACTCGGGCTGTGTCCTCCACTGGCAGGTCCACATGAATCCACTGCGGATTTTTCTCACTGGACCGGATGTTCCGCAGCTTGCGAGCCGCGATGAAATTGACCGGCTCTACAAGCGGCATCGCCTCCGCATCATGTTGGCGATCACGATCGGCTACGGCCTGCTCTACACCTGCCGCCTGGCCCTTTCGGTGGTAAAGAAGCCGCTGATTGACGGCGGGATCTTCACCCCGGAACAACTGGGCATCATCGGGTCGGCGATCTTCTATGCCTACGCCTTCGGCAAGCTGACCAACGGCTTCCTTGCGGATCATATGAATCTCAAGGTTTTCTTTGCCTTCGGGGTGCTGATGTCGGCCCTGCTCAACATCGGTATGAGTTTCTCGACGGTCCTCTGGGCCTCGGTCCTTCTCTGGGGATTGAACGGGTGGTTTCAGGGCTTCGGAGCGCCCACTGGGGCGGTGGCGATGGCCAACTGGTTTGCCGGCCATGAGCGCGGCCGGATCTACGGCATTTGGAGTACTGCCCATGCCATTGGTGAAGGACTGACATTTGTGGGAGTCGCCGCCATGGTCACCTTTTTCGGGTGGCGGGCGGGTTTCTGGGGCCCGGGTCTCTTGTGCATCGTGGTCGCCTGGGGCGTCTACGTCTTGATGCGGGACCGCCCTCAGACCTTGGGGCTGCCGACGGTTGCCGATTGGAAGGGTGACCACGTTGGCTCCTCGGCCGGGGAAGAAGAGCCAAAGGAGGGAACCTGGGTCACCCAACGGTCGATCCTCAAGATCCCCGCCATTTGGGTATTGGCGCTTTCGAGTTCGATGATCTACGTCACGCGGTACGCAATCAACAGTTGGGGAATTCTCTATTTACAGGAAGCGAAGGGATACTCCCTGATCCAGGCGGGCGGCATTCTTTCGGTCAACACCGTGGCTGGAATCCTCGGCGCTGTTGCCTACGGCTTCTCGTCGGACAAGCTCTTCAACGCGAGACGACCCCCGGTCAACCTGATCTTCGCCGTGATGGAGTTGGTCGGTCTCTTCATGATCTTCCTTGTGCCGAACGGCGGCACGACATTTATGACAGTTGCATTCTTCATCTACGGCTTCGGTCTGACCGGTTTGGTGACTGCGCTTGGCGGCCTGTTCGCGCTGGATATCGTCCCGCGAAAGGCGGCCGGAGCGGTGATGGGTTTCGTCGGCGTTTTCAGCTATATCGGGGCGGGCATCCAGGAGCGTGTCAGCGGTCTGCTGATCGATCGGGGATCGCTCATCGTGGACGGCGTGCGCACCTATGACTTTACATACGTGATCTGGTTTTGGATTGGATCATCGGTGCTCTCGATGATTCTCGCTGCAACCCTTTGGCGGGTGCAGGTGAGGGACTGAGGGGAGCGGAAGGGGAAATATGTCCGATCAACACAAGCGCTATGACATCGCCACTGTCGGCAACTACACCAAGGATACGATCGTCAACGCAGCCGGCACCATGTACGCCGACGGGGGAGGCTTCAATTACGCCGCCCGTGCCGCGGCCAGCCTGGGCTGCGATGTGGCGGCGATTACCCGTTTGGCGTCGGAGGACAGCCACGTACTGGATGTGCTCAGGGAGAATGGGATTACGGTCTTTGCGACCGAAACGCCCGCCTCGACGCTGATGCGTCTCGAGTATCCGACCGACAATCCCGATGAGCGGATCTTGAAGACCGCCTCGACCGCCGGCACCTACACGCCGGAGGAGGTTCGAGCTGTCGATGCGAAGGCCTTCGTCATCAGCCCGTCGATTCGGGGTGAGGTGCCGTTTGAAGTCTTCGAGGAGTTGCGGCTCAAGGACACGACGATCGGTGCGGATATTCAAGGCTTTATTCGCATCATCGGGCCGGACACCCGTCTCCTTCACACCGAGTGGCCGGAACGACATCAGTATCTGGCGCTGGTCGATGTTCTCAAGGCAGACATCGTCGAGGCGGAGTCTCTGACCGGTGAAACTGACCTCAGGTCGGCAGCGCGGGCGATGGCCGCCTTCGGGCCACGGGAGATCGTTCTCACCCACCGGAACGGGGTTCTGATCCACGCTGATGGGCAGTTCTTCGAAGCGGAGTTCCATCCTGTGGAACTGGTAGGACGCAGCGGACGGGGCGATACCTGTCTGGGTTCCTACATGGCGGCCAGGCTGAAGTATCCGCCTGCAGAGGCCATTCGTTGGTCGGCCGCGGTCACCAGTTTGAAGATGGAAGCCAACGGACCGATTGCAAGGGATTATCAGGAGATCGTCGATCTGGTCGAGCGAAAGTACAACGGCATCCGAGTAATGAGCTGACCGGTGATCCGGGAGACCCCGGCACCGAAAAATGGAGGTGTGTGATGAAAGGTATGGTGTTAGACGCGAAGTGGGAGCCGAAGGCCGATTACATTGTGTCGGACTGGGAGAAAAAGACCGGCAAAGCGATCAACGGCAACGCCATCTGGCACAACCCCACCCTGGAGGTGCGCGACTGGCCTGACCCGAAACCCGGGCCGCAAGAAGTGCTGCTCGAGATCAAGGCCTGTGGTGTGTGCGGGTCCGATATGCACTTTTACGAGACCGACGACCAGAACTACATCCTCTACCCGGGACTGACCAAGTTCCCGACCATTCTCGGCCATGAGTTTTCGGCCAAGGTTGTCGAGATCGGCAAGGATGTGACCCTCCTGGAGCCGGGCAACATGGTGACCGTGGAGGAGATGATCTGGTGCGGCCGCTGCATCCCTTGCCGCAACGGATATCCCAACCACTGCACGAATCTTGAGGAACTGGGGTTCACGATCCCTGGCGCTTTCGCCAATTACATCGCCGTCGACGAGAAGTTCTGCTGGAAGATCGACGCCATCGCAGAACGGGTAGGCAGTGAGGAGAGGGCCTATGAGTTGGCCGCCCTGACTGAACCGACCTGTGTTGCCTACAATGCGATGTTCGAGCGGGCCGGTGGATTCAAGCCGGGTCATATGGTCAGCGTCTTTGGGGCGGGGCCGATCGGCTTGGCGGCCATCGCCCTGGCAAAGGCTGCCGGTGCGAGCAAGATCGTTGCTTTTGAGATCTCTCCCCAGCGTTTGGAACTGGCCAAGGCGGTCGGGGCCGACTTCGCCTACGACCCCCGAGAGGTTGGGGCCGGCGAACTCTTGATGGAACACAGCGCAGGTGCGGGATTCGACTTTCACGTCGAGGCCGCGGGTGTCCCGGAGCTGTTGATTCCTGAGATGGAGAAGGGACTTGCGATCAACTCCAAGATCGTGCAGGTCGGACGAGCTGCCCAGAGGGTGGCCATGTATTTAGAGGCTTTCCAGGTCCGGCGCGCCCAGGCTTTCGGCGCCCAGGGTCACTCCGGGCACGAGATCTTCCCCAACGTCATTCGTATGGTGGCGTCGGGTCGCATCGATCTGAGCCCGATCATCACCTCGAAGTATGCCCTCGAGGACACGGTGGCTGCAATCGCCAAGTCGACCGATCGTACCGACGGCAAGATCATCGTCAAGCCGAACTAGCCGGCGACGAAAAGAAAAGAAACAAGGAGAAATCCAATGGCAAAAAACCCAGAAAACCCAGTACTCTTGTCCACCGACCAGCCTGACCTGTTCTTCGAGGACAACACGGTCGGACGGTGCAAGAAAGAGGTGTGGGATGCGAGCGACGCGGAGATCGACGCCCTCCTCGCCGAGTACGGCGTTCCGTCGCCCTGCGAATGGGGCAAGCCCGGGTCCTATATTCAGACCACGGTACGCCATCAAGTCGAGGCCGAGCGTCGTAACAACGACATCGTCTTCATCCCGATCGGTTGCACCGAACTTCACGGGCGGCACCTTCCGAGCGCCTCGGACACCCTCTATGTGTCGCAGATCGTCGAGGGAGTTCGCCGCTTTACGGCAAAGAGGGGAGCACCGTGCAGCCTCGCCTTGCCGCCTCTGAACTACGGGTCGCACCCCTATCACCACCTCGGCATGCCGGGCACGGTGATCATCCGTGAGAACATCGCCCGTGAGTTCCTGATCGATGTCATGCTGGGCCTGTGGAACGACGGTTTCCGCAAGCAGATCCTGATCAACAATCATGGCCATTTGTGGATGCTCGAGAGTGCGATCCAGCAGTTCCAGAAGCGCTACCAGTTGCCTGGAGTCTTCCGGGTCATCGACTGGCACCGCGCGGTCCGCGAGTTCTTCCGGACCGAGCCCAAGGGCGGCAAGATGGACACCAACTTCGTGCATGCCGACGAGTCGGAGACTTCACTGGGGCTGCTTCTCCATCCTGAAATGGTGGACATGGACTGGGCGGTGGACACTGAGGGCATCGGCTACCTGCCCGACGGCCACTTCGACAAGTCGGTCGACCCGTTCGGCCGACCGAGCCGGTGGTCCGAGGGTGAGGGACACTTCGCGATCGAGATCGCATCGACTCCAGAAGGTGTCGTGGGCAAAGCGACCGCCGGCAAGGCCGAAAAGGCCAAGCGTCCGGTGGCGGCGATTCTCAAGTACCTGACGTTGCTCCACGATCAGACACTCGAAGCCTTCCCTGCGGGTACCGTGCCGCCGGTGGAGGAAGTCACTCTGCGAACCGAGGCCGAGATGGCGCCTTACCTCAGGGAACCCCTGAGCGAGGGTTGGAAGCCGGTCTACAGCCTGCCGCAAATCGGTCAGAGCTAAGCGGGGTCGTTTATGAAACTCAGTGTGGTGCTGTCAACCCACGCCGCCGCTTTTGAGGCGGTGGCATTCAAGGGCGACTTCGTGTCCAATGTGGCGAAGATTGGGGGCTGGGGGTATGACGGCGTTGAGCTGGCCGTGCGGGATCCAAAATTGGTGAACGCCGGCCGGCTCCTTTCTGTGATCTCAGGCCATGGACTGGTGGTGCCTGCAGTCGGTACGGGCCAGGCCTGGGGCGAGGAGGGGTTGTCGTTCACCAGCGACGACCCCGCTGTGCGGGAGGCAGCCATCGAACGCATCGCCTCGCACGTGCCGTTGGCTGAAGAACTGGGAGCGTTGGTGATCCTCGGCCTGATTCGTGGCATCACGCCCGAGGGGCAGACCCACGAACGATCCATGGAGCACCTCGTTGAGGCGATCCAGGCATGTGCCGAAGCCGCGGCCGGCACCTCGGTTCGCTTCGCCCTCGAACCGATGAACCGATACGAAACCGACCTCATCCACACCGCGGCTCAAGGGTTGAATCTGGTGGAACGGGTTGGCGCCGAGAACTTCGGACTGCTGCTCGATACCTTTCATATGAACATCGAGGAACCGTCGATCGAAGACTCGATTCGTCGATGCGGCGACAGGATCTTCCACTTTCACGTGGCCGACTCCAACCGCTGGTACCCGGGCGCCGGGCACATGGACTTTGGGTCGATTCTGAATACACTCGAGGCCACCGGCTATCAGGGTTTTGTCTCCGGGGAGTTCATGCCCATGCCGGAAGCCGACACCGCAGCTGAAAGGGCCATCACACACCTGAGGAGTCTGTGATGAATAGAAGTGTCAATCGTACGGGCATCGAGGGCCTGTCGATCTATCCCAGATCCCCGGTTACCCAGGGCAGTAGCACCTTCTTTTTGGGCCGATGGCAAAAAGATGGATCGAAGGTGCTCGGTATCCGAGGCGACAGCAGTGGTTTCGTGGACATTGTGCACGATCCCAGTGGTGTCGTGCTGTGTCCGTTAAGCGCCGCCAACGCCGAGATCCTCCGGGTCCGGCTGCCGTGGTTGCGGCCCGCACTGCTCGGACTGAAAACCTCGGCCGGGTTCGGTGACCGGTTGGGTCTAGCGACGCCGGGCCACATTCGGTCGATTCGCGAGACGCCCGCAGGCACTGAAATGATCGCTCCGATCTTCGCTCAGCAGTCGGTGCGGGAGAACAGCCGTACCGGGCGTACGCCGCAGCAGGTGATGGACGACGCCATGTGGGGTGTCTTCCAGGAAGGTTGGCGCGCGTCCTGGGGCGCCGATGCAGATCATTTGAAAACGCCGGAGGACGTAGATGCGTTCGCCAAGGCGGGCTACACCTTCTTCACGATTGACCCGGGCGACCATGTGGACGATTCGGTGGAGGAGCTCTCAGACAACGAACTGGAAGTGAGGTTCAGGGCTGCCCCGTGGCAGGCGCTCGAAGACACACCGGCAGACCTGCAGCGTCGTTATCTGGATGGGTCTTTGGATCTGCCGGGCCTCGACGTCACTATCGAACGGGAACAACTCCTGCGTGCAGTGGCCAAGTACGGCGCCGCGGTGGCGCATACCGTTTCCATGTACCGTCATTTGGTAAACACCATTGGCGAGGGAAAGTTTGAACTCGAGGTCTCGGTGGACGAGACCGAGAGTCCGACCACGGCGGTTGAACACATCTACATCGCAAACGAACTGCGCCGCCTCGGTGTCAGCTGGGTCAGCCTGGCGCCGCGATTCATCGGCAGCTTTGAAAAAGGTGTGGATTACATTGGTGACCTCGGGGTTTTCAGCTCGGAATATTCCCGGCACGCCGCTGTCGCCCGCGCACTGGGGCCCTACAAGCTCAGCCTGCACTCAGGCTCCGACAAGTTCAGTATCTATCCGATTGCCGCCCGCCACAGTGGGGGATGTCAATCAAGTCCGGCGGGTCCGACGG
>JAUXDC010000390.1 GCA_030618605.1 Holophagae bacterium | reverse complement strand
AGCTGTCGGCTATCAGTTGTCAGAAATGGTGCTTGCCGAGTTGGAAAAGCACGAAGAGGATTTGCCGTCGGTCCGACCGACACGAAGACTATCCCGATAGCGCAATAAGAAGCCGCCCCAGAGGGGCGGCGCTTATAAGCATGGTTGCGGGGATAGGATTTGAACCTATGACCTTTGGGTTATGAGCCCAACGAGCTACCGGACTGCTCCACCCCGCGTCAAGGGAGCCGGAGTATAGGTTCGGCCTCCTCCTCTGTCAAGCCCTCCAACGGTGGCGGCGGGGAGGGGGTGGCCAACACGATCACCTCTTCTCCCGGCGCTATCCAACCGAGGTCGTGACGAGCCAGGGACTCAACGGCCTCGGGGTCTGTGGAGACCGCATCGATCGTTGCCTCCAGATTCTCGATCTGCCGCTGAAGTTGTATCCGTTCCTCTTCCAAACGCCGTTTTTCAGCCTTGGCTGTCGACAGGTCGGCAAAGCCCTGGGTGACGATGCTCGACAGCATCCCCAGGGCCGCGATAATGGCCAACGCGACCAGGATCAGGGGGAGTCGCTTGATCGGAGGCTTAGGCACTCAGCCTCCAACTTCCTTGAAAGGCGAGGCGAGGGAGCAGGGAACAGGGAGCAGGATTCAGGGACGGTACCCTGCATCCTGCATCCTGCATCCTGAATCTAGCATCCTGCATCTGGGTTTCCCTGCCGATAGCCGTAGTCCTGTGCCGGTGCCTTATCGCTTGAGTACTCCGGCTCCTTTGAAACGGGCGGTATCGTCGAGTTCCTCTTCGATCCTCAAAAGTTGGTTGTACTTGGCGATTCGGTCGGTCCGGCTGGCGCTGCCGGTCTTGATCTGTCCGGTGTTGAGCGCAACGGCCAGGTCAGCAATGGTGGTGTCTTCGGTCTCACCGGAACGGTGGGAGATCACGGTGGTCCAGCCGTTGTTGTGAGTGAGATTGATCGCGTCGATCGTCTCCGACAGAGTACCGATCTGGTTGAGTTTGATCAGCACGGAGTTGGCAATGCCCTCTCGGATGCCGCGGGCGATGATCTCCGGATTGGTGACAAAGATGTCGTCGCCGACCAGTTGGATCCGGCTTCCCAGGCGGTCGGCCTGGATCTTCCACCCGTCCCAGTCGCTCTCGGCAAGGCCGTCTTCGATCGACACGATGGGGAAGTCGTTGACCAACTCCTCGAACATGCCGACCATGTCGTCGGCACTGAGTCCGTTCCGACCTTCCCCGGTCAGATTGTAAGTGCCTCCTGAGAAGAACTCTGAGGCGGCAACGTCCATGGCCAGGCCGATCTGGTCGCCGGGCACGAAGCCTGCTTTTTCGATGGCCTCCATGATCAATTCGAGCGCAGCCCTGTTGGAGGCCAGGTTGGGAGCGAAACCGCCCTCGTCGCCGACTGAGGTCGCCAGACCCCGATCATGCAGGACATTCTTGAGCGTGTGGAAGATTTGGACACCGGCGCGCAATGACTCCGAAAAGCTCGTGAAACCCAATGGCATCACCATGAATTCCTGGAAGTCGACTGAATTGTCTGCGTGGGCGCCGCCGTTGAGAATGTTCATCATCGGTACCGGAAGGTCGCGAGCGCCGCAGCCGCCGAGGTATTGGTAGAGCGGCAGTCCGCAGGCCTCCGAGGCCGCGCGGGCTGTGGCTACTGACACGGCCAGCATGGCGTTGGCCCCCATGTTCTCTTTGGTGTCGGTGCCGTCAGCCTCTATCAGTGCCTGATCAACGCCCAACTGATCCCGGGCGTCCAACTCCTCGACCGCGTCGGCCAGGGGGCCGTTGACGTGTTCGACTGCCTTGAGGACCCCCTTACCCAGGTAACGGTCCTTGTCTCCGTCTCTCAGTTCCAGGGCCTCTCGGGACCCAGTGGACGCGCCTGAGGGTACGATCGCCCTGCCGACGACTCCGGACGAGAGAATGACCTCTGCTTCAACGGTCGGGTTACCTCGGGAATCCAGGACCTCACGGCCGATGACATAATCGATATCAAACATAGTTAGAGCCTCCTGTTGGTAAACATTTGTCGTGCCTGATGCATCAGTTGCCGCATCTCTTCGCCGGTGCGGCCCTCGGCATACAGGCGGAATTTCTTTTCAGTTCCGGCAATTCGAATCAAGAGCCAAGCGCCTCCCTCAAAAGTCAGTTTGAGACCGTCTCGGCGATCAACGGCGACAACCTTGCGGCCACCCAGTTCGGTCCAATCTTTTCGGCGCCGACGCTCGAGGACTTTCCTGCGGCCCTCGGTCAATGGCAATTGGGTTCTTCTGAAGAAATAGCGTCCGACCCTTTCCTCCAACGCAAGAACCAGTCCGGAGATGGACTTGCACTCGACTGCAACCATTTCCACGGTCAAGAGGCACGCCAGAAGACCGTCCCGCTCGGGAAGGTGCTTGGCCCAGGCCAGTCCTGCACTCTCTTCCCCTGCAAATTCCAGAGTTCCGTCGATCAACATGGGTCCGAAGCTTTTGAAGCCCACTGGGGTTTCGATGACATCGAGACCGTGCGAACGGGCGACGGCGTCGATCAGATTGGATGTTGCCAGGGAGCGACCGACGCCTCCCTTGAGCCCTCGCCGGCGAGCCA
>JAUXDC010000037.1 GCA_030618605.1 Holophagae bacterium | reverse complement strand
GAATCACGATCAGATGCACCGCATCTTTGCCGAGTGGAATCAGGGTGAACTGGACTCCTATTTGATTGAGATCACTCGCGATATTCTCGGGTTCAAGGACTCGGACGGCGAGCCGCTGGTGGAGAAGATTCTCGACACGGCCGGCCAGAAGGGCACGGGCAAGTGGACCGCCGTGTCGGCGCTCGATATGGGTGTGCCTCTGACCCTGATCGGTGAGGCGGTGTTGTCCCGCTTTTTGTCGGCGCTGAAGGACGAACGAGTCCAGGCATCGAAGGTCCTGTGTGGCCCAGACGCCGTTGCCATCGGCGAGCCGGGTGCGTTTCTCGATGATCTTCGGAAGGCGCTCTACGCCGCCAAGATCGTTTCCTACACTCAGGGCTATATGCTGATGCGGGCGGCTGCGTCCGAGTACGGTTGGAATCTCAATTACGGTGGCATCGCCCTGATGTGGCGCGGCGGCTGCATCATTCGTTCGGCCTTTCTGGCCAGGATCAAGGAGGCGTACGACAACGACCCGACTCTCTCCAATCTGCTGCTCGATCCCTACTTCAAGGAACAGGTAGAGACCGCGCAGGCCGCCTGGCGACGAGTCGTGGCCGGAGCGGTGACCCTTGGAATTCCGGTGCCCTCGACGTCCAGCGCACTGGCTTTTTTTGACGGCTACCGTCACGATCGATTGCCGGCCAATTTACTCCAGGCTCAGCGCGACTATTTCGGCGCCCATACCTACGAACGGGTCGATCGGCCGCGCGGAGAGTTCTTCCACACCGACTGGACCGGCCGTGGCGGCGATGTGACTGCACGGGCGTACGATGCGTGAAAGGAGGTCCAGACAATGAAGGCGAGGCCTCGGAACGTCCTCGTTGCTCAGTCGGGTGGACCGACGCCGGTGATCAACAGCTCGCTGCGCGGCGTGGTGGAGACGTGTCGCGCGATGCCGGAGCACTTCGGCACGGTCTACGCCGGCGTGCACGGCATCGAAGGTGTGCTGCGCGAACAGCTCCTTGATCTGTCGGTGCAGAATCCGGAGGAGATCGCACTCCTGAGGACGACCCCAGCCGCAGGTGCCACGGGTACCTGCCGCTACAAGCTCAAGAGACACCAGGAACAGGACTTCGAGCGCGTGATCGAGGTCCTTAAGGCCCACGACGTGGGCTACTTCTTCTACATCGGCGGCAACGACTCGATGGACACCGCCCACAAGGTGGCCCAACTGGCCCACAAGCGGGGGCTTGACCTGGTCGCGACCGGCGTTCCAAAGACCATCGACAACGACATCGGTGACAGTGAGTTCCGCCTGATCGACCACACCCCGGGTTACGGCAGCGTGGCCCGCTACTGGGCTCTGAACGTACAAAACGCGAACCAGGAAAACGCTGGATCCTGCCCTGCCGACCCGGTGCTGGTGATGCAGGCGATGGGTCGACGGATCGGGTTCATTCCGGCCGCTGCCCGTCTTGCCGACCCCGCGCGGCAGATGCCTCTCTTGATCGTACTGGCCGAGAGCGGTCTGAGCCTCGGGCACTTGGCCGACTGCGTCAACGACACGCTCAAGGACAGGGGGCGCGCAATCGTCGTCGTCTCAGAGGGCTTCGATGTCGGTGAAATCGGAGAGCGCAAGGACAGCTTCGGCCATACGACGTTCTCGTCGAGCGAGATGACCGTTGCCCAGATCGTCGTCAACCACTTCAATCAGATCGGGCTGCCCTGTCGTGGTTCGGCCCGGGGCAATGTCCCCGGCACCGATCAGCGGCACAGCATCATTCATGCCTCGACGGTGGATCTCGACGAAGCCTATGAGGTTGCGCGCCACGCGGTGGTCATCGCCGCCGAAAACGAAAGCGGTTATATGGCTACCATTCTCCGCGAACCTGGTCCGGGTTACCGGGTGCGTTACGACAAGGTGGCGCTGGATCTGGTTGCCAACTCCGAGCGTTCCTTTCCACAAGAATGGATCGCACCATCCCGGACCGATGTAACCGACGATTTCCTGAAGTATGCCATGCCTCTGGTCGGTGACGATTGGCCGGGCGTGCCTCTCGAGGGTGGCCTGCAGCGATTTGCCCGTCTCCGGCCGGTCTATGCCGAGACCCGGCTTGAGGAGTACGTGCCGGAAGCCTACCGTGGATAACGCCCGCTTTTGCCGGGTGCTGTCCGTGCTCGTGGCGGCTCTGATGGTCGCAACGGTGAACACCTCCGGGGCTGAAGACTTGGACCTTTCCGTCGTGGTATTTCCACAGGCGCCGGTGATTGATGGGGTTCTTGATGACGAGGTTTGGGCTGCAGCAGCCACGGTCGAGGGTTTTGTGCAGTTCGAACCGCAGTTCGGGGTGGCTTCGCCCTTCCGAACCATGGTGCGGGTCGGTATGACTGCCGATGCCCTGTATGTGGCCGTCAGCTCATCCGATCCTGATCCTGACAGGCTGTCCGCCGCCGTCACCACTCGTGACGGTGATCTCTACGACGATGACTCTTTGACGGTCCTGTTGGATACTCACAACGACCGGCGAACGGCCTACTTCTTCAGTACCAATGTTCTCGGAGTGCAGACCGACGGCAAGGTGGCGGACAACGGAAGGGTCGTCGACACAAAATGGGACGCTTCCTGGTCATGTGCGTCAAGACGATCCCCGCAAGGGTGGACAACCGAGTTCGAAATCCCGTTTCGCATGCTCAGATTCAGTGGCGGTGACGGTGTGACCTGGGGTGTCAACTTCATCAGGCGCATTCCACGCCGCCTCGAGACCTCGGTGTGGTCGGGTCCGGGAGAGTCCGAGTGGCGGGTTTCGAGCTTCGGGCGATTGACTGACCTCAGTATTCATCCGGTGGAGTTCAAGAAATTCTCCTTCATCCCCTACGCCCTCGTCGTCGCCGAGTCGCACGAAGGCTCCGAGACCAAGTTCGGCGCGGATCTCCGCTTCAGGATCACCAATGATCTCAGTGCCGATCTGACCGTCAACCCGGATTTCGCCTTGGTGGAGGCAGATGTCGAGGAGATCAACCTCTCTCGCTTCGAGCTCTTCGTGCCTGAAAAGAGACCGTTTTTTCTCGAGGGTATCGAGATGTACAATCAGCGCATCCGCCAGTTCTACAGCAGACGGATCGGTGACATCACGGGAGGCGGCAAGATCATCGGCAAGCTGTTGGGGTTTGAAATGGCCGCCATCGCTGCCAGAGCCGACCTTGGGTTTGAGCAGGGCGACACCGTAGCGACCATCGATGCCGACTACTCGGTCTTGCGGTTGCAGCGAGGAATCTTCGGCTCCTCGACGATCGGCTTTCTTGCTGCGAATCGTGACAGCCGGGGGAAGAACGCCGGTTCGATCGGTATCGATACCAACCTTTTCTTTACCGAAAAACTGGGTATGACCGCGCAGCTCATGCGCGCCCATGGACCTGAAAACGACGGCGCCATCGGCTGGTTTCTGCGGCCGGCTTTCGATAGCTCAACCACCCATTTCCACATTCGATATTCCAATATGGATGTTGGCCTCCGTGAGAATGTCAACGCCATCGGATTCCTCAAGGACGACGACCGGCGGGAGTGGGATACGAACTTTACCCACACTCTGTGGTTCGACGAGAGTGTGCTCGAGAAAATCAAGGGTGATATCAACTACAACCGCTACACCAGTCAGGCGGGGGTGTTGCGGGCAGAGGAGATCGATGCCGAAGTAAAGTTTGTCTTCAGCAGCCGCTGGGAGATCGAACTCGAGTATGTCGACGAATTCAGGCTCGAGGAGCTGGAATTTGACAACTCGATAGCGAGCGTACAGGTCGGATATGACAACCGGGCGGGGCGGGCGATCTTCGTCGGCTACGGTACGGGCAAGAACTTTGGCAGTGATTTGGACCTTGCGTTCGTCGAACTGCAGTACCGGTTATCGAAATCGTGGGATCTCGCTTACGAGGTGACCTGGCTCGAGCTCGATCCCGACCCGGAGTTTGAGAGCACCTGGATCCACGTTTTTCGAACCAACTACTACTTTGCGAATGATCTGTTTTTGAGGCTCTTTGTGCAGACCAACTCGGTCATCAGCAAGGAGAACGTCCAGCTTCTCGGAGTGTGGCGGTTCTTGCCGCCGTTCGGATCCCTGCAGATCGCTTACCAGAAAGGCACTTCGGAGATCGGGGCCCCCTCCGAGCAGGGAGATACGGTCTTCACCAAGCTGTCCTGGGTGTTTTGATATGGACCTAAGATGAGCAATTCTCAGTGGCGATCTGCACCAACTCCTTGCCCTCTGGGTAGCCCACGCAGCATCCTCTGGATGCAGAGCCTGGTTTCGGCCGGGCGTCGGTTCCTGCTTTCAGAAAGCCTCGACAGACCTCCGGGTATGCCTACATTTTCTTCAAGCACCAGAGAACCAAGGATCTGGCACATCTCATCCACCAGAATCACTCATCTTAGGTCGATCGGAGGAAGAGCATGATTTCAAGAACGCGGCATTTTCGTTCAGTCCTGGGTATTTCCATTGGGTTATTGTTTTTCGCCGGGTTGGGTGGGGCTTCATCGCGCAACGAGATCGGGTATCCCAGGGTCATGCAGGGACCCATGGTGGGGGCTGTCTCCCCGAACGAGGCTCGGATCTGGGTGCGGCTCAGCAGTGAGTATCCGGTTGTGGTCGAATACGGCCTTGATTTCCGGCTGACATCGTTTGAGGCAACCGAGCCCGTCGTGGCGGCAAAGGCGGACGATTACACCGTGATCATTACCATCCGAGATCTGGCGCCCGATACGGAGTACTTCTACAGGATCAAGGTGAACAATGCTTTGGACCGTTACCTCCGCGACTATCCGGCGTTCAGATTCAAGACCGCGCCTGTGGTCGGCGCTGCCTCGGGGTTCCGCGTGGCCTTCGGCTCGGGAGCGAGATTCTTGGACGACCGCGTCCAGGCCATCTGGCCGGTGGTGGATCACCTCAGGCCCGATCTGCTGTTGTGGCTCGGGGACAATATCTATGGTGATTCCCTGGATGCCGACATCTTGCGCGAGGAGTACCGGCGGCTTCGGGACGTGGTAGGGCTCCAGCCTGTCATCCACAACGTCTCAAACCTCGCGACCTGGGATGACCACGACTATGGTCTCAACAACCACGACCGGACCAATCCGATCAAGGATGAAGCTCTGGAGATTTTCAAACAGTACTGGGCCAACCCCTCCTACGGGCTTGCTGATGTTCCAGGCGTCTTCTTCAGCTACAGGTACGGAGCCGTCGATTTCTTCTTCCTCGACGACAGGTTCTATCGTGATCCCAATAACGACCCGGACACCACGGAGAAGACGTTGCTCGGGAGGGCGCAGCTTGATTGGCTCAAGACCGAACTCAAACAGAGCACCGCAGTTTTTAAGATACTGGTGTCGGGAGGGGGATGGAGCTCCTCCAAGGGTCCGACAGGGGACTCGTGGGCGGCATTCCTGAACGAGCGAAACCAAATATTCGATTTCATTCGGGACAATGAGATCGGCGGTGTGGTCCTGATCTCCGGTGACAGCCATATTGGTGAACTCAATATGATTCCATGGTCCGATCATGGCGGTTATGATCTCTACGATCTCGTCGGATCACCCTTTGCCCAAAAGGCGCCGGACAGCTGGATCGAGCGCAGGCCCGAACGACGGATCCGGCCGGTCTACTTCCAGGGCAGCAGCATCGGTGTCATGGATTTTATTTTTGGTGAGTCCCCGCGTTTGATATACCGGGTGATCGATATCCATGGGCGCAACGTGTGGGAGCCGTTTGAGGTCGAGCCGGGTGAGCTGGTCAACGGCATCAAATCGTGGCCTGCTAAAGTCAACGAAGAGGAACGGCAGCGGCAGGAAAATTACGAGAGAGGTCACGGTTATTATGAAACTCCACCAACCGATTAAACATTCGGCCACAGCAGCGCTGGCCATCCTATTCGCCATTCTCCTTGGTTACGTGGCATCCGCAGCCGCCGCCATGGAGGAGGGCGAGGATCCCTTGGTCTTCATCGTGGCCGCCGACATGAGAAAAGCAGCAACGGGCGGGTTCTCGGTAGTTTGCGAGAAGATTAAGGAGGTTGGCCAAGGTGCGTTCATGATCAGCCCCGGGGACCTCGACGCCGACCCGCCTTCGGCGGCCCGAGACATGATCGACCAGACCATCGGCGAGGATTATCCGTGGTATCCGGTGCTTGGAAACCACGATCCGGAGTCACCCTCGACCATGGCATATCTTCGTGATTACGGCATGAAGGTACCGAACGTGGTCAACCGCGGTCCGGAAGGTTGCGAAGCGACAACGTATTCATTCGACTGGGGCAACAACCACTTTGTCGTCTTGAATCAGTACTACGACGGTGTCAAGGATTGGGGCCTCGAGGGCTTCATCGTGCCCAAACTGATGGAGTGGTTGGAATCTGACCTGGCCACCAACAGCAAGGAGCATATATTCGTTTTTGGCCACGAGCCGTTGGTGCCAATGCCGGATATGGACAACGGACGCATTCGCCACCAGGGGGATGCGCTCGATGAAGATCCGGAGAATGCGTTTGCGTTCTATCAAATACTGAGGAAGTACGATGTGCACGCCTATTTTTGCGGCCATACTCACAACACTTCCTACGCCAACATCAACGGCCTGTGGCAGCTCGACCCTGGCCATTCAAGGGGCCGGGAGGAGTCCTCCTACGCCGACCGAATGTACGCGGCGATTCAAAACGCGCTCGACGCCGGGCGAAAGCGGGGGGAAGGCGAGGCCAACTCGCTCAAGCAGCTCTACCGGGACGACTCCTATCATATTGATCGCTGGTTCAAGTACCTGGGATTGAAAGGACAGCCCGTCACCCAGACTCTGGCTCAATTCTTCGAGGAGTACAGGGATGACCCGGACGCTCGAGATCGTTATTACGAACGCCAGATCAAGGGTCGGGGACAAACGAGATCTTCCTTCATGAGAGTCATCGTGGGCGACGATATCAAGGTCGAGATCTACCGTGATGACGCACGGGGTGGGACTTACGCGCTGAGGGAGACGGTGGTCCTTCACTGATCCCCGGAAGGTGCCAAAAGGTTTCCGGAGTCATCACCAGGTGGTGTACGGGTTGTTGACCAGGCTGGCGTTGTAGTACCGGGGATCTCCAGAGACTTCTTCACCGACCCAGGCGGGCAGGTCGATCGCCTGGTCGGCGCTCTCAAGCTCGACCTCGGCGATGACAAGGCCCTCGTTGACGCCGTGGAACTCGTCCACCTCCCACACGAGACCACCGTAGGAGATCTTGTATCGGTGCTTCTCGATGATCGGCTTCTTGCAGAGCTTGTTCAACAACTCGTTGGCGTCGCTGGTTGGGATCTCGTACTCGAACTCGAGCCGACTGATACCGACGGTGATGCCCTTGATCGTCAGGTAGCCTTTTTCGCCGACGGTGCGCACACGCACGGTACGCTCGTTGACGGTGGAGAGGTAGCCCTGCCGATAGCGGGTGCCTTCGGCAAGGCTCTTCCATTCGTCACCGGTCAAAAGGTACTTGCGTTCGATTTCCTGAGCCATGGTCAATTCCCCCTAGAACAGAATCCGCAACCGGGCTCACAGCTCCACTTTTCGCCGGCGATTTTCGAGGCTCAGTCTACCACCCGTGCTCCTCAACGTGCATGAGGGTGCGGACGAGGTGCCAGACTCGCAGGATGAAGCGCTTTGCGGGAGTCAGCGTGCTACTGTTTTGAGGGAACGGTAGCGGAGGAGATTTTATGGTCAAGACGAGGCGGGTTGTAATCTCGACAGTGGTACTGGTGTTCATAATTGGTGTTTCGTTTCCCTGTCTTGCCCAGCAAGACCAGGAGGGTCTGGTTTTTGAAAAGGGGATCGCCGAACTGCAAATGTTGATGGAGAGCGGCAAGGTCAGTGCGGAGGCGATCACTCGGGCCTACCTTGCTCGAATCGAGCGTCTTGACGGCACGCTCAAGGCGGTGCTGGCCGTCAGCCCCGATGCCATCGCCCAGGCCAAGGCACTGGATGAGGAACGACGAAAGGGCAAAGTGCGTGGACCGTTGCACGGCATCCCGGTGCTGCTCAAAGACAACATCGAGTCGCTTGAGCACCTGCCGACCACGGCGGGTTCGCTGGCCCTCGCTGATAATTTCACCGGCCGAGATGCATTTTTTGTCGCCCAACTTCGCGAGGCGGGCATGGTGATTCTCGGCAAGACCAATCTCAGTGAATGGGCCAACTTTCGTTCCGAGCGTTCATCCAGTGGCTGGAGTGGGGTCGGCGGCCAGACCGTCAATCCTTATGATGTGACCCGGAGTCCCTGCGGCTCGAGCGCAGGCTCGGGAGTCGCCGCCGCCGCCGGTTTTGCCGCTGTCGCCGTTGGCACCGAAACCAACGGTTCGGTGGTCTGTCCTTCGACGGTTAACGGCATCGTCGGCATCAAGCCCACGGTCGGGCTCATCAGCCGCAGTGGGATCGTGCCGATCTCGCACAGTCAAGACACCGCCGGCCCGATGGCGCGAACGGTGGCAGATGCAGTTGTAGTGTTTGCCGCAATGATCGGGATTGATGAAAAAGATCCGGTGACGGAGATCGCCTCCGTGGCTGCCACCTGGGAATTGATTGAGCGGCTCAAGATGGACGGACTCAAAGGCAAGCGCATAGGCGTTGTGCGCTCGTCAGCCGGTTTCCACTCAGAGGTCGACAAGCTGCTCGAGCGAGCTATTGCCGACCTGAAAGCAGGCGGGGCGACAGTCATTGACGGGCTCGAGTTCGATCCGCCGGAGGGTCTTTCGCAAGCGGCCTACGACGTGCTCTTGTATGAGTTCAAGCACGATCTCAACGCATATCTCGCCGGCTTGCCCAACAGTGATCAGCTGCCGGCCAAGACCTTGGAGGAGTTGATAACCTTCAATCTCAAGCATCAGGCGAGGGAAATGCCGTTCTTCGATCAGGAGATTTTTGACCTTTCCCAGGCAAAAGGACCGTTGAGTGACCAGGAGTACATCCAGGCACTCAAGCTCATGCAGAGAGCGTGTCGTGAAGACGGCATCGACAAGCTGGTGGACAAACACACACTGGATGCGTTAATCGCACCAACCGGCTCGCCCTCTTGGAAGATCGACCTGGTTAACGGCGATCATTTTATCGGTGGCAGTTCGAGCTACGCGGCACGGGCAGGCTACCCCAACATCACCGTGCCCATGGGTGCGGTGCACGGATTGCCCGTCGGATTGTCGTTTTTCGGGCCGGCGTTGTCGGAACCGACCTTGATCGAGATCGCCTACGCCTACGAGCAGACAAGTAAGCGACGAGTTCCGCCTGAGCTGTGAGTCCCAAAGAACACATTCTCTCGCAAAGAACGCCAAGGGCACGGAGAGGGGACGAAGACGCAGTACACTGGAATGTACGGGAACCGAAATTAACCCAGGAGGAGATCTCATCATGACCACCAGTAGACATCGTGGACACATCGCAATTATTGTGGCAACAATGTTTTTCACCACTGGTATCGCCGCCGCGGGCGACATTCTCAACCCAGGGTCGGGCAACGTGATCTTTGTTTCGAAGACGACGGGCAGCAACAAGAATCCCGGCAGCCGCACGGAACCGTTGAAGAACCTCGACAAGGCAATCAAGAGGGCCGCAGCCGGCGACACGATCGCGATCGCCGAGGGGGTGTACGGCGGCACGTTTGACATTGGTTATTTTGAAAGTAACAAGGCGCTGAAGATCTACGGCGGTTTTTCGACGGATTTTTCAAAACGCCATCCGATCGCCCACCCCACCCTGCTCCAGCCCGACAATAAAAGCGGCGCCAAGAGCCGCAAACCGATCTTGCGGTTCAGCAAGAACATCGACGGTCTTGTGATCGACGGCTTGGTCATCGACATGGGCGAACGCAACTCCTACCACGAAACCAAGGGCAAGCCCGCGGGTGTGGGCGGTGGCATGCTCCTTCTGCCGCCCCAGAAGGCCAGCGGCGACAACGCCACCGTCACCGAAGCCTGTCTGTCGATTCCCAGCGCCGCTCAGGGCGGCGAAGTTGTCATTCGGAATAACGTATTTCTCAACGGCGCAAAATTCGGCATTCAAGCTGGTTTGAGAAGCGGGACCATCCGCGTGTTGAATAACGTCTTCGTTACCAATCGCATGGCGGCGATCGAAATCTACGGCACCTGCCCCTCGACCGGCGGGCCCAAGTCGATGAGTCGGTGCGGCCTTGCTGAAATCGCCAACAATACGATCCTCTTCTCGTGGAGCCGGACCAAGGACTTCCAGGACATGGGATACGGTGTGAGAGTGATGACCAAACTCGGCTACGACATCCACCACAACATCATCGGCGGCAACATCATGGCCGGTGTCGACGACAGCCGGTTTACTCCGGACGAGTGGATAAAACTCGACGACAATATCTTCTTCGTTAATAAAAAGGCAGACCTTGAGTACTCTCCCGAGAGCAATACGACCCTCGATCTATGGACCGATCAATTCGAAGATCTCGAGTTCGGCAGCGTCTCGAACAATACTAATGCCGTGCAGAAAGGCCTTGTGATCGAGAAAGCCTATCTTGAAGGATTCCTCAGCGCTCGGTATTCCGAGGAGACCGATTTCGATCCCGAAAGCCCGGCCAACCAATGGCGCTCCATCCTCGGTATGAATCTCCAGGGGAAGATGAGCTCTTCGGTTTCGATGTACGCCAACCATTACCCGGTCGACGAGGCGCTGAAACTCTTCGGCGCCGTCAAGGGGGTCGGCGCCCAGGATTTTTAGCGATTTATCCTCAGGGAGCTTCGAAAGACAAAGCGAGGCATTAAATCAGGTCTCAAGTACCAGGCTGCAGATCTCAGCACGAGGGGCGCGTTGTGTTTCCTGAAACCTGCTGCCGGTGATCTGGAACCGCTACCCGGCGGACCGGGAATGCGATTTTTTAGTTCCGGCTCCGGGTTGGTCAGCTCACACCAACTGACGGGTCGCTCCCTCAGGCCGATCAAGGTCGACCCGTACCAGGGCGAGTTCGGGGCCGTCATGGGCGGCGGAGAGCATCCAGGTTCGGCCTAGCTGTTCCCGCCAGTGCCCGGTCAGGCGGGCGGACTCGTGCACGTGTCCGTGGAGGGTGAGCGGGGGCTGTTGGGCCTCTATGAACCGCCGAATGGCGATGCTGCCGATGTTGACGTCAAGGGGCACATGATCGATTGACTGGCGGTCGAGGGCGGCTCGATCGAGGTCGGTCTGATATGGCGGTGAGTGGAAGAGCCAGACGGAGTTGGCCAGGTCCTTTGAACCGGCCAGAGCTTGGAGGTCTCCTGCAATCGTACCGAACTGGATGTCGTCGGGGTCGGCCGGTACCGTCCGGTGGCCTTCTTCCGGTGACATGCTCCCGGGGTCTACGTAGCGGGAGACGTCGTAGCGTTCCCAATCCTTGAGCATGAACGGCGTCGGTGGTACGCAGCCGTAGCCGAAGACTGCATGATCTGAGATGGAACCCTGCCGGTTGTGGATCTGGCGCCACAAGCCGAGTATTTCGCCATGTTCGAAGGCGGCAAAATCCGCTGCGGCATCGTCGTTGCCGGGAATGAGAAAGATCCGGGGAAAGTCGGGGCCGAGCTTCTGTTGCAGATCGAGGACGTCGGGCTCGATCGTTTCCTGAATGAATTTCAGGGAGTTGATGCCGGGCAGGAGATCGCCGCCCAGGAAGATCGCCTTCGGGCGCTCTTCGGCCGCCGCAGCCCACAGCGACTGGTAGCGACGGAGCGAACCGTGCAGGTCGGACACGAAGAAACAGGGACAACTCATAGGCCGAACCACGATACGACGCCCAACGGGCAATACCAACCCTCAACGCCGAAGAAGAAGGCGCCGGAACCAAATAGTGCCGTGCAAAGGAACACAAAAACACAGTTCTCTCGCAAAGAACGCCAAGCACTCAGAGAAAGAGAAAAATATTTCCCTGTGTTTCCTTGGTGCTCTTTGCGTTCTTTGCGAGAGAATGTCTTCTTTCCGTGGTGTTCGGCTACGATGAGCCATGGATCGTTCTGCTGGAATCTTGCTGCATCCGACGTCTCTGCCATCCAGGCACGGTATTGGTGATATCGGGCCGGGGGCCCACGACTACGTCCGCTGGTTGGCAGAGGCCGGTTCGACCTGGTGGCAGATACTGCCTCTGTGTCCGCCCGGACCTGGGTTCTCGCCCTATTCGGCGGTCTCGACCTTTGCCGGTAGCCCGTGGTTGTTGTCACCGGAGGCTATGGTCCAGGACGGTTTTCTCAGTGCCGCGGATATCGATTCTCCACCGGATTTCCCTGAAGGGTCTTTGAATATCGAGGCTGCATTGGCGTGGAAGAGCACGCTCCTCCGCTTGAGCTGGGAGCGTTTTCGAAGTGGTTCTGGGCACCAGTTGCGGGAGGCCTTCGAGACCTTCAAGGAGCAGGACGGTTGGTGGCTCGAAGACTTCGGGCTCTTTGCTGCGCTCAAGGACCAACACCGGGGGAAAAGTTGGCTGGACTGGTCTCACCCGCTGGTCCACCGGGATCCGGAGGCGCTCATCGAGGCCGAAAAGGCCCTGATAGACGAAATCAACTTCCACCAGTTCTGTCAGTTCCTCTTCTTCAGGCAGTGGTCGAGACTCAAGGCAGTGGCGGTTGAGCATGGAGTTCGCATCCTGGGGGATGTGCCGATCTTTGTTGCCCAGGACTCCGCCGATGTCTGGGCCCACCCCGAGCTCTTTCTTCTCGACGAAAACAGGCGGCCGACGGTGGTAGCCGGGGTGCCGCCGGACTACTTCAGCGAGACCGGTCAACTCTGGGGCAACCCATTGTATGACTGGGAGCGTCACCGGGAGGATGGTTACGCATGGTGGATCGCCCGGACCCTCCATACGTTGGACCTGGTCGATGCAGTGCGCCTCGATCATTTTCGTGGTTTCTCCGCTTTCTGGGAGGTTTCGGCCTCTGAGACCACTGCAGTCGTCGGTCGCTGGGTTCCCGGTCCGGGAAGGGCGCTGTTTGATGCGCTGCATGGGGCGATCGGCTCGTTACCGATGGTTGCCGAGGATCTCGGTGAGATCACGCCGGATGTACTGGAACTTCGGCGGAACCTCGGCCTGCCGGGCATGGCGATACTGCACTTTGCCTTTGGGCCCGAACCACGCTCTACCTTTATTCCCTACCAACTGCAAAAGGACATGGTGATTTACACCGGAACTCACGACAACAACACGACCGTCGGTTGGTACACCGAAGATGCGACTGATGAAGAGCGGGATCTCGTCAGGCGGTACATGGCCTCGGACGGGTCCGACATCAGCTGGCAGCTCATTCGTCTCGCGATCGCGTCGGTCGCCGATGTTGCGATCATCCCTCACCAGGATCTGGTCGGACTTGGTGCCGAAAGTCGAATGAACACACCCAGTGTGGCCGAGGGGAACTGGACCTTTCGCTTGTCCCAAACGATGCTGGATCCCTCCATTGCCGCCCGGTTCAGGAATCTGGTTGAGACGTTTGGCCGCAAATGATGAAGGTTTCCGACCGGCAGCCGCCCCTGAGGCCGGATCAATTGGCTCCGGAGATTCTTCGACTGGCCCAGGCCGAGGCGCCGCAGGCTGAGTTCTTTCAGCGGCTGTGTGAAGCGCTGGCATCGACGGTTCGAAGCGGTACGGTCAACCTCTGGGTGATTGAGGGGCCGGTGTGGCTGGACCTCCGGTGGGACCGGATGAGCGGTTTCTCGGCCCGGAGGTGTCCGGCGCCGGAGGCCACTACCGTTGAAACCCTGTGTCCACTGGCGGGTTGGGAGCCCGAGGGGTGGGATCACGAGGTCTTGACCGTGCGTGCCTCTCGGAGCGAGGGACCGTCGAGTGTCACGGTTCTGGGGCTCGTGGCAGGGGATCGGAAGGCCGGATGGCTGGCCTTCCCTGGTTCCGATCCGGCCTATCTGGTCAAGCGGGAGGCCGAGGAGTTCCTCAAGGTCTCGGAGACGCTGGCCATCGCGCTGGAACAGCAACGCCTCCTGGCCGCCATCAGGGAGCGCGTCAAGGAGCTGACCTGTACCTATGGACTTTCCGGATTGACCGATGGACCGGATTCGCTTGAAGAACTGCTGGGAAGGGCTGCAGAACTGATTCCTCCCGCACTGCAATGGCCGGAGATCGCAGTCGCCGCAATCGTTCTGGATGGGCAGTCCCATGGACACTCCGTGGTTGAGATCAACGACGGCTTCCGTACGCCACTGATCATCGGGGGTGCCGAACGAGGATGGGTCGAGGTGGCCTACACCGAGAATCGACCCCGGTTGGAGGATTCCGCTTTTCAGCCGGAGGAAGTCGAACTGCTGGCAACAGTTGCCCGACAGATTGCCGCATTGGTCGAGCGGAGGGAGAGCCGGGCAGAGCGTGAGAAGTTGGAGCGGCGACTTCGCCACTCTGATCGCCTGGCAACGATTGGAACGCTTTCGGCCGGTGTGGCACACGAGTTAAACGAACCGCTCGGTGCGGTCCTGGGATTTGCACAGTTGGCCTCGGGCCATCCGGATGTGCCCGAGGCAGTCGCTGGAGATCTCAAGAAGATCGAGGACGCAGCACTCCACGCCCGGGAGATTGTTCGACAGCTGATGCTCTTTGCTCGGCGGGATCCACCCTTGACGCAGCCGACCGAATGGGAAGCGGTTGTTACGGCGGCGCTGGCCTTGATGACCATGCGGTGTCGTGACGCAGGCGTCGTTGTTGTGGAGGAATTCCTCGGTGACGGTGTATTCGTCGATGCAGATCCCGCCCGGCTCCAGCAGGTGGTCGTCAATTTAATTGTCAATGCCGTTCAGGCAATGCCGGATGGAGGTACGCTGATCATCAGAACCCGGGCCGAGGAAAACGATGCCGTGTTGGAGGTTGAGGACACGGGTGTCGGCATGGACGAACGAGTGCGGGAACGGGTCTTTGTGCCCTTTTTTACGACCAAAGACGTCAACGAGGGAACGGGTCTGGGGCTGGCGGTCGTGCACGGCATCGTGACGGCTCATGAGGGGAGCATCCGGGTTGACAGTACTCCCGGTGAAGGGACTTGCTTTGAGGTTCGCCTGCCCCAATCCGGTCAGGCGGGGCCTGCCGGGGCGTCATGAAATGCTCCCTGAACCCTGAACCCTGAACCCTGAACCCTGAACCCTGAATCCTGGTGTTACCTCAGCTTCGGTAGAATCTTAAAGGGTTAGGTTTTAGAAAGGAGATCGAGACGTGAAGGATGGCGCGAGGATTCTGGTCGTCGACGATTCTCCAGCGACGCTTGAGGTGGTCGGCCGCATCTTGAGGCAGAGCGGCCATTCGGTCGAAACAGCGCCTGATGTCGCCGGTGCGGTTGAACGACTGGACGGGGGACCTCTGAATCTGGTCATTACGGATTTCCGAATGCCCGGGGCCGATGGGCTGGACCTGGTCCGGCATGTCCGAGAGAATTTTCCCGAAACGGCGGTTGTCATGCTGACCGGCTTTCCATCGATCGAAGGGGCGGTCGAGGCGGTCAAGGGCGGGGCGGAGGCCTATCTGACCAAGCCCTTCACCCAGGCGGAGTTGCTGGACACCGTCACCACGGTGCTGCAGGCCTTCGAGGGCCGGAGACCTCAAGGCCAGAGGACGTCGACGGCCCTGCCGTTGGTTGGCCGGTCCGAGGCCGTTCGGGAGCTTCGGGCAGCAGTTGAAGTTGCCGCCGCCGGCTCGAACCCGGTGTTGATCGAGGCGCCGGTCGGTTCCGAAGGCGAGGCTGTGGTCAGGGCCATTCACGATGGCAGTGCTCGTTCAAGAAACGTCTTTACCGTGGTCCACTGCGAGCTGTTGCTTGACCCATGCCGGGAGCTGTTCGGTTCCGAAAAGACTGCATCGCTTGTCGAAGGGTGCGATGGGGGCACCCTGGTGTTAAGGGAGCCCGAGGCGCTGGATACCGTTGCGCAGATTCACCTGATGAGGTTATTCCAGGAAAGTCGATGTATCCCAGACGGTGGTGGGCGAGGTCCGTCCGTTGACGTGCGGGTCGTGGCCCTGACCTCGAGGGATCTCGAACGGCAGGCAGGGACCGGGCACCTGCGCCGGGATCTCCTGGAGCGTCTCTCGGAGCAGCGAATCCGACTGGTGGGGCTGGCCTCGCGGAGTGAGGATGTCGTCGATCTTGTCCACGAAATCGCCTCGCGGGAATGTGCTCTTCTTGGGTGTGCACCGGCATCGTGGTCTGATCGGGCCCTTGATGCCTTGGTCAAGGTTCCATGGCCTGGGGATTTAATGGATTTGTCCTCCGTCGTTCAATCGGTCGTGGCCAGAGTGGCCGGTCATCCCATTGAGGTTGTGGACCTTCCGGCACGATTTCGTTTCAACGCGTCGGTCGTCGAGGGAGAGATTTCGACGTTGCGGGAAATGGAAACCGAACATATCCGGGCCGTGCTCCTCAAGGCCGGCGGCAACAAGACGGAGGCCGCACGGCTTCTGGGCATTGATCGAAAGACCTTGCGATCCAAGGTAGGGGCGTAGTCTTTTACCATTAGCCACAAAAAGGGAAGCTGGACCTACCCCGCTTTGTCGCGTCAAGTATCGAGTATCAAGTATCGAAGCTCCGGTCCCCGTAATGCTACACTCCGCCTTCGGCCGTTTTGGGCCGCATCGAGTCATGACGAAGGACACGAAACCCGTCACGCCGCCACTGGATGGCATGCTTGATCTTGACGAGCCCGAGTTCGAGGCTCCGAGTGTCGATGAAGGTCCTGCCCCAGAGTGGAGCGGCGACGAACTGCTCCAGATCGATGTCAAGGGCAAAATCTGGGTGCGTGGTGGTCGTTTCTTTGACGGCCGGGTCGTCGGCAAGGTCGGAGGCGAGGATGGGGAAGCTGTCATCGCCATGCTGGCCGACCGGTTCCAGGCTCTCGAGGACCGGTGGTTCCTCCTGGAGAAGGACGTCTCCGGCACCCACAACATGGTCCGGCACATCAAGTCTCTGCGCTCCTTCATTCACTGGGTCGAGGGCGCCAAGGCCATCGGTGATTTTGAGGCGTTGCTCGAAAAGGCATCTTGTGAGCTTGAGCGAATCGAAGCACAGTTGGCAACCGGCCGGGCCGCCAAGGAACAGTTGATCGAGGAGGCGGAAAAGCTGGCGGACTCCAACTCATGGCGTTCAACCGCCGATGCCGAGGCTGAGTTGATGGAACGGTGGAAACGGGCAGGCGCCGGTGGCGGAGACGAAGACGAAATCCTGTGGCAACGATTCAAGACCGCACGAAGCCGGTTCTTCGATCGCCGGTCGGAGCATACTGCCGATTTGAAGCACAGTCGACGTGCCGGTGAGCAGGCCAAAGAGGACCTGATCGAGCGAGCCGAAACCTTGAGCCAATCAACCGACTGGGACACCGCCTCCGACGCCATGCAGGCGTTGATGGAAGAGTGGAAGGCGGCGGGGTCGGCGGGTCGAAGGCAGGACGAGGCGCTCTGGCAGCGCTTTCATTCTGCCCGGGATCCCTTCTTCGAGGCGCGCAAAAAGCACTTTGCCGACCAGCGCCGCCAGCAGGCTCGTGGCCCAAGGGATCAGGGGCGCCCGAGAGGACGGTCCCAGGCGCCGCGTGATCGGGGCGGTTCGGCGTCTCCAGGCGCCCGACGCTCATCCAACCAGGGAAGCCTCCACGCCTCTCTGGCTGAGCTGGTGGGTCCACTCAGGGATATGTTTCCGGCTGATCGCAAGAAGGACGGGGACGACTAAGGGCTTGTCACCGCCCCGGACGCCGATGCTGTTCACTGCTCCGGCCGCTGTCCCCTGACCCCGGTCTTCGGGAGCGCATTGAGGTCACCGTTGATCAGGTGGCTTCCAATTGCTCCCGCTTAGTCATTTCCCTCAAGGGATGCCAGTGTCGAAATCGGAAGGGCATGGTCTGACGGGACTCCGGTGGTATGGTCGGACCAGCGAAAAACCAAACAACATCCTCCGGATTCGCCGCCGGAGGTCATCCGGAGGCAGCATGTCCGACAATCCTGAACTATATCCCCCGAAACCCCATATCGTTGAGCGTGCTCATATCAACAGCATGGAGGAGTACCGGCGTCTGTATCGACTGTCTCTCGATGATCCCGAGGCGTTCTGGGAACGCCAGGCGGACCGGCTGACCTGGTTCCATCCCTGGAGTACGGTCTTCGACAGCGATTACGACAACGTTGATTGTGGTTGGTATCTTGGAGGGAGACTCAACGCCTGTTACAACTGCGTCGATCGTCACCTGGACACCCGCGGTGACCAGGATGCGATTATCTGGGTCAAGGACGAACCGGGTCAGTACGAGCACATCAGTTACCGGCAGCTGAAACACGAGGTCTGTCGGGTGGCCAACGTCCTGCGCTTCCACGGCGTCAAGGCGGGAGACCGGGTCTGCATCTACATGCCGATGATTCCGGAACTTGCATACACCATGTTGGCTTGTGCCCGAATCGGCGCCATCCACTCAATCGTATTCGGCGGTTTCTCTGCGGAGTCCATCCGAGATCGCATCATCGACGCCCGGGCCAAGGTGGTGGTCACCGCCAATGAGGGTGTTCGGGGTGGTCGGCGGCTCCACCTCAAAGAGACGGTCGATCGGGCGGTTGACGGCCTCGACCTGATCGAAACTGTTCTGGTCGCCCGCCGAACCGAGACCGATGTTCCGATGCAGACCGGTCGTGACTTCTGGCTCGACGAGGAGTGCCGCAAGCAGCGGTCGACCTGTACCTTCGAGTGGATGGGCGCAGAGCAGCCGCTCTTTATTCTCTACACCTCGGGATCGACTGGGAAACCCAAGGGGGTCCTGCACACGACCGGCGGTTACATGGTCTATGCCGCGATGACTCATGAATTGGTCTTCGACCATCATCCCGGGGATGTCTACTTCTGTGCCGCGGATATCGGTTGGATCACCGGTCACAGCTACATCATTTACGGTCCCCTTGCCAACGGAGCGACGACGGTGATGTTCGAGGGCGTGCCGACCTACCCCGATGCCGGGCGCTATTGGCAGATCGTGGACGATCTCGGTGTCAATATCTTCTACACGGCCCCCACTGCCATTCGGGCTATCAACAGGGCCGGAGACGAGCCCGTCACCCGGTACTCCCGTGCCAGTCTGCGCATTCTGGGAACCGTGGGAGAGCCGATCAACCCGGAGACGTGGCGGTGGTATCACGACGTCGTCGGTGGGGGGCGATGCCCGATCGTCGACACCTGGTGGCAGACCGAGACCGGTGGCGTCATGATGACGCCCCTTCCGGGGGTGACGCCACTCAAGCCGGGATCGGCGACTTTGCCCTTTTTCGGAGTCAGACCGGTCGTCGTCGATGAGGAGGGAGTGGTGATCGAGGGCAATGGCATCAAGGGTAATTTGTGCATTGACCAGTCGTGGCCGGGGCAGGCCCGCACCGTGTGGGGCGATCATGAACGCTTCCACGAGACCTATTTTTCACGATTTCCGGGCCTCTATTTCACTGGAGACGGGTGTCGGAGAGATGAAGATGGCTACTACTGGATCACCGGGCGGGTCGACGATGTGATCAATGTCTCCGGACACCGCATGGGTACGGCTGAGGTCGAGAGCGCCCTGGTTGCGCATGACGCCGTTGCCGAGGCCGCCGTCGTCGGCTTTCCTCACGAGATCAAAGGCCAGGGCATTTTTGCCTATGTCATTCTCAACCTCGAGGCCGAGGGGCAGGAACCCCATGAGCTGGTCGGCGCCCTCAAGGAACAGGTGCGGCACGTCATCGGGCCGATCGCCACACCGGATAGGATCCTGGTGGTACCGGGCTTGCCGAAGACCCGGTCGGGGAAAATCATGCGGCGTATCTTGCGTCGGATTGCTGCCGGCGAGTATGGCGACATGGGCAATGTGACGACCCTGGCCGACCCGGAAGTTGTAGACACGCTGATTGTCCTGCACAGGGATCATTTCAGGGGGGCTTGAGGCTGTGGGCGGTCCCAATCACCCCTTCGGCTGAAGGGGCGCCTCGAGATCTCGGACACTTTCGTCGGCGAAGACGACATTTACGGCGAGGATCCGGCCCTGGCCCCACTGTCCCTCGGCCAGTAGCCAGGATCGGACGAAGTCGACCACCCTCACTCGGCAGGTTTCTCGCACCAGATCGATACGTTGGGGCGACCCTGCCCGGGCACTGAGGCGGAGTGTAAGACTCTGCTCCAGTTCGTCCATCACCTCGGTCTCGTCGAAGCGCAGCCAACTGTTCTCGATGCGTTTCTCCATGCCGTCGGTGTGGATGGCAGGAGGCTTGGTAGGCCTGATCGCCGGTGCCTGTACGAGGCAGATGCCGTCTCGAACGTCGAGGGTCCACCGGTCCTCGAGGCGCAGGTGATAGCGGTAGGTGACCGGCACCCGGATTTCGGATACGGTCACTCCCAAGGGCACGAGATCATAGAACGCGCGCTTCTCGTCTCGGTGCTCAAAGGTCTCGGTCGCTTCGAGTTGCGCCACTTCCAGGAGCATGCCTTCGGTTCCCAGCTTGGGAATGGCAGCGGTGAACGTCTCGGTGATCGTGGTCGACGTGAATCCGGCGCCCACCTGCTTGACGGCCTCGGCGGCCCGATCAACGGCTTCCAGTCCGGTCTCGCTGACGATCCTGAGGGCAGCCTGGATGGTGAACCATCCGATGATCAGGACCGCGATTGCGACCGCGGGCCATCGGATGAGACGGAGCACGTCGAGCCAGGGGTTGGGGTCAGAGTCGGCTTTCATGGGGGGATTGTAACGGAAGGAAGAAGGGTGAAGTGTGAAAGGTGAAGTTTGAAGTGTGAAGGCGGAAGGATGAAGGGGTCTACAAT
>JAUXDC010000384.1 GCA_030618605.1 Holophagae bacterium | reverse complement strand
GGTGGATGACAGCGGGACGGTGGGCTTCGAGGACCCCAACCAGGCCCTTGGCCCGTTCAGAGCCCCACCATCGAACAACCCTCATGCGTCCCTCGGTCAAGGTGCCGGTCTTGTCCAGGAACATCTTTCCTGACCGGGCCAGTACTTCCAGGGCGGCGCCGTTCTTGATCAAAATACCGTTTCGGGCTGCTGCTGCCAGGGCGGCGCCGACGGCCAGTGGGGTGGCCAGGCCAAGTGCGCAGGGGCAGCTGACGATCAGCAGGGCGACGGCGTGTTCGACGGCATGGTCAGGATCCAGAGGGAGCCAAATCAGAAGTGTGATGACGGCAAGGCCAAGAACCGAGGCGACAAACCACCCCGATATTCGGTCGGCCAATCGGACGATTGGGGCTTTTCGCCGGGCCCCGTCTTCCACCAGGCGCATCAGGCGACCAACCCGGGTTTTTTCCCCGGCCTCATCGATTCGAATCCTCAGCGGCGCACTCAGATTGACAGTTCCCGCGTGAACTTTGTCGCCCTCGATGACGCTCTCAGGTCGGCTTTCTCCGGTCAGCAGAGAACGATCCAGGTTGGAGCGCCCCTGGATGACGATGCCGTCACCGGCCACGGTGTCGCCGGCCAGAACCTCGATGATCGATCCCTCGCCGAGGGCCTCGACCGGCACCTCCCGAATTTCGTCGTCCTCCACCAAACGGGCGGTCGAAGGCGAAAGTGAAAAGAGAAGCTCCGAAGCTCCGGCGGCAGCCCTTTGTTGGCTCTGTTGGACGTAGCGGCCCACCAGAAGCAGGAAGATCAATGCGGTCACCGACTCGAAATAGATCTCGCCGCGGTCGAAGACGATGTTGAAACTTCCCTGAATGAATCCGGCCAGGATGCCGACGGCGATTGGGAGATCCATGTGGAGGGTGCGTGTTCGCAGGGCGCCGACCGCGCCCTGGAAGAACGGTCGTGCGCACCAACCGACCGAAGGCAGGGTCAGGAGGAGGCTCAACCAGCGGAAAATCGCTCGGTATTCGGGCGAAATTCCGTGAAAATGGCCGCCGTAGAGCGCGAACGCCAGGAGCATGACATTTCCTGCAAGGGCGCCGGCAACGGCGATTCGAATCAACAGGGCACGACTCTCCTTCCTGGCGAGGTCTCTCGTTGACGCCCCGCGGAAGGGGTGGGGTTGGTAGCCGATCCCGTCAAGGAACTGTGCGATCGCGGAGAGGGCCGCCACGGCCGGATCCCAGGTGATGACGGCCAGTGCCCGGCCGAAGTCCAGGCGAATTTCGACCACTCCCGGCATCGCGGCAGGGATTCGCTCCACCAGCCAAACGCAGGCGGCGCAGTGGACGCCTTCGAGGTAGAGTTCGACCGTCGCAAGGCCGTCCGGGAGGCCCGTCACGTACCTGGTGAAGAAGGCTGGGTCGTCGAAATCCGCAAAGGCCCTGCCGGAACTCTTCGCGGGTTGAGCCTCTTGGTCCAGACGTTCCCTCAGTCCGTAGAAGCCGCCCAGGCCGTGGTCGTTGATGATTTCGTAAGCCAGACGGCAGCCGGAGCAGCAGAACTGTAACTCGGCTTCGCTATCGACCAGTCCTGCAGGAACCGGGAGGCCGCAATGGTCGCAGAGGATGGTTTCGTTCACGGGAATGAGGGTAGCTGAATGCATCGGATATTTCAGCCGAAACTTCAGGTACCTCGGAGGCCGTATTTTTTGGTTTCGGCTCTGCCGGGTTAGACTCCGTATGTGACCACACGACCGATTACAAAGTGGGTTCGCCGCGTTCTTATCGGAGTGGTAGCCGCATACTCGGTCTACCTCGTGGGCGTCAACGCCCTGCTCAGCACAGGGCTACTCGAGACGTTGCTCAGTCGTAAGCCGGTGAAGTTCCAAATTGGCTGGGAGAGTGCGTGGACGGTCGTGCCCGGCCGCGTGCATGTGGGTCGATTTTCGATGCAGGGCCAGGCCCGGACCAGTCAATGGCGGTTCGACCTCGACGAAGCGTTGGTCGACATTCATCTCACTGCGCTGTTCCTCAAGAGGTTTCATGCCACCAGGGTGCAGGCGGCGGGGGCGTGGCTGAAGATTCGACGCCAGCGTATCGGGGGGGAACCCATCTTTACGGGCGCCCAACTCGAGCCGGAGATTCCTGGGATGCCCAAGATTCGGCCGCCGTTGGAACAGCTTCAACCGCAGCCCAGGAAGCGGTTCCCGTGGAAGATTGACATAGACGACATCGAGGTTGAGCAGGTGGCGGAACTGTGGCTGAGTACCCACCGGATTGCGGGGAATGGAAGGGTCGAGGGTGACCTGAGGATGGTGGTCGGCGGCGAAATGGGGATTCCGCGCGCCAGACTGATCTTTCCGGTCACCCAAGTTTTCGCCGGCGATGACCACGTGGGTCGTGATCTCGAACTCAGGCTGGAGGGCGAGTTTGTTCCCACGATCACCAGAAACCGCAAGTTTCTGGAAGTCCTGCCGTCGATCACTGCACGCCTCGATCTGGTGGGTGAGGTGGCGGACTTTGGCTATCTCAACCTCTACTTCAGGCACCTCCCGAACCTTCGCCTCCAAGGCAGAGGAAATGTGGACTGCACGCTCGATATTGATCGTGGGGCCGTAACCTCCGAGAGCGCCGTGTCCTTCGATTCTGACGGGATCACGGTAGGCCTCCGGGACTTTGAGGTAGGCGGTCGGGGCGGCGTCGACATCGCTGTCAACGAGGGGAAACAG
>JAUXDC010000345.1 GCA_030618605.1 Holophagae bacterium | reverse complement strand
TATCTTGACGCAACATTCTCAACCTCCCGATCTCTCGAGAAAGGATAGACCAATCGTGGGGGATAAGAAAAAAGTGCTCAAACTGCCGACCCCTTTCACCTCACCCGACGACTATCTCGATCAACCTCCGCCACTGATCGATGATCGGTTCCCATGACAGGGATGAGACCCGGGCACCCATCATGGAAGTTGGAGCCTGAAAACGTCACCGTCGCCAATTTGATCCCAGTCACCGGTGGTACCAGCAAAAAGAAATCGTGGCGATCCCGAACCTAATGCCAAAGTTTGTACTCGCCTATCCGTCAAACCGTCGTTCAGAGATGACCATGTTGAACCGTCATCCTCGCTCATGTATACGCCGTCACTTGTTCCGATGAACAGAGTGGAGGGATTGTTGGGGTCTATTACAATCGATTTGATCGACCCGGGAACATTCCAGTCAAGCAGTTCCCAAGACACTCCGCCGTCAACGCTCTTGGATATCGAGTACCTGGCTGCATAGATTACCAACGGGTTCTCCGGATGGACAGCGACGGCATCGATGAGATAAAAATTCCCTACTTCAAACCAAATATCCCCGCCGTTTGTACTCTTGTAGAGTCCTCTTTCAGTTCCAGCGAAAACCTCTTCAGGGTTCGCTTGAGAAATGGCAAGAGCTCGAACGTAACGGCTCCCGATGCCTTCACCCGCCCATTCCCAGGACTCACCGGAATCGGAGGTTCGATAGACCCCACTTCCCTGCGTGCCAAAGAATCCTCTATTCGGATTCACCACGTCGAACGCAAGAGATATCACATTGGCCTCATGTTTCTTCGTCCAGCTGCGAGCTTCGTCAGTACTCTTGTGAAGTCCCCCGTGCCAGTATCCAGTTTCCTGATGCCAGGTTCCGGCAAACAGGAGGCCGCAATCCTGAGAGGGATAAAGCGTTTCGAGGACCTCAATCTCCTGCAGTCCGTTGTTCCGCGGCTGCCATGTATTTCCGTAATCATCTGAAATGAACACACCATGACCCTTCGTCCCAACACTCATGGTGGCGGGATCCGCCGGGCACACCGCGATTGAATATACCGAGTGACCCTCGAGGCCAGTCGAACTCCAAACACCGGGCTCAACCAATTGCGTTGTAGTCGCGCACTTCTGGGCCGATATCGGGCCACTTCCGTTGTCGTTGTATGCGAGAACGGTGTAGCAGTACACGGTGTCGGGATCAAGTCCATTTTGGGCATCGCTGAGATTCGGTCCCTGGTAGATTGGTGAAGTTTGGTCCACGCGATACAGCCTGTAGCCCGTCGCACCGGTAACCGAGGACCATGCCAACGACACGCTTGACAGGGTTGTCCCGCTTTCGCTCAATACCGGCGAACTGGCAGGTGGCACAACCGGCTCACCCGACACCGCAGCTGGAATGTACATCGGATCGCCTGAACGATTATCCACGACCGAGGCATAGGCAAACAGGTGTCCGCCGGGAGTTGTCGTGCTGACTATGGCGAAGCCGTTGTCTACCGACTCATCGGTAACTTGGGCGAAGATTTTGTCTGCCTGGTCGTATTCATAAGCCAACAGTGGGAAGCTCTTGGCGCCCAAGAGTGTCCCGGTGGCGGTGTACATCTCCGCCCTCACTTGGATCGACCACGGCGTGGCGTTAACGAAGCCGATGTTCGTCCGGAATCCGCTGGAGTTCGACGACGACCCGGAGAGCTGAATCAGCCGCCCTTCTTGCCCGTAGGCGATCGCCTCATCAGATACTGTTCCCGCGATGAATTGACCGTAGGTCTGGTCAAAAAGCTGGTTGAAGGTCCTGCTGGTCACCATGATCGTTCCTTGAGTTGGGGTCACCCGCAGGGCCCCTGCTCCTTCGAAACCGAAGACTTCCAGCAGGACATCCTCGTAGCGCACACTCTTCCCGGCATTAAGGTTGAAGGTCTGCATCGTTGGGGGGGAGTTGGCCTGGTTCTTTCTCAACAGGGCAATTCTGAACCTGGCTTTGATTGATCCAGGGTTGTGGATTTCGAGATCCGTTCGCCAGTTCGTCCCGGCTGCTCCCTCCACATGAGCCGCCCCTGCGACGTAGGCGTCAGTCCGGAAAATAATGGGCTCGGCCGGAGGGAGGATCAGAACCGGATCTCCGGAGTTTTTGTCCACCACCGAGGCGTAAGTGAAGTACTTGGCGCCTGGCGTACTCGATCTGACGATCGCATAGGCATCGGCAACGTTGACGCCGATAATGTCTGTCTTTTGGAAAAATCCGTAGGGCTGAAGGGTGTAATAGTGCTGAGCGATACGGTTGCCATTGGCCCGGTGCAGGTCAACACTGACGTTGAGAGTCTGTCCGGTGGCATTTGCAAAACCAATATTTGTTCGGTAGTCGGCGTTTCGGGTCAGCTGGATGAGGCGGGCCTCCATGCCTGTACCGAGTGCATCAACAGCTGAAATGCCTGGGATGTACTGCCCAAATGTCCCTGCCGCATCATTGTTGAAAGTCCTCGATCCAACAACCAGTTCCTTGTCCGATGCAACAAGGAGTGCGCCCGAGGCTGACTCTTCACCAAAAATCGTCTGGACGAAATCAATCAGGCGCGTGGCGTTATGCCCTGGAACTATTATCTGCATCCCCTGGCCGGCTGAGTTGTCTTGCCCTTCCTTGAGGAAGAAAAGATTTGCTGTTGCCGCGCCATCGTCGGTATTGTAAAGCACCGCGTCCGAGACCCAGCTTGTTCCTTCTTCGCCCTCTGTATGGGCGGACGCTGGAATCATATAGACAAATTCCGGGGAGTCATCAATGATGATGTCTTCCTGCTCACCCTGCGAAAGAGGGAGGGTCACCTGTGGGTCTACAGCCCAGCCACCTACCGTTACACCCATCACGAAAATCGCGACCAAATACACCGGAAACATATCTTGACGCAACATTCTCAACCTCCCGATCTCTCGAGCTGAGGAGGAAAAGCCAGAACCGCCCCATTTTTGAGATTTCTATTCAATCAAAGTAGAGTTTCCCTTCTCAATCAATCAAGGATAGACCAATCTTGGAGGAATAAGAAAGAAGTGCTCAAACTGCCGACCGCTTTCCCCTCAACCAACGACCGACCGAATCAACTCCCGCCACTGATCGATGATGGGTTCCCATGACAGGGCTGAGCGTCGGGCCGCCGAAGCGTGCCGCATGGCGCGGGTGGTTTCGGGCTTGAGGGTCCGGGCGATCGCCTGGGCCAACGCCTCGCTGTCGCCGACAGGTGTAAACATCGCGGCATCGGCGCCACTCTCGCGAAGAGCGGGGATGTCCGAGGCGATACAGGGGGCGCCGCAGGCGATCGCTTCGGCCAAGGGCAGACCGAAGCCCTCGACCTCGGAGGCCAAAACGAAGGCTTGAGTGTGGCGCATCAAGGCACGGGCCTGATTCCGGGTGACGTAGCCGGGTCTGTGGATACGGGCGGCATGGGGGCTGCGTTCGACCTGTTCGAGCAGGGGTCCAACATCCCATCCCTCGCCACCGGCAAGCACCAGGCTTGGGGCGTCAGGCACGATTTCGTTGAGACGGTCCCAGGCCTCGACCAGGGTCA
>JAUXDC010000040.1 GCA_030618605.1 Holophagae bacterium | reverse complement strand
GACTCATAGCTCGACCTCGAAGTGCACGGTGTACAGCTCGAGGATGTCGGCAACGGTCTTGCGTACGGTTTCGGGCAGGACGTCGGCGGCGCATTCGATTCGTAGGGTGGCCTTGGTTCCGTGAATCGGATCCTCGCCCACCTGGACCGACACCGATCTTGCGAGGTTCCCGAGGGCGGCGAGTTCTTCCTCGTACACCCTGCGGGTGGCATCCCAGCGCAGGGCCGGCTTGAAGACCTTGCCGACGGCGGTCAACGGGATCTCGTCGATGATGTGAATTGCCTTGGGTACGGCTGCCCGTTCCCCAATCGTCTCCCGGGCCCACGCGAGGATTTCCTCCTCGGTTGCTTCGGCGCCGGGTTTCAGCTGGACGTAGGCGACCGGCACCTCGCCTGCATAGGCGTCCGGACGTCCCACTGCCGCGGCGGTCTGTACCCCCTCAAATCGGTAGAGGGGTTCCTCGATGGTGGCCGGATCGATGTTGTGGCCGCCCCGGATGATCAGTTCCTTGCGCCGGCCGGTCAGCCAGAGGTAGCCGTCGGAGTCCCTGCGGCCGAGGTCACCGGTATTGAACCACTCTTTATCGATCCAGATATCGCGGTTGTGGGACTCTTCGACGTAGCCGGAGAAAACGCACGGTCCCCCCACGGCGATGACGCCGATCTCGTCATCTTCGGCGTCGCGGAGGTAGGTGCCGTCCGAGTCGAGGATCATCACCTTGATGTCGTTGTAGGGGAGATGGAGGCCGATGCTGCCGATCTTGTGTTCGCCGTCTCTGGGGTTGACCGCCGAGGCGCAGGCGACTTCGGTCAGGCCGTAGCCCTCCATGATCTTCATGCCTGAGTAGGCCTCGAAACGGTTGAAGAGGTCGACGCTCAGGGGCGCCGCACCGCAGATGACGTAGCGGAGGGAAGAGATGTCGGCGCCATCCTTGGGCACGTTGAGGAGCACCCCGAGGACGGTCGGCACGGTCGAGAAAAAGACGGGGCGATACCGTTCGACGATCTTGAAGAAGTTGAGGATCACACCCTGGTCACGGTAGCCGGAGGGTGAGAGCAGAACCACGCTCGCTCCGACCGAAAAGGGTGCGAGACCGGTGATGCAGGTGCCGTTGCAATGAAAAAGGGGAAGGCCGCACATGACGGTTTCGCCGGCCGACAGATCGGCCGCCATGACGATATTGGAGGCCAGGACAATCTCGTTGCGGTGAGAGCGGCGGGCCAGCTTGGGGGTGCCGGTCGTGCCTCCGGTGTGGTAGAGGGAAGCGATGTCGTCCGGATGGAAGACGCGTCCCGAGGTCAGATGATCGGCCGGATAGGCATCGATATTTTCCTCGTAGCCGATGATGTCGCCGGCCTTGTCGGAAGGTCCCATCACCCGGACGATTTTCTCCAGGGTTGGAATCTCCTCGCGAAAGGATTCGACCTTTTGCCAGATGTCGGCGCCCGGAATCTCGCCCAGGGTGACGAGTATCTTGGTCCCTGCGGCATTGCAGATATCGCGGATGGTGTGGGCTTCCAACAGGGGGTTGATCGGGTTGGCGATACCGGCGGCTTCCGCTCCCCACAGGATGAAGTGGGTCTGGGGCAGATTCGGGAGCAAATAGGTCACAACATCCTCGGGTCCGATCCCCAGGTCCGTGAAGAGATTGGCCGTCTGCCGAACCCGTGCCAGGAGTTGGGCGAAGGTGATCTCCTGGGGCTGATCCCACTGATCTCCACTGGCGATGAAATGGATGGCTGTGGCGCCGGGGTTGATTGCCGTTCCGCGCTCGATGAGCTCGAGGGTACTGGTTTCTGGGCATCGCTCGTCCGCCGGTACGCGTTCGATGGCCTCGATATCGTTCAGGGTTCGGATGGTGAAGCGCTCGGTCATGCTCTCTCCCTTGAATACTCTCGGTTGGGAATCATACACCCAGCTATTTAAGAAGTCTCGAAAATCATGGAGATCGGTTATTGTTATTGGGAGGCGCCGAGACTCTGAGGAGGGACCAATGACCCGAGAGCTCAGAACCCAGACCGTCATTGTGGGAACCGGACCGGGAGGGGCAACTCTGGCCCGAGAACTGGCCGGCCGGGGCGAGGACGTCATCATCGTCGAGAAGGGCCGGGATCATCAGTGGCCGATCGGCCGATCGGCTGCGTACGTCACGATGTACGACATCAAGAGGTCGGCCGATGGTGTCATCGTTCGCCGTGGGATCACGACCGGCGGGTCGACCGTGCTCTACTCGGGCAATTCCTACGATCCTCCGGCATTTATGAAGGAAGAACTGGGATTGGACCTGGCCGAAGAGGTTGCCGAGACCAAGGAGGAGCTGTCCATCCGCCCGGTTCCCGAGTTCTTCTTCAAGGATTACGTCGGGACCCTTCGCCTGGTCGAGGCTGCCGACACCCTGGGTTACCACATGCAGCCTCAGGAACGCTTCATCGATCCCAAGCTCTGTGATCCAGCCTGCGACCGGTGCCTCTTCGGATGTGCGGTTGGGGCCAAGTGGACCGCCCGTTCCTACCTGGCCGATGCGGTGGCCGACGGCGCGAAGCTGTTGACCCGCTGTGATGTCCAGGAGGTCCTGATCGGAGACGGCGCGGCCGAGGGCGTGTTGGCCAAGACCCCCTACGGTCCAATTCAAATCTATGCCGATCGGGTTCTGCTGGCGGCCGGCGCGATTGGAACGCCGGTCATCCTCAAACGCTCCGGGATCACCGATGCGGGGAGTCACTTCTTCACCGATCCGATGTCGGTGATGGTCGGTGTGATGAAGGACGGCCCCGGCACGTTTCACGAGATTACCTACACCTTCGCGGACCTTTCGGATGTCGGCGAATTCGTCATCGGCAACGTCGGTGCCGTCAATGCCCTGGCGGCCCAGATCATCAAGAGACGCTACGGAATCCTCTTGCGAAGCCCACAGGTCAAACGCATGGTCGGGATGTTCGTCAAACTCTGTGACGAACCGACCGGCAGCGTGGACATCAAGGGCAAGCTCCACAAGAAACTGAGTCCTGCGGACGAGGAGCGCATGGCCCGGGGCGTGGCCAAGGCCAAGGCGATCATGGTCAAGGCGGGAGTTATCCCGGGAAGCATTTCCGTGGCCAAGGGCATCGGGGGGCATCCCGGCGGTACGGCTGCCATCGGCCGCGTGATCGACAGCGATCTCCAGACCGAGGTCAAGAAGCTCTATGTTTGTGACAACAGCATCATGCCTCACTCCGGGGGCGTCCCTCCCGTTCTGACGTTGATCGCCGTGGCGAAAAAAGCTGCTCGGACGATCCTGGCCTGAGGATGTGCCGTTTTCGGACGGGAACTAGCCGAGAAGCACCATCGTCAGCCACGGAACATAGGTAATGATCAACACCGTCAGCAGCAAGACGGCGAGAAACGGCAGGGTGGCCCGGTAGAGCTGAATCACCGGTTTGTCAAAGCGGTAGCTGGCGATGAAGAGGTTCATGCCGACCGGCGGAGTGCAATAGCCGATCTGCATATTGGCCAGGAAGATGATGCCCAGGTGTACGGGATCGATGCCGTAACCCAGGGCAATCGGCAGGATCAGGGGCACGACGATCACCAGGGCCGAGAAGATGTCCAACATCATCCCGAGAACCAGCAAGAAGAGATTAAGCAGGATCAGAAAGGTCAGTTTGCTGGAAATATGAGCGGTGACGAAGGCGAAGAGCTGCTCGGGAATCTGGGCGTCGATCAAATAATTGGTCGAAGCCAGGGAGGCGCCGAGAATGATCAGGATGCCGCCGACCATCACCATCGACTCGCGCATGATCTTGGGCACCTGCCGGACGTTGATCTCGCGATACAGCAGGACCTCGACGATGAGGACATAGACGACGGTGACGGCGGCCGCTTCGGAGACGGCGAAGAATCCGCTGTAGACGCCTCCGAGCACGATGAAGGGCAGTGGAATCTCCCAGATCGAGGCACGAAGGGCCGCGAAAGCCTCTCGCGGGTTGAATGCGGCTGTCTTTCGTGAGGCGTTCGATCTGGCGCCTTCGCGAAGGCTCATCAAAGAAAGGAGCAGAACCATCAGTGCCCCGGGCAGGATGCCGGCGATAAAGAGCCGGTCGATGCTGACCTCTGCGACGATGCCGTAGAGAATCAGGGGGACCGAGGGTGGGAAGAGCAGGCCCAGACTGCCCGAGGTGGTGATCAGGCCCAGGCTGAAATTCTCGCGGTAGCCGGCATCCTTGAGCGCCGGGTAGAGCAGGGCGCCGAGGGCGACAATCGTAACGCCGGAGGCGCCGGTGAAGGCGGTGAACAGTGCACAGGTCACCAGGGCGACGACCGCCAGGCCGCCAGGCATCCAACCGAAGAGGGCGTCGGTCAGGCGGACCAGGCGTTTAGGCGCCTGACTCTCGCCGACCAGGTATCCGGCAAAGGTAAAGAGGGGTATGGCCAGAAGGATGGGGGTGTCGGCGATCCGGTAGACCTCCATCGCGACCACCATCGGGTCGACATCGCCTCGGGCAAAACCCAGAAATGCACTGGTCAGGATGACCGCGAACAGCGGGGCGCCCAGCAGGGCGATCAGCAGCAGGGCGAGACCGCCGAGGATCATGGGGTGGGTTCCCCGGCCAGAGCTTCTCTGAAATGCTTCCATGCGTAGATGGCGTACCTGATGGCGATAATCGCCATCGCAACGGGAAGAATAAGCTCACAGACCCACACTGGCACCCAGGCAAAGGCAGTCATCCCTGAGGCATGATCCTCGATGACCAAACGGCCGGCATGCCAACTGAAGAACCCTGCGACGATGGCCGTAAATATGTCGGTCAGGATACGCACTCGGGCATTCCAACGGCTCGGCAGGAAGCGCGAAAGGGCGTCGACCGAGATCTGGCGGTCGTCTCGGGTTGCCGCCATCGCGCCCAGCATTCCAACCCAAAGCACCGACACGCGGAGCATCGGATCGGCCCATAAAAAACCGGTGTCGAAGACGTTGCGCAAGACGATCTGGATCGCTGCAATGACGATCATCACGCCGAGGACACTCGCCAGGATGGCGTCCTCAAAAACCCCGAGGAATCGAAGAACCCTTTTCAATCTGCGGGTGCTTCCTGACGGTAGGTGTCGAGGTGTTTCTGCAATGTCTGATACAACGCCGAGGGGACTTCACCCTTCTCCCGGAGTGTGCTGATCGCATCGCCGGCAACCTTGAGCCATTGCCCCATGGTGGCTTCATCGACAGTGACAAACTCGATGCCCTGCTTGGCCAGAGCCTTTCGAGCCTGGAGGTTGTCGGTCCGTGTTCGTTCGTTGAGCCTTGCACAAACGCGCCCCAAAATCTCCCGAACGACGATCTGGTCGGTGGCGCCGAGCTTGGAAAATGCCTTGGAGCTGACGACGATCGAACCGTAGGTGTAGAGAATCGGGAGATCGGTCAGGTATTTCGTCCTTGTGAACCACTGGAGGGCCACCGCGGCCACCGGCGGTCCGACGACGGTGTCGATCAGGCCGGTTTGAAGACCAGTCAGGACGTCGGAGAGTGGCAGCGGCACGGGGGAGAGGCCGGCGGCGTCGTAGATCGCGTCGGCAATGACGTCGCCTTCGGGTGACCAGGCTTTCTGTCCCTTGAAATCGGGCAATGTCCTCGCCGGTTTTTGGGACATGATGTAGGCGAATCCCCCTTCGATCAGACCGAATGAGATGTAGCCCTTAGCATCGAGTGCCTCGATCAGCGCCGCATCCATCTTTGCCCGGACGGCATCGACCTCGTCGTAGGATCCGAAAAGAAAGGGGAGGCCGTAGAGTTGGAGATCCGATGTGATCGACGCCAGGGACAGTCCGGTCATCATGCCGCCGTGCAACTGACCGATCCGCATCTTGCGGAGAACCGCCTGGTCGTTGCCCATGGTGCCGCCCGGATAGACCCGGAGTTTGACTCGGCCTTCGGTCGCCTTTTCGATCTCCTGGGCGCCCTTCTTGACCTCGGTCATCCAGAAAGAGCCGTCGGGCGCCACTGTGGCGATCTTCAGCTGGGCTGTATGGGCCGTGCCGATTGCCGCACAGGTGATCACCAGAGCTGCCAGAAAAATCAGTGTGGATCTGGATCCAAAACGGTGATGGGGAGAGGGGGAGAGGGGGGGCAGGAATTTTGAATTTTGAATTTTGAATTTTGAATTCTGAACTGTGTCTCGATTTTTTGAGGGCCTCGAAGGAAAAATTGCAAATCGTCGTCTCATATTACTCTCCGAAATAGTCTTGGGAGTCGTCGAGCAGGGCTCTTGCCTCGCGTTGGGCCAGGGTGTTGCTCAGGGTCAATCCCTCGACTTTTGGATTGGCCTCCAGCACTTCGCGGCAGAGCCGGTCATGCAACTCCCGGTCGAAGATCATGCGAGCGTAGTCCCGGGCGAGCAGGACTTTGGCCATCAGGTCGCCGCCGCCTGAGAGTTCGATCGATCTCTCGAAATATCTGCGCCCCTCCTCGGGTTTGCCGCCGAGGGCCTCCGGGAGTAGTGCTGCCAGGACGCCGAGATAGAGGTGAGCCGAACCTCGGCCGTAGCCTTCGTCAAGGGCGACGACCCGGAGCATCATCGCCTCAACCCGAGCCTTGTCGGCAACGGCCACCCAATCCTCGCGGTTGACCTGGATCCAGGTGGCCCAGGCCATGGCGGCGACATACATCGGTTCGATGTCCTCATTGCCCAGCGTTTCGATCACCTCTTCGAACTGGTCGTAGGGTTCTTCCCAAATCCCGCAGGTTGTTTTGTTGCTCAGGCACAGGGCCGTTCGACCGTAGTCACGAGCCTTGAGTGACATCAGTTTGGCCCTGGCGGGATCGTCGACGAAGGTGCTCGCATAGCTGGCATTGAGTCGCGCCCCTGCCATCAGGACATTGGGATTCTCAGAGTCATCGGTGATGAAACCATCGACCATCAGCAGGTAGGCGGGCGCTCCCTGGCGAACGGTCTCCGGATCGTTTGAGTTGAGTATCGAGGATGCCAGGCTTTCCGACATCCGGCCGGTCAGGGACGACGTGATGCTCGAGCACCCGGCCAGTACCGAAAGGCAGAGGCAGACAACAACCAACGAACCCAATTGTTTCACCGGCATAACGATTCGCACACTCATGATGGGTCAGTGTACCTGAAAGCGGGAGATTTCGACATGAATGACGGCCAGATAACCACTCGAAAGTGATCACCGACACAGGCTCACAAATGGTCTACAATATGCTCGCTCGGTGCGAGTCTCGCCGGAGCCAAATCGCCCAAGGAGTTCCCATGAATCAATCAGCTCTTGTTTTGCTGGCCTGTTCCATTCTCGTCGTAGCCGGGTGCAACTGTGACCAGTCGTGTACACCTGGTGGTGGCGACAACCCACTCCTGGTCGAAAGCACACTGCCTTTCGGCGCGCCACCTTTTGATCAGATCGAGGAGGCGCACTTCACGCCGGCCTTTGAAGAGGCGATGGCGGTTCACAATGGCGAGATTCAGGCGATCGTCGATCAGACCGAAGAACCGACATTCGCCAATACGATTGAGGCACTGGACCTTTCGGGTCGTTTGCTGGACAACGTCCGGTTGATCTTCCTCAATATTAACGCGGCCAACACCTCTGAGGGAATCCAGGCAATCGCCAAGGAGATCAACCCCAGGCTGGCCGGCCACCGTGACGACAGATTGATGAATGATGGGCTCTTCGCCCGGGTCAAGGCGGTCTACGATGCTCGCGAGTCGATGGACCTGAGTGCTGAACAGGCACGGCTGTTGGACAAGCAGTACAAGAAATTCGTCCGCGGCGGCGCCAACCTTGACGCCGACGCCAAGGGGAGGCTCAAGGAACTCAACGGGGAGTTGACCACGCTTTCGACCCAGTTTGGCGAGAACCTTCTCAAGGAGATGAACTCCGTTGCCCTTCTGATCGAGGACGAGGCCGACCTCGCCGGTCTGCCCCAGTCCGTCCGTGATGCGGCGGCAGCGGTGGCGACAGCTCAGGACCACGAAGGGGCCTGGGCGTTCAACCTCCAGCGAACCAGTTGGACACCGTTCCTGCAGTTGTCCGAGCGGCGGGACCTGCGTGAGAAACTCTACCTGGCCTATACCAATCTCTGTGGGAGTGGGGGAGAGATGGACAACCGGGCTCTGGCCTCCAGCATTGCTGCTCTTCGGGTGGAGCGGGCCCAACTGTTGGGTTTCGAGAGCCATGCGGCCTACGTCGTCGATGACAACATGGCCGAGACGCCGGAGCGGGTTTACGAACTGCTGAACACCTTGTGGACGCCGGCCCTGGCCAAGGCAAAGACCGAGTTGGCCGAACTCCAGTCGCTGGCAGACCGCCTGGGTGACGGCATCACGTTGGAGATGTGGGATTGGTGGTACTACTCGGAGAAACTGCGTGCGGCCAAGTACGATTTCGACGAGAGTGTGGTCAAGCCCTACCTCGAATTGACCAAGGTTCGGCAGGCGGCCTTTGACGTTGCGGGGAAGCTCTGGGGTTTGCAGTTCATCGAACGTTCCGATCTGCCGGGCTACCACCCGGACCAAGTAGCTTTTGAGGTCCAGAATGCCGACGGGTCCCATGTTGGGGTTTTCTACACCGACTACTTTGCCCGTGAGAGCAAGAGGGGCGGGGCATGGATGGAGGACGTTCGTCGCCAATGGAAAGTTGACGGCAAGAACATTCGGCCGATCGTTACCAACACCTGCAACTTCTCCAAGCCCAGCGAGGGGCAGCCGGCTCTTCTCAGTTTGGATGAGGCAACCACACTCTTCCACGAGTTCGGTCACGGCCTTCACGGCCTCTTGTCGGATGTGACCTATTCGAGCCTTTCCGGGACCAATGTTGCCCGAGATTTTGTCGAGTTGCCGTCCCAGATGATGGAGAACTGGGCCTTTGACCCGGAAGTCCTGCCGACCTACGCCCGCCATGTTGAAACCGGTGAGCCCATCCCGACCGAATTGATCGAGAAGTTGCAGAAGGCCAAACAGTTCAACCAGGGCTTTGCGACGACCGAATACTTAGCCGCCAGTATTCTCGACATGGATTGGCATTCGCTCGACGAGCCGGTCGCTGAGGATGCTGAGGCGTTCGAAAAGGCGTCGATGGACCGGATCGGCATCATTGAGGAAGTCGTGTCGCGTTACCGAACGTCCTACTTCGGTCATATCTTCTCCGGCGGTTATTCTGCGGGTTATTACAGCTACGTCTGGGCCGAGGTGCTGGATGCCGACGGCTTCGTCGCATTCAAGGAGGCGGGAGTCTTCGACCGTGACCTGGCCGAGAGCTACCGGAAGAACATCCTTTCGGCGGGGGACAGCGAAAACCCGATGGTGCTCTATGAGCGCTTCAGGGGCGCCGCGCCGACGATTGATGCCCTGGTCGCCAAGCGGGGGCTCAATTAGAACCGGGTCTGAGAGGTTCAGGCAGCTTCGTGCTAGCCTTGTTCTCTAGGAGTAATACCAGCATCGATGAGCACGAACCCTGAGCCTGACGTCCGGAACAGTGGTTCATCCCTGTCCGCTTCTGCTGCATTGTGGAACTTCGCGTGGATGCGAGACCCGTTTGTGCTTGCGGGGCTCGCTGCGGGAACTGCTGTTTGCATACTCTCGGTTCTTGACGGTCGGGTTTCGACCGATTCCTCAGTCGTCACCTTCGCTTGCTATGCGGTCTTCTTGGTGCTTGCCGGGACGGCTTCCTGGGTGCAGGCTCGTAGAGCTTCCTCGCCCTCGGAGAGGAGATTCTGGGAGCTCGTTGCAGTCGCCATGCTCTTCTGGCTCCTCGCAGCGGGGTCTTTTCTGTTACCGAATGATCTCTATTACTCGAGCCTTACAGTCCAAACACTGATTGACGTGGCCTTTGCCCTCTACTACGTAGCCCTGGTGTTGGCTGCGGAACAACGCCCCGAGCGAGGCCCGGAGTTGTCCAAGAAGGATCTTGACCATCGACTCGAGGTTTGGGGTCTCCACATCTTTGTGCTCGGATTGGTGCTCTATTTCGTCCTGATCCCCAATATTTTGGGGCCTCAGGTCGATGACAAGGGCCAGCCCATCGAGGGCTATATGCTCTTCCTCGCCCTCGATGTCTATCTGCTCTTACGCTTTGTCTACCTCTTTTCGGCGACCAAACAACTGGGGTGGAAAGTTCCCTATGCTCTTCTCGCCGGAGGGCATCTTCTGTGGTCGTTCACGGACATCTTCGAATCGCTGACTCGGCTGCCGGGATCCACTCTCGAAATCACCGCCTGGCTCAATCCGCTCTGGTACCTGCCCTTTCTTTCGGTCCTTGCCGCCGCCCGGTTCCGGTCGATTCAGACTGAGGTTGACCAGGCTTCAGGAACGGAGTTCCCGGAGCATGGACCGCGGCGCCTGGTCCTCTTTCTCTTCATCCTGGTACTGATTCACCTTGGAGTCGGGCTGCTCGGCGGCATCGATCGAGCCGGGTACGGGAGTCGGGGAGTTCTCACCATCGCTTTGGCTCTTGGGTTGGGCGTTCTCGCCCAGATGCAGTATCGCAATCTGGATCTTCGGAACCGCCGCCTCCACGAACTCCGCGAAGCGGTCCTGCTCGATCTTCAAGGTTCCGAGGAGGCCCTCCAAGAGCACAACGAGTTGCTGCGTGATTTCAACAAGCAGCTTTCGATGAGGGTCTCGGAACGCACCACTGAGGTTCAGCAGACCCGTGATATTGCCCTGATGACTCTGGCCAAGCTGACCGAAAGCCGCGACTACGAGACGGGTCGACACCTCGAACGCATTGCCCTTTTTTCCGAGAGACTGGCCGGGGTGCTTCTGGCCGGTGCGTGGCAGGAGCGTATCAGCGGTGATTTCGTGGAGGAACTCCGGAGGTCCAGTCCTCTTCACGACATTGGAAAGGTGGGAATTCCAGACGCGATCCTTCTCAATACCGGCCCTCTGAGCATCGACGAGATGGAGGTCATGAGAAGGCATACGACGATCGGCGGGGATACCCTGAGCTCGATTGTGCAAGACCATGGAGGCGAGAGTGTGCTGCGAATGGCCATGGAGATTGCGTACTCTCACCATGAAAAATGGTCAGGCGCCGGCTATCCAAGAGGATTGGCCGGTGAAGAGATCCCTCTCTCCGCGCGGGTTGTTGCTCTGGTCGACGCCTACGACGCCATGACCAGTGCCCGTCCCTACAAATCGGTCATCGATCACGAGATTGCTGTGGGGCGCATCGTCGATGAAAGCGGCAAGCACTTTGATCCCGTCGTGGTCGATGCCTTTCTCGCTTGCCAGGACGAGTTTCCGGCGATCAGAGGGCGAATCGAGGCAGGTTCCGAATCTGGTGAGAAGAGCCCACGAGCCACGATCGGCTCGACCCTTTAGAAAGAAACTGTCCCGAAGGGCACGGCGGGCGGGACGCCCGCCGCAACAATTCGTATGCCGGAGAATAACTGTAGTGACCTTGTCTCGCCTGCCGCACCTCGCGACGAAAATCGGTGAGAAGTGCGGGCTAAAAATGATCCCCGATCGCAAGGTACCATCGACTTCGTCCGCCTTCGGTATAGCCGTAGCCCAGGTAGAGGGGGCCGATCGGGGTCTCGGCGCCGATAAAGACCGTGCCTCCGTAGAGAAGTTTGTCGAGGGCCAGGGATTCGTCGAAGAAAAAGGTGTTGCCTGCTTCCAGACTGATTCCTGTATAGAGCCGGATGGAAATGCCGGCGAGGTCGATTTTCTTCAGGCGACGGTAGCTCTGGATTCTGGCCAGGATGAGGCTGTCGCCGAAGAGCTCTTCGTTGCCCAATCCCGAGAGACGTCCGGGACCTCCCAAAAAGTAGAGGTCGGTGAAGTTGTTGGTCTCCGGGTCCTGGTTGTCTCCGAATTCGAGGTAGGGAACGACCGTGTATTCTCCGAAGCTCCATGCGTGGCCCATCGAGATTGAAAACTGGGTCTGATCACTCTCCGAACCCATGGCTTCGAGGGTCCGAGTCAGCCTGATCCTGGTGTCACCACCGGAGCGTGGGAACATGACTGAACTCTCGGTGTCGTGCAGATAGGTCAGGTCGAAGCCGGCCCGATTTTTTTCGAAATTGGGAAAGAACGGATCACCGACCTGAAGGTCGAGCTCATTGTCTGAGTAGAAGGCGCCAAGTCGGATCTCGCTGTGGTTGCCCAGAACCCGCCCCCCGGACAGCCTGATCTCCTGTTGACTCAGGTTATAGGTCGCCCAGGGGTTCCCGTTGACCCAGATGTCCTGGCGTTTACGAGAAATGTTGATTGACGGGGCGACAAACCAGCGAAGCCTGGGGCCAAGGGGCTGGTAGAACTCGCTCACGAACTGAGAACTCGAGCCGATTTCCAACAGCGTCTGCCACTCGCCGTCTCTCCGGTTGGCCGGCAACATCTGGTGGCGTACTGAAAGGGTGTACTCGCCGTTTCCCTCAAAATCGTCGAATATGCCCAGGCCGAACTGAAATGAATGCCGGCCGTAGGGTGGTGGTGGGGCGTCGATCACCAACTCCTGCACGCCGTCAACCTCGTCCACCCGGAAGCTGACGATGCCCGAGTGGCGGAGGTGGAAAAGTCGCATGATGTCCCGTCGGAGTTGCTCGGGGTCGAGGTCGGCCGGTGGCTGAATATACAGCGAGGTCATGGCGACGGATCTGTTGATCAATCCGGACCCTTCCAACCGTACGCGATCAACGTGGATTGTGTCGGTCGGTGGGCGCCGCTGTCGCCGGAGGAAGGCCTCCCACTCTGAGGGTGAGGCCACAAAGGGGAGGAGTTGATCGGCGGCAGACTTTGCGGCGGTTTCTCCGAGAGCGACAGTTTCTGTGGCCCGGTCGAAAGCCAGAAAGGAGATGTCGCCCAGCTCAGGACGGATCAGCACGTCGTTTGGACGCAGTCTGGCAACGTCTGTTGTTCGGTTGCTGACGGTCAGAAGTGCGTTGAGTTTTTTGTAGATATCGAAGAAATTCTTCAGGGTCTCGTCATCTCTGGTGATTGGGCTGCTGATGTCGATCGCGATGACGCTTTTGGCGCCAAGGTCCTGGGCGATACCGATGGGAAGGTTGGCCACAGACCCGCCATCGACCAGTTGTTGGCCGTCGAGAATAACAGGAGGGAACAGGCCGGGAATCGACATGCTGGTTCTCATTGCCCGGGCCAGGCTGCCTGAGTCCAGAATGACGGCCTCGCCGGTCTTGATGTTGGTCGCAACCGCCCGGAAGGGAATAGGTAGCCGGTCGAAATCCTGTTCAGGCCGGCTCCGGGCCTCCAGGGTTTGCAGCAAGATCTCCATGCTCTGTCCACTGATCAGACCCGCAGGGAGGTAGAAACCGTCCTCGTCAAGGTGGAGCCGCGCGTCGATCAGGTAGGGCCTGTCATCCTGTTTGCGCCGGAAGCTGAGTTCATTCCGAGGCACCTTGTCGGTGAAGACTGCATTCCAGTCGATCGAGACCAGGAGCTCCTCGATCTCGTCCGGGGACCACCCGGCGGCGTAGAGTCCGCCGACGATTGAGCCCATGCTGGTGCCGACGACCATGTCCGGGGCGATATGCATCTCCTCAAGGACTCTGAGAACCCCGATGTGGGCCGCGCCTCGGGCGCCGCCTCCGGAAAGAACCAGGACTAAATCCGGTCCGTCCTCGGGCGGTGTTTCGGCTGCCGAAGCATGCGCCGCGCAGGGCAGGCCGATGATGATCATCGTTGATATCAGGTACCCGAGGTTTCGTCTCATAGATCCTCCACTCATTCCAGGCTCCAATCGTACCTGATTGGATGGTGGTTTGTTACAGAAGTTGAGGTGAGAAAATAGGGAGCAGGGGACAGGGGGCAGAGAGCAGAGAGCAGGGAGCAGGGGACAGGGAGCAGTCGGGAACGGGAACGGTCTCGGGCTCGGGCACGGGAGTGTGCGGCGAACTCTCCCTGTGTTTCGTGGCATGAAACGCACTGGACCGGTATCCTCGGTGGACCGATGGAATACCGTAACGATTCCGAGATCTGGGTCTTTCACCTCAAACGCGGTGGGGGGCACGCGGTTCTGACCTGGTTGGCCAAGTCTGCTGCACAACCGGTGTATCACCTGAACAACGTTTTTTCCAAGCCCTTCAAGGTGCGGTGGCGCAAGGAGAAGATCTTCAGGGCGATCACCGACCCGTCGCGCAGAGACGGCAAGACCCGGGTCTTTGGCGCAGAGCTTGATCCTGACCTCGGATGGCGCGAGATGGCCGTGATGCCCAAGGAGATCCTGCTCTGTAATTTGGAGAACTTCCCGCTGGATCGCGTGCCCGGCGAGCCGCTCCTGACCGGAGGTGCCGCTTCGATCATCGGTCAGAGCCGTCGCCGGTTCAACGTGATCGTTCTGCGGGATGCTCTCAACACCTTTGCCAGCGTCAAAAAGGGCAAGAGGCGAATGCGGGCCAGGCTCCATCGCTTTTACACACCACACTGGAAGGTCTATGCCAGGGAGTTCCTCGGTGAGACGGCGTTTCTCGGGCCCGACACGATCATGATCAGCTACAACCGCTGGTTTGGCGATAGGGACTACCGTCAGGAGATCGCCGGGCGTTTCGGGTGGACCTCTCATGAAGAGAGCCTCGACGAGGTGACGGGCGATGGCGGCGGTTCCTCATTCACCGGCCAGGGCTTTCAGAGCAGGGCCCGCGACATGGACGTCACCGGGCGCTGGCGGCATTTTGCCGACGACCCTGACTACCTGGCGGCCCTGGACGACGAAACGATTGAACTGTCGAACAGGATCTTTGGTGATGTGACCGAGGGTGAGATCCGTGCCGGTGGACGTTGATGGGGTTTGAAATTCTTGAAAAGCAGCTCCGGCAGCGCATCGGTGCGGGAGGAGAAATTTCTGCCGTCAGGGTGCCACTGAGAGCCTGCCCCCTCGGGGCCCATGTCGATCATCAGTTGGGTGAAGTAACCGGTCTGGCCCTTAATCATGGCGTGGATTTGCGGTTCAAACCCAGAGATACGCCTACTGTCACTCTCGAGAGTGTTGGTTTTTCCGGTGTCATTGAGGTTGATCTCCGTCGAGTCGGTGAACCACACGGTGATTGGGGGGACTACCTGTGGGCGGTTGCTGCCGAGATGGGGGAGATTTTTGATCTCCATCGGGGATTCGACGGCGTCATGAAGGGGGATCTGGCCGGCATGGGTGTCAGTTCCTCCGCCGCGATCATGGTTGCCTACTGCCTGGCCCTGGCTGAGGTCAATCAGATTGAGCTCAACCGATCCAAGATCGCCCGTTTGGTTCAGCGAGCGGAGAATCGCCACATCGGGGTGGCCAGCGGTCTGTTGGACCAGTCGGTCATTCTCTTTGCCGAGGCCGGGAGCCTGACACACATTGATTGCCGGGATTTTTCCGTGTCCCAGATCGTTGCCGGGGAGGCACTCCCGGATTTTCGAATTGTCGTCGCCTTTTCGGGAATGGCTCGACAGTTGTCAAATACCGACTATAACCACCGTGTTGGAGAGTGTCGGGAGGCCGCGGCAACCCTGCTGCGTCGGGCCGGTGTTGAATCCGGGCCCAAACCTGTCCTGTCCGATGTTGCCCCGGAGTTGTTCGAACAGGAAGGCCGGCGACTGCCGGAAAATTTGCGACGGCGGGCGGCACATTACTTCGGTGAGATTGCGAGAGTTCACGACGGCGTCGAGGCTTGGCGCCGGGGTGATCTCGGGGCCTTCGGCGCCTTGATGACCGCCTCGGGTGAGAGTTCGATCATCAACTATCAATGTGGGACACCGCCGTTGGTGGCGTTGTTTGAGACGGTTCGGGACGCTCCCGGTGTTTTTGGCACTCGTTTTTCGGGGGCCGGCTTCGGCGGGAGTTGCCTGGCGTTGGTTGAGGCTGAGGCGGCCGATGACGTTGCCGAAAAGATTTTCCGGGACTACACGGCTGCCTTCCCCGATCTTGCGGCTCATGCGCGATCGGCGATCTGCCGCCCGGCCGGCCCGGCTGCGGTCAAGAACGCTGGGGAGTTCTCGTGAAGGCGGTGATCTTGGCCGCCGGACGTGGGACGCGCCTCGTTCCGGTGACCGACGATCGCTCCAAGGCGATGGTGCCGGTTCTGGGCAGGCCCCTGGTCGACCGGGTCGTCGAGATGCTGGCCGAAAACGGCTTGCGGGACCTTGTGATGGTCATTGGCCCAGACGATGACGAGATCCAGCACCATTTCACGGCTGTGACCGGGTTGGACCTCTCGGTTGAGTTCGTCGTGCAGGAAGAACGCCTCGGCATGGCTCACGCTCTCGGCCTGGCCGCGCCGTTGATCGACGGTCCTTTCGTGCTTTCGGCCTGCGATAGCCTCAAGCCGGTCGAGCACGTCGAGGCTTTGTTGCATGCCGGCCTACGGGCCGACGGTGCCTTGAGCCTGATGGATGTGCCGCTGGAGCGAGTGTGTCTGGCCGCTCCGGTCGAAATGGACGAAGACTGTGCCATTCGCCGTATCGTAGAAAAACCGCGCCCCGAAGACGCGCCCTCCAATACCGTCAGCCTGCCCCTGTACGTTCTGCCTCACCGGGTTCTGGATCTGTTGGCGGAGCAAGCCCCATCTGCCCGAGGCGAATACGAGTTGCAGGACGCCATTCAGGCCCTGATCGACGAGGGCTCTCGGATCATCGGCGTCAAGACCGACCAACGCCTCCAGGTCTCGACCCCGGAGGATCTCCTTGACCTCAATCTTCGCTTCCTCGATGAAAGCCCCGTCGGCAGGGTGCGCGAGACCATCCCGGACGGCACAATCATCCAGGGTCCTGTATGGATTGACGATGGTGTCATCCTCGGCAGCAATTGCCGGATCGGCCCCGATGTCGTGCTCGAACGTGGTTGTGTTCTTGGCAGTGGCGTCCAGATCGCACACTCGATGATTCTCAGGGACGCCCTGGTCCCCGATGGTCTGACGATCGAGGGGCAGGTCGTCACGGCGGAATAGGGGTGGAAGGGTGAAAACGGCGATGGAAACCGTAGGGGCGGTCCTGTGCCCGCCCGTGTCCAGCCTTGTGCAGGAATTAGGGCCCACCCTACTTGGGGTTGTTGCCCCAGCTGATCAGCGTCGTTCCGCTCTCCAGGCCCTCGGTGGTGGCCGTCAGTCGAACCTCACCCTGTTCAACTGTGTCGCAGGTGACGTAGGTCCGGCCTTCGCCTCGTGCGATTTCGGCTTCGTCGGCTTCGGTGTAGGCGCGCAGGCTCCCCGGACCCTCGATCTCCAACCGGCAGTGGCCGTTGAAGTTGCGGGCGATCACGCCGGCCGAGTCGACGACCTCGATGTTGATCTCCAGCGTTCGACCGGGCCCTGGATCGGTCCTCGGCCTTATCTCGATATAGTGGCCTGCTCCGTGGCGCCGCCATTTTGAGGTGGTGGTAGTCGCCCCGGAGATTCCCATGGTTTCGAGCGACTCTGGCATGGCCTCTGCGGCAAGAACGAAATGTATGGCCCCTTCGAGACGGTGCGGCGTGGCGCCGTCGATGGCCAAATCGATCCGATCACAGTTGGAAAAAACATGAATCAGGTGGTCGCCGTCCTGCTCGAGGTCAATGTCTTGGCGGAAGCGCGACGGTGGCTGGTCGGGTCCGCGACAGGTGACGAAAAGCGCAACGAACGGATCCCGGCTGTGGCGGGCTCGGAACAACTCTGCGGCCATCTTCGGGCGGCGCCAGGCGTCCAGCAGTCCCGGCAGCCGTCGAAAGCGATCGCGGTGCTCGGTCGCATAGTCGGTCAGGCCCCAGACAGCGTAGCCGGCGACACACGGTTTGTCCGCCATCGCCTCCCAGTCCCGATGAAGGGTATTCAGTTGGGTCAGTTCCTCCTGCTCGTCTCCCTTGATCGAGTGGGGGTGGTTGCAGCATTCAGCCACGATGACTGTGCCCGACCTGCTCGAGGACGCAGCTTCTTCGAGCACGTCCAATTCGTAGTTGGTGCCCCAGACATCGGGCATGCCGATGATCTTCTGTCGGCGAGCGCGGTAGAGGTGGTTCTCGGCGTAGATGGTCGATCTCTGAGGGTCCAGTTCCCTGACGATTTCGCCCAGCTGGTGATACGCCTTCTTTGACCGGCTCTCGTTACCCATGCCCCACAGGATGATGCTGGGTCGGTGGCGGTCGCGGAGCATCATTGCCCGCATCTGCCTGCGGGCCGCTTGAAGCCAGCCTCGACTCGAGCGAACGCTCTTCCATGTGGCGATCTCGGGGTAGACCAGGAGTCCGAGTTCGTCGCATGCGTCGAGGAATGCAGGGTGTTGAGGGTAGTGGGACAGCCTGACGAAATTGCAGCCAAGCCCCTTGAGAATCTCGGCATCCCGGCGCTGGAGTTCCGGCGGTAAGGCCGAGCCAAGGCCCGGGATCGACTCGTGGCGGTTGGCGCCGTGCAAGTCCAGGTGTTGACCGTTGAGGAAGAACCCCCGGCCTGATCGGAACTCCGCCGAGGCAAACCCGGATTGCATGTGAACGGCGTCGAGGTCCCGGTTGTTATCGCCAAGGGTGATTGCAGCCCTGTAGAGGTTGGGTGACTCTGGAGACCAGAGTTGAGGATTTTCGATCAGGAGAGTGTCAGTCGTGGTTTCTCCTGCCTCTGTCCCTGCCGGATCGAAAATGATGGTTCTGATCAAGAGATCCGCAACGCTGTGGTCGACCTCGACCAATCCCCGTCCGCAATCGTCGATTCTCGTTCGAAGGCTGAATCGCTCGAGATCGAAGTGAGTCTCCGGCCTGTGTTCCAGCCAGACCCCTCCGACCAGGCCGCCGTAGAGCAGGAAATCAGGGGCTGAAGAACCCGGAAGGACATTGCGGTGAATGCGGTTGTCCATGCGGATGGCCAGAAGGTGTTCGCCGGGCGACAGCGGGTCGAGGGGGATATCCAGCCCCAAGTACTGCCCATCGGCCCGGGCAACGCGCCGGCCGTCCAGCCAGATCTCGGCACGGCCGTAGAATCCTTCGCTTCGCAAATGCCAGGTGCCCGAGGTTGTGGCCTCCGGAAGTTCAAATATTGATCGATAGGCGCCATGCCCGACGTAGGAGTGTCGCCCCATCTGGAATGTGTCCCGCCGATTCCAGCAGTGGGGGAGGGATACGGGCTGGCCGTCGCTTTGGAGGCCGGCCAACCACCGTCGCCCGGCTTTTCCATTGAAGAAAGTCCATCCGTTCCTGAGGTCGACGGTCGGGCGCAGAGGCGTGGTGATCACCGCGACAGCTTACACGGTGCCGGATCGCTCGCCGGCTGAGGCAACGAAAACGGACGCAGTACACTGGCCCCGGAGGAATGCTCTCATGAATGCTCAAACCTACCATGCTCGACGTCAAGAGCTCCGAAAGGCCGTACCCAACGGCGCGATCTTGATTCTGGCCAATGCCGAGGCTCCGAAGAACTATTCCGACAACGTCTACCCCTTCCGCCAGGACTCGAACTTCCTCTATTTCGTTGGGGTCAACGAAGCGGAAATGGCCGCTTTGCTGTTGCCCGACGGCTCTGAGGTTCTCTTCGGTCGGGAGGAACACCCGGACGATCTGGTATGGCACGGTCCCCATGCGGTCCTGTCCGACCATGCTTCGGCCTCAGGTTTTGCCGATACCGGTTTGCGGAAGACACTGGCCGGGGTTGTTTCCGATCTACAGGCGCGGGGTGTCGAGATTCACTATCTGCCTTCCTACCGGGCCGAACGGCGTTTCGAACTGGCTGAGATCCTCGAGGCCGATCCACGGACGGTCGATGGGGGTGCGTCGCAGATGCTGATCAAGGCAGTGATCGCCCAGCGTTCGATCAAGACCGACGCCGAGATCGCGGAGATCGAGGGAGCTCTCGCGGTGACTGCAGAAGCGTATCGGGAAATCATGGTGGCCACCCGCCCGGGGCGGACCGAGGCTGAGTTGGCTGCGGTTCTTCAGCGGGTCGCTTTGGCCCATGACCGGCAACAGAGCTTCAATCCGATCGTCTCCGTCCGGGGCGAGGTCCTGCACAACACGTCCTACGCCAACACCCTGGCCGAAGGGCAAT
>JAUXDC010000088.1 GCA_030618605.1 Holophagae bacterium | reverse complement strand
GCCGACAGATCGACGTCGACGACCAGTACCTGCGAAGTGATGGTCATGAGAGGAAGGATATGCTCCGGGGCAGGGCAACGATATCACCAATTAGTGGTACATGGAAGAGTGGGAAAAGGCGCCCAGTAGCGTGGCAGTCGCGGTCGGGTTACCTGCCGCGGGATTCGGCTGGGGGAATCCCGGCCTTTTCGCAGAGGCGGACAAGATCGGCAACGGATCGGATCCGGAGCTTCCGCATTACCCGCCCCCGGTGGATCTTGACCGTCTCTTCGGAGATTTCCAGGCTGGCAGCGATCTGCTTGTTCAGCCCGCCGGAGATCACATAAGTCATGACCTCGTACTCTCGCGGGGTCAGTGTCCTGAGGTCTTCCTCCACGAGGGATGCCTCTGCCCGTCTGGTGCGGTTCTCCGCATCTTTGGCCAACGACGCACGGATGGAATCCAAAAGGTCGTCCCGGTCGACGGGCTTGGTCAGAAAATCGACGGCGCCCTTCTTCATGGCCTGGGCCGTAGTGGGCACATCTCCGTGTGCAGAAAGAAAAATGACCGGCATGCAGGATTCGGCCTTGCAGAGCTCCTCCTGCAGCTCCGGTCCGGTCATATCAGGCATTTTTACATCCAACACGATGCATCCCGGCCCATCCCACCGTCCCGAAGCCAGGAAATCTCCGGCTGATGCGAATGGCTCTGCGGTCATACCTGCCGCTCGTACCAGACGCGTGAGCCCCCGAAGGACTGAGGGGTCGTCGTCGACAAGGAAGACCGTTGGTTCACTCATGCCTGTCGGTCTTGTTTCAGCACGGGAAGTAAAAACCCCACACGGGCACCTCCCTCTTGCCTGTTCTCCGCCCACATTCGTCCGCGGTGCCCTTGGATGATCGAGTTACTGATGGCCAGGCCCATGCCTGTGCCTCCGGGGTTCCAAGTTGCCAACGGTTCGAATATGTCGTCAAGCTTATCCACATCGATGCCCGGACCATGGTCCTCTACCCAAACTCTGACCTCCTCTCCATCGAATGCTGTTGCGATGTGGAGTCTGCGATCATCCGCCTCCGAGTGACTCATCGCCTGGTTGCCATTCAAAATCAGGTTGACCAGGACCTGCTGGAGCTGGATCCTGTTCCCGTTCACCATTGGGATCGACGGGGCACACTCCGCCGTAACCGTGATTCGCTGCTCCACAAACTCGCTATGGAGCAACCGCTTTGTCTCTTCCACGGTGTCGTTGAGATCGAGGGACAGGAACTCTGCCTTTTGCTCGCCAAACACCGCCCGCAGGTTACTCATGACATCCCGCGCCCGTTTGGCGTCGGACACGATTCCGGCCAGGATCTCAGCGGCCTCGTCGTCATCCAGCTGCCCGGTGTCGATCATCAGTTCGGCGGCCTGCGCGTTGCTGAGGATGCCGGTGAGGGGCTGGTTGAGCTCGTGCGCGATGGAGCCGGCCAACTGCCCCATGCTGGTGGCGCGGCCTACCCGGGCCAGGGCTTCCCTCTGTTCCCTGGCTTCCTGCTGGGCTCGCTTGCGTTCCGTGAGGTCCAGGATTGTAAGGACGACAAAAACGGTCTCTTGTTTCGCATTCTTGACGGGGGACAACTGACATTGGAGCCATGCCGGTTTCTTCTCTATATGCCCCAAGCCGAGGTCTTTGGTCGTGCGGTTCAACGCATACTCGACTGGAGGCAGGGTCACCGCCTCCCCTGCGAAGGCCCTTCTAATCGAAGAGGCGATTCCGAGATCCACCGTCTGCTTGTCTGTGAGCACGTTGTAGTTGGCCAGCACCTCCTCCATCTCTTCCTCGTCAAAACCAAGGAATCCCATCCAGGCAGCATTCACATGCGTGAGCTTTCCGTCGGGCATCGCTACCGCGATACCCAAGGGGGACTGTTCCATCAGACTCCGGAAGAGTTCTTCGCTGGCCCGAAGTTTCCGGTACAAGAGGGAGTTTCCGATGGAAATGGCCATCTGTTGTGATAGCAGGGTCAGTACGTCCAGTCTCTGCGGCGTAAAGGCGCCTTCGGTCAAGCTGTTCTCCAGGTATAGGATGGCGGTGAGCTCTCCCTGATAGACCAAGGGGAAGGCGAGTGCCGACTTAGGACGCCGGGTCACGATATAGGTGTCGCGAGAAAACAGACTTTCCTCAGGGGGATCCGACAGGATTACCTGTTCCCGGGTGTGTGCAGCATAGTGAACCAGGGAGTCCGGAACCAGCTCGTTTCCTTTCACAGGAAGGGCCTGCTCCACGGTGACCTCCGCTACGCCGGCATATCCTTCCGCCTCGACGAACCATTCATCCCCCTTGGGAAGCAACAATACGCCCCTCTCCGCCCCGGCGTTTTCGATGACGATGTGCACCATCTTGGTCAGCAGTTTTCCCAGGACGATCTCTTCGGACAGTGCCTGGGAGGCTTTGGTGATACTGGTCAAGTCGAGTTCGGCGGAGGTGTGCGGCGGGCTTCTTTCCGGACCAACTCTCAGGCTTTCCGCTAAGAGGCCTGAGGTCAGAGATTGCGGTGGCGTCAACAACTGCGGATATAGCGTCTTCAGCTGTTCGACTTTTGCAGTGGCACCCCATCGTCGATAACCATCATGGGCCTCTCTGATACACACAGCGCCGAATGCCTCATTCCCCTGGTCGAGCCAGAATCGACCGAATAATTCATTCGCCAGAGCTTCATCGTGAACAAATTGGTTTTCCCGAGCCCCGGCGACGGCTTTTTCGTATGACCGGACTGCCTCCCAGGGCTGGTTGGTCATCCTGGATTCTTCGGCCACCAGCAGGTCGTACTGATGCCGATAGTTAATTGGGGCACTGTCGGCCCATAACTTCAACTCTCTCTTGAAGAGCTCCAGGGTCTCCAGCCGTTCTTCCCTGTCGGCCTCGTCCTCGGCACCTGGCAGGCTGGCGATACACGACAACCCGCCATAGAAGGAGATCTTGGTATATAGATAATGAGGATTCAGGCTGCTTCGGATCTTCAGCCCCTCGCGGGCATGCCGGTATGCCTCATCGTTTTCGCCGAACAAGTAGCACAGGGTGACCCTCAACGAGGCGCGGAAGGACAACAACTGATGGTTGCCTTCCAGCTTTGGCAGCATGTTTTCCTCGGAGAACCACTCCCCTTCAAGGGTGGTCGTATTCGTGGATTCTCCCATCAGGTTCGATGCGGCTTCCGCGAACAAGGAACAGATGAGGTACGTGATTTCCTGGTTCTTACTCTCGCACAGTCTGATGCACGCCTCAGCTTCCGAGGCGTAATGCTCCAGGGGTCTTCCAGCACCCCACAAAAGGAGCGTGTAATTCCCAAGGCAATAAAGGCACCATTCAAAGTCGCCCTCCTGTAACCCAATGAGATGGTATTCCTTGAGTGGCGCGATCAGGTCATGGACGGAGCTCTCCCAATGGCGAATCCATGCGCACTGCATGTTCATGATTCGCGAGGAGATACCGAGAGAAGGGAATTTATTGAGGAGGTCTACTGCCAGCTGCCCATAGACATTGCCTTCCTGGTACTTTTCCGCCAGACAGAGCAGGGTCGCGTACCAGCTGACTGCAAAGCTCGAGACCTCGCTGTTCCCGTGTCGACTGATGATGTTCAACATCGTGTGGAACAGCGAAGAAAGACGTTCGGGAGCGGAAAAAATGATCGGCGTGCTGATGGCCATCATGATTTCCAGTCCCGCTCGCTGCTGTTCATCCTCCAGCAGAGGGAGGTGGAGGAATTCGTTGGCGGAAAGGTGGGTCGTGAGCTCCGTATCGAAAGAGATTTGGAGTTTCTCGAGATAGGTATCAGCCAGACCAATGGCTTCTCTCGCCTGATTTTCGGCAACCAACGTCATGATCATCGTCTTATGGGCAACACATTGGCCGACCTCGTTTCTTGCATGGTGGAGGATCGTCTGGTATAGGGATCTGACTTCGTCGTATTGAATCTTCAGATAACAGGCATCTATCAGTTCGTCATAGACGTCCAACGTCAGTTGGTAGTGATCCTCCCATTTGTTTTCACCCAGAACGCTGAGGCTTTCTTCCAGATACGCGGCTGAGGCATGGAAGGCTGAGGACTTCTTGGCTCTGCATCCCGCCGTCAGGTTCAATTCCGCCACCTGACGTTTCTCTGCCTGGTCGATCAGGAGATCCCCACTCAGCCTGTAATGCGTGACAATATCGAAGATCCGTTCTTCAGCATCCGCTTCGTCCGTGTCAGCATTTAACAGTCGTGCGATCTCCAGATGCTTCTCTTTTCTGCCTTCTTCATCGATCAGGGTATAGGCGGCCTGCTGGACTCTGTCGTGTGAGAATCTGAATTGGGATTCTCCAGCAGTATCAGGATCTTGATAGTCTTCATCCAAAGGGAAAACCAGCCCGTCGAAAACCGCCTGAAGTAAGACGGACAAGGTCTCGTCTCGAGTTCGTTCACAAATGACAGCCAATGTTTTCAACTCGAATTGACTGCCGACGCAAGCGGCCATTTGCAGGGCAACCGATATCCTTTCCGGCAGTCTGCTAATCTTGGTCGCCATCAGATCGACGACGTTATCGGTGATGTCCCGGGAGGCGATGCGTTCCACGTCCCACGTCCATCCAAGCTGTTCGAGATCGAATCTCAACAACCCCTCTTCATACAGATTCCCGACAAACTGATGGGTGAAGAACGCGTTTCCCGCTGTCTTTTGGAATACCAGGTCGGCGAGGGATCGACTCCGCGCAGCCTCACAGGAAAGGCTGTCCTGCAATAGGTGTTTGACATGTCCCGGCTGTAGGTTTCCCAGCTCGATGGTGTTGATGAGACCGGTCCTTCCTCTGAGCTCATCCACCGCCACGATCAGGGGATGACCATCGTCCACTTCATTGTCACGGTAGGCCCCGACGATCAGGAGGTGCTTGATCTCATCATCGAGCATAATGCTCTTCAGCAACTCCAATGAGGCGGAATCCACCCACTGTAGATCGTCGACAAACAGAACCAAGGGATGGTCTTTTGAGCATATCGCTCCGACGAAGTTCAGGAAGAACGTCTGGAACCGATTCTGTGCCTCGATGGGACCTACTTCTTTCACCGGGGGCTGGGTACCGATGACCAGTTCCAATTCAGGAATCACATTGATAATGACTTGCCCATTTTCGCCCACCGCATCCAAGATCTTGCTCTTCCACTCTGCATGAGCTTCCGCACCCTCCATCAGTACAAGACGACAAAACCGGTTAAATGCGTGGGTGAGGGCGTAATAGGGGATGTCCCTTTGGAATTGGTCGAACTTACCTGAGATAAAAAGACCCGACTTCTCCGTCATGGGTCTGTGAACTTCACGCACCAGCGCCGTCTTGCCTACGCCGGAATAACCGGCCACCAACATCAGTTCCGAGGCGCCTCCACTCGCACGCTCGAAGGCATGCAGTAGCGCCTCCACCTCGCTTTCCCGCCCATACAGCCCTTCAGGAATTCGCAACTCGGCTGAAAAGTCTTCTTGTCCCAGTTCGAACTCCAAACCTCCCAGAACTTGGGGATCTAAAGAGCCTATCTGGCATTTCTCCAGGTCCGCTTTCACACCAAGAGCCGATTGATATCGATCCTCAGGGTTCTTCCCCATCAGTCTCGTCAGAATGTCGGAGAGGATGGGGGGGATATCAGAACGGACTTCACCGGCCCGGGGCGGATTCACCGCTATATGACAATGGACCAGCTCCATTGGATCGGTAGCCGTAAAGGGCAACCGGCCGGTCAACACTTCAAAGAAAGTGATCCCGATGGAATACAGATCGGCACGATGATCAACGCTCCGATTTGTGCGCCCGGTTTGCTCAGGAGACAGATAGGCTAGTGTCCCGGTCAACTGCCCAGGATGGGTGAGAGGGGAGGGGGTTGTCTGTTGCTGGCGGCTGGCGATCCCAAAACCAATGATCTTCACCTGGCCTGTATCGGGGTTCGCCACGATATGGCCGGGGTTGATGTCCTTGTGAATCAGATCGGCGGCGTGAATATCCGCCAGACCTTCACACGCTTTGACAGCGAGAGGGAAAAACTCCTCCAGTGTCAAAGGACGTTCTGCCGTCAGCTGTTGTAGGGACTCGCCTCCGAAATCCTCCAGGACCATCACGGGGGAATCGTCCTGGGTATCGAGGTCATAGGCTTTGATGACCCCTGGTACATCGAGGTCACTGAGAATCCCATATTCGTTTTTATACGTGGCTACCTCGGCTAGGGCGGACTGATCCCCTTTTAGCACTTTCAGGATGACAGGTTGGCTGCCTTCGGTTCTTATGCCGCGAAAAACACTCGATCTCTCGCTTTCATGAATGAGTGTTACATCCTGAAATCCCTTCAGAATGCCAGGAGGCAAGTCGTTGCTTTTCATCCTGACACCTTCCGTGTGAAACTCCGGCATTTCTGCATTGAGCGCCTTGTCGACGATGCTGGTTCGTTTGGGTCAGTGCCTACGAATTCTGAATGGCCCAATCCGATCCCGCAATGGGGCGGGGTAGCCACGTTCGACGTGTGGTCGGCACTGACGGGGCCTCAGCGACGATGTATCACTGCTGGTTTGCGAGCGCGCCCCGGTCGGCAAAAAGCTCGCCGCGCTGGCATGAATGCGGGTACGCTGTGCCAGCCCACCGGTCTTTGCGCATCCGATTCATAGGCTCAGCGCGGCTCGGCACCGACTGGTCGGGTGCACGGAATCGGGGACCGGCTGGTCGGCGCGCGTCGTCTCCTTAGCTCAACAGCATGAACATGCCGAACATGATCGCCGTCGGGACGAGAGCCGCCTTGAGCAGGCCCATCGGCGTGATCCCTTTTTCGAAGTGGCCCTTCAGGATCGCCTGGCCGGCAGGGTTCGGCGCATTGGCAATCACCGTCAGGCCGCCTCCGCTGACCGCGCCCGCGACGACGGCGTACTTCAGCCCATCGGTGAAGCCGGGAACCAGCGTGCTGAGGTAGGTGATGGCAGCATTGTCGTTGAACGCGGTGAGCACCGTCGACGCAAGCGCCAGCGGCAGCTCGCCCAGACTGCCCAGAACGGGTTCGATCCACCAGCCCTGTACCGCGCCGTGGGTAACGAGGCCTGCGAGAAAGAAGCCCACGAGCAGCGGCGCCTTCAAATCGATGATGTTCTGGTAGTCGGCGGTCACCACGGCGAAACCGAGAAAGAGGAGCAGGCCAGGAACGAAGAGCGCCGGGTAGTGCGCGTTGAAAATCGTCCATCCCATCAACGCGACGTGAACCAGCATGACCCACACCGGCACCCGATCCTCCCGCTGGTCCCACGCGGGATCTATGAACTGGGCGCGCTGCTCCCCTGGGAGGAGGTGCGGGAATTCTCTCTGGAGTCGATAGAGCCTGATCTCCTCGAACCGTTGCTCGAACGCCCGGGAGGCGATCTCGGGATCGATGCCGAGCTTCGCGGTGTGCTTCAGCACCGACTCCCGAAGGCGCTGCTTGACGTCCGCCGCCAATTGATCGAAGGTTGCGGCGATCTCGTCAGACTGCCCCGCCTTCACCTCGGCCACGATCGCGTTGATGTCCCGCTCGGTGGCCTCTCGAGGTAAGTGGGTCGTGAGGATCTCCTCCTCGAGGGTCCGCACCGCGAACTTCTCGCGTAACGCGGCGAACTCGTTGCGGAACAGATACCAGTAGAGCGAGTTGGAGATCACCATCCCCACGGCGGCCTTCCAGCCGAAGTGGAGCACCATGTGGCCCGTGCCCCAGCCCCAGGGTCCGGCGACCATCAGCACCGGCGGTGCGGCGAAATGCGTCAGTGTCCCGCCCACCGAGATGTTGACGAACAGCAGGCCCAGCGTCGCGTACTTGAGCTTGGGGCTCGGCTCGAGCCGGTAGAACTTGCGCACCAGCAGCAACGCGCAGATCGTCATCGCGGCCGGCTCGGTGATCAACGAGCCGAGCAACGGCCCGAGCGTCAGGATCGTCAACCACCACGCCGTCAGCGAACCGCCGAAGAGCCGGGCGATGCGGCTCATGCCGGCCTCCGACAACTTGAGGATCGGCCGGGTCGAGGCCAGCGTCATGATCACCACGACGAAGATCGCTTCGTTGTAGTTGACCGTGTGCGAGACGTAATCGACGACGGTCGGCCAATCGAAGAAGAAGAGCACGGAGAGCAGGAGCGGAATCGCCCAGAGGCCGAAGACGACCTCGATCTCGCCCATGAAATGCATCAGGCGTGCGCCGTGCGAGACCGAGCGCAGCGGAGCCGTGCCATCTTCGACCTTTCGTTCGTGGGCCCGCTCGAGACGATGGGAAATCTCGCGGAGCCTGGCGCTGAGAAAGGTGTGGCAGATGGCGAGCAGGAAGATCAGGGTGGCGACGAGGTTGAACGGTTGGGCTTCGATCCTGCCGGTCAGACGCGTGAGGATGCCCTGATCAGCGTCGTCGTAGGCCTGAAGGTCCGGCGGGAATGCGGTGGTTTCAGGGCTCGCGTGCTGCGCAGCGGAGGCGAGGCAGGGTTGGGGAATCAGAGACCCCAAGACGGCGATGGCCATCAGGACAAGACAGATCCCCGAGACGGTCTTTTTCATCGTTCCACCTTTCCGCGATCGCGACTGCCAAGCTCAGCACACCGCGTGCACCAGTTAATTGTAGACAGTATGTCGCCCGGGAGGGGGGTCCAATACCACCTTGGTGGTATCCGGAAGGGCTGCCCCCTGGTAGGCATCCGGGACTGGCCACCGGAGGGGAGAGGGACTGGCTACTGCCCACTGTACGAGCGGAAGGCACTGGCTACTCGAGCAGCTTGAACGAAATGGCGGCGAGGAACCCGACCAAGGTGCTTAGCCCTACCGCGTTGGCGCTTCCCAGAAGAACCGCCTCCGGGATCATCGCGGCGGCGATCATCGTCAGCATCGCGCCGGCCGCCACGCCTTCCGCGAAGACGACCCACGTCGGATCGAGCGACTCCACGACAAAAAATCCGAAGCCCGCTCCGACAGCAGTGATCACCATCAACGACGCCCACAAGAAGAATATCCGCCCTTTGTTCCAGCCCTGAAGACGCATGTTGGCCGAGCTCGCGAGCGCTTCCGGAAAGTTCGAAAGGAACAACCCGGCAATCAGGGTGAAGGGGATCACCTGCGCAAAAGTGATGGAGCCGAGATCAACAGCCCCCCGCAACAGCACCAGCAGACCCGCGCCTATTACGAAGCTCTCTGGTATTCCATCGAGCAAGATCCCGAGCCAGATGGCGAGAGGAGCCCCCGAATGCTCCTCCCTCGCTATTTGTAGCTCGGTAGCATCAGGCATCTCGGAAGTCGTCTGCAGGGCGGTAGATGCAGCGTCGAACCACTGCAGGCTCCTATCGTATACGCCGCCTACACGATCGCGAACGGAATCCACGATCTCTCTGGCTTCGTCCCGACAGGCCTGATCGAACTCCGGCGAAAGAGCGCGAAGACGATCGACGTCCGATTTGGCGATCGCAACGCCCTTGACGTCGCCCCGAGCGACGGCCTTTGCCAGCGCTGTGACGTCCATCTCCGTCAGCGCCAGCCCGAGAAGGTCTCCCGGGCCTCTCTCAACGATGATGCCTTCGACACTCACGCCATCGACGTGTCCTTCGAGAATAAAGACCAACTCGTCGAGCTTGTCCCCTTCTTTGAAAACGACGTCGCCGTCAAGCCAGGAGACCGGGCGCGCGACTTTGACGAGCGTGTTGATGTGCTCTGAAGACAGGCTTTGCAGCAGCCCACACCGCGCAAGCTTCTCGAGAAGCACGAGCTGACGCTTCTTCTTGTTCAGACGAAAGTACTGAATGCTCGTCGTTGTCTTGCGCAGAAACCCGCCATGAGCGTTGACCAGCTGATCGAGAAGGAAGTAGAGCGTGCCGCCGATGACGGCGCCGATGATGAGCGCGTAGAAGGCAGCGTGAGGGTCGCCATGGCTGGCGCTGTGTGGATCTCCGAGAGCCAGCACAGTAGGAGCGACGAGCTCGACGGACAGTGCGGCGATCAGCGCACCCGCGCCAAAGGCTTGTAGAACAGAGATGTAGACAGGCCGCAGCCGAATGTTCAGCCCGACCAGGGAGCCGAGCGGCAGCGACAGGGCACTGATTCCGCCCAACACTATCGCCCACACGAGATATTGTCCGGTGAAGTAGTCCATATCAGAACCCTGGTTAAATCAGAAGTTGAAGCGCATCCCGAGGCCATAAATGGTGGGCCGGCTTCTGTCCCCTTCGGTGTCTTGGCTCGCCTCCAGCTTCACTTCCACGAAGACCGCGCTCTGGTTCACGAAGCTGTACTCGGCCCCTACCAGCCCGTAAGAAGTTCGGTACTCCCCTGGGTGTTGGTCTTCCGGCGTGAGGATGTTGAATCCACCCAGAAGCTGCCACGCCTCGGCGGCTCGGAACGCCCCATAGAGCTCAGTGCCCCACCCACTGAAGAACCGTCCTTCGTCGTCCAGCTCGTGCTCCTCGAGCCACGCCACCGTGTACCCCACGGACCACCGCCCCCGGTCCACCGAAACCCCAAGCACAAGGGCTTCGTCGCCTTCCGGAACCTCGTCGGTGTTTGGGGCCGGATCCTCCACGCCGTCCAGAACCCGGTTGTACCCCAGGGCCAGCGTCAGGCCTTCGGTCGGCGAGACGGTCAGGGCACCGCCGTAGGTGTCCACCGCATTCCGGTCGTTCCCTCCGCCGCTCCTGTTCTGGATCTGGGCGGCAATGCTCAGGACCCCGACTTCCACGCGGTACTGGAGGGCGGAGCTGGCCCGGCCAGTACCGGAAGGGTCGCCGTCGCCCAGATTGTAGAGCCCGACTGCCTCCCCGCCGAAGATGTTGTACCGGTCCGTGAAGCCCCCCACATCGGAGTAGGGCGACCATTGTTTCCCAAAACTCAAATCCCCCCAGGGGGTCCGAATCCCCAGAATCCCCAGGCGGGTAGTGACCGCATCCTGGTCCTCGCCGGAGGCGAAGCCCGGGTCACCGCTGATGACAAGTTGCCCGGGGGACTTGATGATGTTGAGGCCCATCTCGACCCGGGCGAAGGCGAACAGACCCGACCCCATGGGCAACTCCCCCCGCAAGCCCACCCGGGAGAGTCTGTCGTCGATCTCGAAATCCCCGGCGCTGTTCATGCCGCTCCGGAAGCGGAAGCTCCCGTAGAGCTCCATGTGATCAGCCAGATTTTGAGAGGCCAAAGGAGCCATGGACAAACCGAGGAGGGCTGCCGCCAAGGGAAGAGCCGAAACGATCCTCATCAGAGAGAGAGAACGGATCCGCATCCGCAGAGTGCTCCGGTTCCAATAGGAAATGAGCCCGATAAAAGCCACGGTCATTTTAGCGCACTCGTAGCGCTGGTCGGAGGACCCCAAAGGTGCCCTCATCCGAACAGCAGAATCACGCTTCCAGCGACGGTCAACAGGATGTTGGCGAAAGCGTACGCTCCGGTGTATCCGAGGGCGGGGAGCGAACTCTGCGCCTCGCCTGTGACGATGCTCAGCGAGGCGCCACTCGTCATCGATCCCGTGATCCCGCCTAGTAGAAAGACCGGATTCAGCGACAGGACCTTTCGCCCGAACAGGTACCCGATGGTGACCGGTACGGACGTCACGACCACACCGGCAAGGAACAGGCTCGGGCCGGTATTGGCAAGTGTGTCGATGATGCCCGACCCCGCACGCAGGCCGACCCCGGCCATGAAAATCGTCAAGCCCATCTCCATGAACAACCAGCGTGCCGCCTCGGGCACGCGCCCAAAGGTCGGATGAATCGCTCGCAGATAGCCGATGACAAGCCCCGCCACCAGAAGCCCTCCTGCCGTACCGAGTCCGACCGAGATCCCGAAGACCGAGACGGAGAGGCTGCCGATCAGCAAGCCCGCCGCGGTGCCAATTGCAAAGGTGACGAGATCGGTTTCGGACGCGGTGCGCTCGATGTGGCCCACCACCTCTCCGACCTCTCTTAAGCGTCCGGCCGGTCCGGTGGTATGCACCACGTCACCGGCCTGAATCTGGACATCGCCCTGCAACGAAATATCAACACCATAACGTTGAATTCTCGAAACGAAGCACCCGGTTCGCTCGGTGATTCTGGCGAGGGATGTCGATACCTTTTTGAGCTTCGACCGCAGCACTACGATGCGACATGACTCCAGCGTGGCATCGAGTAGATCCGGGTCCGACAGCTCCGGTCCGACTTCATCACCGTGATCGATGAATTCGTTGAGGAGGCCGACAAAACAGACCTCGTCGTCGAGCTCCAGACAAAGATCGGGCGACGGGAGAATGAACTCACCACCGCGGCGCAGTTTCTCGACTGAGATGCGGCCGGGGAACTCATCCTGGATGTCCCCGATCCGTTGGCCGACGATTTCCGGGTTGGTCACTCGATAGGCGCGCACCAAAAGGTCCGGGATACCGTATACACGATCTTGAACACCACCGGTTGGTTTCAATTCGAGCTTAGCTGCCTCGGCAACAAGGTCCACGCCCGTCCAACGCGGCAGGAGTCGGATGATCAGGATCAGACCGACCAGACCGAAGATATAGGTGATGGCGTAGGCCGTGGAGACATTTGTCATCACCTGCTCGGCCGAGACACCTCCCGGCAGTGCCACGTCACCCGAGCGGACGGCTTCTTGTGCTGCGGCCAGTGTCGGAGAGCTCGTGAGCCCTCCGGCCAGCAGGCCTGCGGAAGCGCCTGGCTCTAAGTCCAGCAGCTTCGAGAACCCCAGCGCGAGGGAGAAGCCGGTCACCGCGATCACGACTGCGAGGGAAAAATACTTGGCACCGTCCTGGCGCAGTACGGCGAAAAAGCTGGGGCCTGCCTGCAATCCGACCGAGAAGATGAAGAGCACAAAACCAATGGACTGAACCGTGGGGTTGCCGGTGAATCCGAAGTGACCAAAAACCAGGCCGACAAACAACACACCGGTGACCGAACCGAGTTCGAAGCCTTTGATTGTTGTTTTGCCAATCAGGTAACCCAAGCCGAGCACCGCGAACAGCAGCGCGACCGGATTGCTCCGAAAAAACTCCATGAGGTATCCAGGCATCGTGTCTCCTATCCCTCTCGCCTTTGAGTTTCCTCTGTTGAAACTCGTTCCCAGACAATCCGAAGACCGCTGCGGGTCCGCCAGCCCACCTCGCTCAATCGGCCCTTGTTTCCTGCCAACGCCTCGTCAGCAACTTCTGGTGGTTGAACGACAAGGTAAGGCACATGCGCCGAAGGGGGGTATTACACCTTTGTGGTACAAGGGGTCTGAGGA
>JAUXDC010000226.1 GCA_030618605.1 Holophagae bacterium | reverse complement strand
GACTCCATGCCCCAAGACCTCGACGAGATCCACCGCAAGGTCATGCAGATGCAGATCGAAGAGGCGGCCCTGAAGATGGAGAAAGACAAGGCCTCGAAGCAGCGGCTCAAGTCTCTCCGAAAGGAGATGGCGGATCTTGAGGAATCAGAGCGCGAGATGCGCGCCCGGTGGGAGAGCGAAAAGGCGGCGATCGACGTGGTCCGGAACCTTCGCGAACGCCTGGAACAGACACGCCGGGAGATCGAGGAGGCCGAACGGGCCTACGACCTCAATACGGCCGCGGAACTCAAGCATGGGACCCTGCCCCAACTCGAGGCCCAACTCAAAGACGAAGAGGCTCGAATCGAAAACCAGACCACCGAGAACTCCCTGCTGAGGGAGGAAGTCACCGACGCCGAGATCGCCGATATCATTTCCCGATGGACGGGCATTCCGATCACTCGCCTGGTCGAGGGGGAGAGAGAGAAGCTTCTGCGCCTGGACGAGGTTCTGCACGAGCGGGTCATCGGTCAGGACGAGGCCGTGCAACTGGTGGCCGACGCGGTCATCCGGGCGCGTTCAGGCATCAAGGATCCCCGCCGTCCGATCGGCAGCTTCATCTTCCTGGGACCGACGGGCGTCGGAAAGACCGAGCTGGCCAAGACTCTGGCCCGGTCGCTCTTCGACTCCGAAGAGAACATGGTGCGCATCGACATGTCCGAGTACATGGAAAAACATGCGGTGTCCCGTCTGATCGGGGCGCCTCCGGGCTACGTCGGCTACGAGGAGGGCGGCCAGCTGACCGAAGCCGTGCGCCGCAAGCCCTACTCGGTGATCCTCTTCGACGAGATCGAAAAGGCCCACCAGGACGTCTTCAATGTGCTCTTGCAGATCCTGGATGACGGGCGGGTGACCGACAGCCAAGGCCACACGGTGGACTTCAAGAACACCGTCATCATTATGACCTCCAACATCGGGTCGCAGTACCTGCTTGAGGGAGTCGATGCCGATGGACAGGTCAAAGAGGGCATTCGGGAAGCGGTTGACCGCGAGATGCGGGCGCACTTCCGGCCGGAGTTTCTCAATAGGGTCGATGACATCATCTTCTTCACGCCCCTGACACTCGACGAAATTCGAAAGATCGTGGTTTTATTGACCGACGAACTCCGGCAGCGCCTGACCGACCGTGGCATCTCACTGGATATCAGCGACGCGGCGGTCGAACTGGCTGCCCGCGAGGGTTACGACCCGGTCTACGGCGCCAGGCCGCTCAAGCGTTTCCTCCAGCGGCAGTTGGAGACGCGCATCGGACGCGCGGTCATCGCAGGAGAGGTTGGTGAGGGCGCGACGGTTCGGGTTGACGTGCGGGATGGGGCTTTTGATGTTGCGGTTGAGGCTGCTGTGCCAGCTATCGCTGAGCCTGTCTCTGAAATTGCCAGCTGACGCCGGCCCTGCCTCGTCATCTCCTCCGAATGGGTCCTCGACATCTGTCCACCAATTCACTGCATCACGAATCTGATCTGCAGCGTCTTCGGTTACCAAAAGGTGGAAAGACGAACTCAACGGGCGGTCTTGATCTCGCGAAGGAGCTCCCAACCATCAACAACTTCACCCGTAACGACTTCCATATTCTGATTGTACGTCGCCTGTCGGTCGCGGTATAACTTGGAACTCAACGGTCCAGATCGTGTAACGGTATGACAACAGTGCCAGGTCAAACAAAGCTGATAAAGACAGGGCTGCCGCCCCCTCTCACGGCGCGGGCCGAGGGATGGGAGGTCGGGTTAGGGTAGGATGACCTTCTCAAGGGGGTAGACACGTGGATTCGGAACACTTGGCCCGGATGATCCGTCGAAGTTGTGAGGAGTATGTCGATCTGCCCGCATTGGGATTCTTCACCGACGAGGGTTGGAAGACCCACAGCTACCGCGAGATGGGCGAGTGGATCGACAGCGTGGCCCGCTCACTGATCCAACTGGGGGTCGAGGTCGGTGACCGGGTCGCCATTTTTTCTCCCAACCGGGCCGAATGGACTGTGGCCGATCTGTCTGTCGCGGCAGTAGGTGCGGTGTCGGTGCCCATCTTTGCGACCTCCACCGCCGCCCAGGCCGCCCACATCCTCAGCGATGCTGATGTGGCGACGGCCTTCGCCGCCGGCCCCGCCGAGCGGCAGTTATTGGTCGAGGCCACCGGCGATCGGCCGTTGCGGATCGTGACTTTCGACGAAGGTGCTTCCGGCGAGCCTTGGATCGGTGCCATGGGAGATCCCGGTCGCGACAGTGTAGCCGCTACCGAACTCGACCGTCGAGTGGCGGTCGGCGAAGCCGACGGGATCGCTTCCCTGATCTACACGTCGGGCACCACCGGTCCCCCCAAGGGGGTGATGCTCACCCACGCCAACTTCGCCCACCAGAGCCGGTCGGTGGCTGCCCATTTCGATGTGGGCCCCGGCGACCGCTCGCTGTGCTTTCTGCCGTTGGCCCACGTGTACGAACGAACGTGGACCGCTCATCAGTTGGCCTGCGGGTCTTGCAACTACTACCTGGAGAACCCCCGGGACGTCATCACGGCTCTGGGCCAGGTCCGGCCAACGGTGATGGTCAGCGTTCCGAGGTTGTACGAGAAGATCCACCACGCGGTGCTCAACCGCGCCAACAACGCTCCGACCCTCCGCCGGAAGCTGTTCACATGGGGCTTGGGTGTCGGTTATAAGGCAGCGGAACACCGCCGCGCCGGTCGCTCACTTGGCCTGGGTTTTGCTCTGCAACACATGGTGGCCGACCGCCTGATCCTGAGCAAGATCCGCGATGTCGTCGGCGGCGACAAGAAGTTCTTCTCCGCCGGCGGCGCCCCGCTGGCCCGGGAGATCGAGGAGTTCTTCCACGCCGCCGGGCTGCTGATCTGTCAGGGGTACGGGCTCACCGAAAGTTCCCCAATGGCCACATGCAACACCCCATCGTGTTTCCGCTTCGGGTCGGTGGGCAAAGCGGTGCCCGAGTGCGAGGTGAAGATTGGCAAAGGGGACGAGATCCTTGTCCGTGGGCCCAACATCATGCTGGGATATCTCAACCTTTCCGAGGAGACCGCCGCCGTTCTGGCCGACGGCTGGCTTCACACCGGTGACCAGGGTCGGTTCGACGACGACGGCTTCCTGTTCATAACCGGCCGTATCAAGGACCTCATCATCACCTCCGGAGGCAAGAACATTGCGCCGCAGCAGATCGAGTCGGCGGTGGGTCGCGACTCAATGATCGAACAGGTGGCGGTCCTGGGCGACCGGCGCAGGTATATTACCGCCCTCGTGGTGCCCAACTTTGAAGCTCTGGAGGACTGGGCCGCCGAACAGGACCTCGGCGCCTCCTCCCGGGAGGAACTGGTCAAACGGCCCGAGGTCCTGGCGTTGATCGCCAAGCGAATAGAGGCCCAGTCGGTCGATCTGGCCCACTATGAGCGGATTAAGAAATTTACCCTGCTGCCCCGAGAGCTGACCATCGAAGGGGGCGAGTTGACCCCCACTCTCAAGGTCCGTCGACGTGTTGTGGATGAGCACTTCGGTGTCCTCATCGAAAAGATGTACTCCGACAAAGGCGATGAAGTCACGGCTTGACTTCGCTACGACAGAAGTGCGGGTTAAGAGGCCGGGTTAGGATTGCTGCTGAATCTCACCATGCAGAAGATCAATATACACGGTGTCAACCAGCTGATCTTCCAGAATATTCAGCTTCTTCATCGGATCCTGGGCGATTACGATACCGTCGTCCGCTGTCTGATGGTCTTGGAGAACGACCTCGAGCTCCATGAATGGTCCCAGTCCCTCGACCTGGTCGAGGTGAACTCGGGTCTGTCCGATCAGGTAGAACAGTCTCCGCTTCTTGACGACGCCCAGAGGGCCCTCAGCCGCATCGAGAAGTTGTTTTGAGCACTCCGGGATCGGGGACCGGGGCAACGAAGTACGACGACTCCTTCGGGCCGGCAATATTTGACCTCCGGTAGTAGATCAACTCGGCGGGGGACTCACCGAACTCCCTGAGCTTGAGTCGGCCGGTTGAGCAGCCGAAGAAGGTGTCGATCTGCTGAAGCTTGGTTGGCCCCTGATCAGCGATAGCCTCGACCCGGCGCTGGAGGGCGGCAGGGTCCTCTGCCGTCGCTTTGATTTCAATGTTTTGGGGCATGGTGTCGACTCCAGTCACTAACCCGTCGGGTCAGAGACATTCCTCAAAGCAAATCGCACGAATCTGGACTTGACCTGTTCCGAGGCGATGGCCCGCTCGATCGGTCCGAGTGCGGTCAGACCATGGAGAGCCTGGTTGAGGAAACGGCTGCCCCGTCCGGCGCCCTGGTCGAAGAGCAGATCGGGCAGTTTGCCGCGTTCGATCGACATCCTTAGAATCTTTTCCATTCCGGTTCGTGGAACTGTCGGTTGGATCGGTCGCCGCTCCATCGTCATCGCATGACGTGTACCACAGGCCTGCACGCAGACTCCGCAGCCGATGCAACGGTCGGTGTCGATCGAGGCCCTGAGGTCGTTCTTCCGGCTGCCGACGACAGGTGCGGGTCGCATCTCGATCGCGCCGACCGGACAGGCGCGGGCGCAGCGTGAGCATCCGTTGCAATCGTCAAGGTCGACCGTGGCTTCAAAGCCGCTGGGGTTGACCGCAGGCAGGTCGAACTCGTTGATCGCCTGGAGCTGACCGCAGCAGCAACCGCAGCAGTTACAGATATAGGTCGGCTTCTGCTGCACGTTGTCGGCGATCTGAACCAGTCCGCTTTCTCGTGACTGAACGAGGATGTCCATCGCTTCCGATCGCTCGATCTCCCGCCCGAACTCCCTGTGCACGACGAAGGAGGCGCCGGCATTGACCGAGAGGCAGACGTCCATCGGTGCGTCGCAGCGTTTTCCCAGATGCTCGGCCTTGTGGCGGCAGTAGCAGTAGGAGACCGCGAAGTTCAGGGCCTCTTCGATCACCGAGGTTGCGCGTTCCCAGTCCAGAACGTCCGGGAGGTCCTCGTCGGAGAGTGTGCTCTCATGGACCATCGTCTTTCCGATGACAGTGTCACCGCCGAAGACCTCGTTGACGAAGGCAGGATCGCCGTGGGTGTAGGCATCGAGGGCTTCGGCCATCCTCTTCTTGGGAATCGCGTCATGGGCCCGCATCATCGAAAACTCGAAGAAGCCGACAACCGGCGGTGACAGGAAATATCTGGTCTTTCCGGTCTTCGGGTGGACCAGATCCATGACGATGCCCTTGTCCGCCATGCGGTCCAAACGAGGTTTGAGTTCATCTTCCCCGACGCGGAGGCGCGCGGCAATTGCTCTCAAACTCGAGGGCATGACCGGGAGCCTTGCGGCCAGGGCCGCTTCTTCCGGTGTGTAGAGAATCTCCAGGATCTCTTGCCATCCGTGGCGTGCTGTCTCTGTTTCCGGCTCAGGGAATCCGACGCTGCCCGCGTTGAGCCGTTCCGCCAGATCCCGGTACTCCACTTTGAGATGTCCCAAGTGCCCCATTGCCGCCTCCTGACGCCACCGTACCACGGGAGAGTGAAGAACGAGGGGGAGCAGGGGGGAGGGGGAGAGGGGGAGAACGCCCGGGTTCGGTCGCGGTACGACCCACAGCGTTCCTACGAAGAGTTTCGGCGGGTCGTGGCGGTAATTACGTCTTCCCTTCTGACCGATACGACGCGGGGTCATCATCAATCCCAGTGCCGCTTCAAACGCGCCGTCACCCCCTCCCCCCTGCACCCCCTCTCCCCCTCCCCGGTATGAGGTACACTACCCGCGAGGGAATATGACTGCGGCAGCGACTACGATGGGCGGAGGGCGCCTCGGCATGGATCAGTTGGTCCAGCTGATGACGGAGCCCTGCTTCGTCATGCGCCACCGTCGGACGCCGCCGATGGCCGAACGGGCAGGTCACGTCTCACCGACGATGCTCAGCCTCGAGTCGCCCCGGTCGCGCTATGTGAGGCGGTGGAAGCGTCACGCGAGGTCTTGTTCTTCGTGTGCGCTCGTTTTCGCCCACCTCGGTATTTCTATTAGATAGCCCTGGAACAGACGGCGGTCTTTAACTGTTGCCCGTTCCATGGTAAACGGAACCCAACTCCGGGTTGTCTATGACGCTGAGTGCTCGCTGTGCCGAGGAGCTCGTTCGTGGGTCGAACGCCGGGACGGCGAGGCCTGCATTCTGTTTGAACCTGCTGATGAGGATATTCCTGCCGAAGTGCGTGTGCTGACGGTTCGGGCTGCCACCGAGGATCGGCTCGGATTCGACGGCTGGGTGGAAATTCTAAGACACCTTCCTCGGTGGCGCCGCCTTGCGCCGGTGTTGGCGTGGAAGCCGATCCGTTATATGGGATCAGCGATTTACGGTGTTGTGGCACGGCATCGGCACTGGTTTGC
>JAUXDC010000241.1 GCA_030618605.1 Holophagae bacterium | reverse complement strand
CGCTCGATTCCGCTCTTGATCGCCGCTGCAACTGCCCTGGGGTTTGGTGTGACCATTGACGCCCAGGTTCACAATGGTGATTCTGCGCCGCTGTTTGTCTCGTTTGACGAGAATATGCGTCGGATCGACATGGCCGATGCTATCGATGGCCGGCCTTTGGTCTTTTGGGCGACGTCGGCTACCTGACAGCCGGGATTTCTCAACCTCCAGGTCATGGAGGAGCATGTGCGAAACTTCGGGCAAAGTGTCAGTTTCCTCTATAACTACATCCGGGAGGCACACCCGAATCCAGATACGGCACCCTGCGGACCGACCGAAGACCTTGGTTGGAATCACCCGTCCTGGAACACATCCTCGATCGAAGAGAGGGCCCAACGGGCCAGGTGGCTGAAGACGGATTTCGATCTGACCTACCCCTTCATCATGGACACCATGAACAACGAAATGATGGCGGTCTACCAGGGCAGCCGCTTCTACTCGGGATGGGTCATCGATTGTGACGGGTTCGTGTTCGAAGAGGAGCCATGGGGATGGGCAACGCCGGCAACCCAGTGGTGCGGGTTGCGACTTGCTGACAACGATGATCTGGTCGAGCTGTTGACCCAGTACGTGTTCCGACCACCTTCGTGTTTCGACGACGGACCAGCGGCACCGGTGACCAGGATCATCCCCGCCGTGTCTCGAGTCAAGGGGTTCAACAATACGATCTGGCGCAGTGATGTCGTTCTGGCCAATCCCCACGACAGGGCGCTGGATGTTGAGTTGAAGCTCCGTGGTTTGGGTGACGAGCTGCCCATCGGTCACATCACCCTGGACGGCGGTGCTTCGGTTGCCCTGGCGGATGTCGTGGGCACGAGAGTGGAAATCATGCCCTCAGACGAAGAATCGGCAGTCATTGCTTATGCGTCGGTTGTGGACAACGCATCGGGCGATCCGACATTCATTGAAGCCGTACCTCACACCTATGCCTGGGATGTGGTTTTGCCGGGAGTGGCAAAGACAGCCGGAGCTGATGGTACCCAATGGTTGTCCGAGGTCGCGCTGGTCAATCGCAATCCCCACACGACTCTGGTGACCGCCGAATACCGGCAGCGGGGCGGGGGAGGCACCGTGTCTGATCCCGTTCAGATAACCCTGGGATCAGGTGAGGTTCGGGTCATCCATGATCCCGTAGCGACCCTGTTCGGTCGGGACGGGTCCGGGGCCATCGTTCTCAATGGCGCCGACGGCATCGCAGCGTCTGGTCGGACCTTCAATACCGGGGGTGCCTCGGGAACATTCGGACAGCTGGTCGCGGGGCTGGATCTCAGCGGTGAAGCCATACTCCGGAACGATCTGAAGGCTCATCTAATTGGCTTGGAAGAGAGTCCGGACCGCAGAACCAATCTTGGCCTGGTCAACGCGGGGATGGCGAACGCTCGGGCCAGAATTCGCTTTTTCGATGCCAACGGAAATCAGTTGGGCCTTGAGCTGGTCGACGTACCGGTCGGTGAGTTCATTCAACTGGACAGGATCTTCCGCCTGGTCACCGACGACGCCGTTGTTGCGGGCAGGATCGAGATCACGCTGTCGAATGGTCGTGGCCGCATCACCGGCTACGCCTCGACGATTGATCTCGGGACCGGCGATCCGGTCTACCAGCCGCTGTGGATCGAAAGGGATCGGGGGTTTTGAGGCAAAAGGATTGAACCGCAAAGAACGTGAAGGAAACACAAAGCTCTCGCAAAGGACGCGAAGGCGGAGAATAGATAACTCCCTGTGTTTTCATTACGTTCTTTGCGAGAGGAAATGTGTTCTTGTCCTCGTTAAAGAGTTTACTGCGGCAGTTGCGCCCTGATTTCGTCCAGGGTCTTTCGGACGGTTTCGACCATGTCGGAAATCGGCACCAGCGTCTTTTCTCCACCGCTTCGAAGACTGAGTTCGATATTGCCTTCGGCCAGCCCACGGGCGCCGGCAACGATACGAACTGGGAACCCGATCAGGTCCATGTCGTTGAACTTGACTCCCGGTCGTTCGGGCCGGTCGTCAAAGAGAACGTCGAAGCCCGCTTCCTTGAGCTGGGTGTAGAGACCTTCAGCGGCCTCGACGACCTCGGGCTTGTCGGAGTTGAGCATCACCAGCACAACCTCGTAGGGCGCCAGGGGCAGGGGCCATATGATGCCCTTGTCGTCGTGGTTCTGCTCGATGGCAGCTGCAACCGTTCGTCCGACGCCGAGCCCGTAACATCCCATGATCATCGGGTTTTCCTTGCCCTCGGCATCGAGGAAGGTGCACCGCATCTTCTCCGAGTATTTGGAGCCCAACTTGAAGATGTGGCCGACCTCGATCCCGCGCTTTTCGATCATCGGCTCCGAACAGCTGGGGCAGGGGTCGCCTGCACTGGCGGTCCGCACATCGACGACTGTCTCCGGTTTGAAATCTCGGCCGGGTACGACGCCGACGAGATGGGTGTCCAGTGTGTTTGCGCCGGTTGCTGCCTGTTTGAGGTCCATCACCGTGGGGTCGGCAATGATACGAACGCCTTCAAGACCGACCGGGCCGGAGAAGCCCTGAGCCCCGCCTGTGATCTGCTCGATCTTGGCCTCCGAGGCCAGCTGCAAGTGTGTGCAGTCCAAGTGATTTTTGAGTTTGACTTCGTTGATCTCGAGGTCGCCGCGAATCAGGACCGCGACGAATTCCTCGTCGCTTTCGAAGATCATGGTCTTGATCAGGTGAGCGGGATCGACACCGAGGAATTCGGCCACCTCTTCGACGCTTCTCATCTCCGGTGTGCGAACCTCGGAAGGTGCGTCGCCCTCTGCCAGGGGCCACGGCGGCGCCGGGCTGATACTGCCGGTCTGGGCCTTTTCGACGTTGGCGCCATAGCCGCAGGAGGGACAGGCCATGATCGCGTCCTCGCCGGTGTCGGCCAAAACCATGAATTCGTGGCTCTCGGAACCGCCGATGTTGCCTGTATCCGCCTCGACCGGGGTGTAACCGAGACCGCAGCGTTCGAAGATGCGGCAATAGGCCTTTTCCATCGCCCTGTAGGTCCGGTCGAGGTCCTCCGCGTCGGCGTGAAAGGAATAGGCGTCCTTCATCAAGAACTCGCGTCCCCGCATCAGGCCGAAACGGGGGCGGATCTCATCCCGGAACTTGGTCTGGATCTGGTAGAGCGCAACCGGCAGCTGTTTGTAGCTCTTGATCGATCGCCTGACGATGTCAGTGATGATCTCCTCGTGGGTCGGGCCAAAGCAGAACTCGCGGTCGTGACGATCCTTGAGGCGCAGGAGTTCCGGTCCGTACTGTGCCCAGCGCCCGGACTCTTCCCAGAACTCAGCGGGCTGTATGGCCGGCATGACCAGTTCGGCGGCACCGGCGGTTTCCATCTCTTCGCGGATGATATCGGACATTTTGTCGATTGAACGCCAACCCAGCGGCAGCGAGTTGTAGATACCGGCGGCCACCTTGGATATCAATCCGGCCCGCATCATCAACTTGTGGGAGACGACCTCTGCATCGGCAGGGTCCTGTCTCAGGGTATGAATGAAAGTCTTGCTCCAACGCATATTCGCTCCAATGTTTCGATTGCCCAGTCAGGGCGGAGGGCGGATTGTAGCAGGCCAGGAGTGCGTACCGTATTGGCTCTTTGGGTTCCCGATTTGCCGATTGGCCGCGTGAAAGGCCAATCCGGCCACACTCGGGTTGGTTAACGGATGCGGTCACGCCCCCGGTCCCGGTTCACGGACGCTGACGCGGTTCGTGGATGAGGTCGCGGTTAAGGGACCCGAACCGCTTATTCAATCGGCCGACTGCAGCGAGGAGGGAATGTCTCTTTTCTGATGTAAAACGCGCCAGACGTCTATGTGGTCTGTTGCTTCTCGGTAGAAGACGCGATAGGGAAAGGTGTTCAAAGGCCACGACCGAAGGTCCGGAAGGTTGAGCTCGTGACCAAGCCGGGGGGATCCAGAGGCGGGATGTCTGGCGATATGGTCGTAGGCCTGTTCGAGGTCGTCGATGAATCCGAGAGCAGCCTGAACAGCCTGCTCTTCGAGGTAGTATTCAATAGCCTGTTCAACGTCTTGAGTAGCCAAAGTCCTCGGGATGACTGACTTTCTTTTCACGCTCCAGAGTTTTTCCGGACGTGATCCCTCAAGGTAGCAAAATATTCGGTGTTCGCTGGGGCGGCTGCTTGGGAGGCCGCACCGTCGAGCAGGAGCTCCCGAAGGCGCTGGCACTCCCGGTCTTTCCGGATGAGCTCGCGAATGTACTCACTTGACGACCCATGGCTTTGTCGGGTTACCTGTTCGTCGACGAAGGATTTGAGTGCTTCCGGAAGAGAGATGTTCATCGTGCTCATAAAATGATTTTAGCCGCAATGGCAAAGATTGGCAAATTGTGCTCTTTGGGTTTCCTTCGCGTTCTTCGCGGTCTTGGTGGTTCAATTGTCTCTCGGTCAACCCGGGCTGTGCGCTCTGATCAACGCCGCAGCCGACCGGAGGCCGTCGATCGCGGCCGACATGATGCCCCCGGCGTAGCCAGCGCCTTCGCCGACCGGGTAGAGGCCCGGCGTGGTAGGGGATTGACGGCTGATTGGTTCTCTGACGATGCGGACGGGGGACGATCCGCGGGCTTCTGGCCCGACCAGCAGGCCTTCGTCCAGGTAGCCGGGAATCTTGCGATCGAAGGTCTCGAGGGCGCATCTGATTGCATGGGCGGTCGGAGCGGGCAGGACTTCGCGCAGGTCGGCCCGGACCAGGCCCAGGGCGTAACTGGATTCCATGTTGTCGCCGCTGAGCCTGCCCTTGACGAAGGCGCGGGCCCGTTGGGCAGGGAGAGCATACCTTTCGTCCCCAATTTCGAATGCTCGTTTTTCAATCTGACGCTGGAGTTCGATTCCGGCCAGCGCTTGCTTTCCACCGCCGGGAACGAGGTCATGGCCTATCGTGAAGACGAGCCCTGAGTTGGCCCATCCGGAATCACGGCCTCTCCGGCTCATGCCGTTGCTGCACAGGTGACCCGCCTCGCTGATGGAAGCAACGATCGTACCGCCCGGGCACATGCAGAAACTGAAAACTCCATTCTTGGAATCGTTGAGTATGTACTCTGCTGCCGGAAGCCTGGGGGCAAATTCGCCGAATTGGGCGTGGTCGATCAGCGCCTGGGGGTGTTCGATGCGCAGACCAAGCTGAAAGGGTTTGAATTCCATGCCGACGCCGCTCTCATGCAGCATCTCGTATGTGTCCCGAGCCGAGTGGCCGATTGCCAAAACCACGGTCGAGGTGGGGATACTTTCGCCTCCCTCCAGGAGGATGGTGCGGATGGCTTCCCCGGCATCTCGCTCAATGCCGACCAGGCGAGTCTGGAAACGAAAGGTCACGCCCATCTCTACCAGCTGTCGCCGAAGCTTGACCAGGACAGCTCGGAGCCTGTCGGTGCCGATGTGGGGTTTGCTGTCGATCAGGATGTCCCGGGGAGCGCCGGCATCCACCAATAATTGATGCAGCATCCGATTGAGGGGACTCCGCTTGCGGGATGTCAGTTTTCCATCAGAGAACGTTCCGGCGCCTCCCTCACCAAAGAGGATATTGTTTTCCGGGTCGTGGGGGCCTCCCCGGTCGAAGGCCCTGACCATTCGCACTCTCGGTGCGACCTCCGGGCCGCGTTCGATCACTACGGGCGAATAGCCCTCTCGAGCCAACAGCCACGCGGCGAAGAGTCCGCCGGGCCCACTCCCGATGACGACGGGCTGGCCGCTGAGGGCATCGGCGCCATGAGGCACTCCGTCGAGGATCTCCAAATCGAGGGGGTCTTTGACCCTTGAAACGAGTTCTTTGGCCAGGCCCTTCTTCAGAATCCGATTGCGCAGATCAGCATTCCCCAGTGAGACCACGACATGATAGAGGCGGTGAATGTCTCTTTTCCTGCGAGCGTCGATCGTCCGTCGCGTGATCGTCAGTTCGACGATTCTGGAGTGGTCGATGCCCAGGCGGCGTGCAGCCTTGGCTTTGAGTGTCTCTTCGGGCTCACCGATATTGAGGCGCAGACCTTCGACCAGGATTGGTTCAATAGACATGGTGAGAGCATAACCCGGAAGGCAGTAAGGAAGAAGGATGAAGGCAGTGAGGGGGGAACACA
>JAUXDC010000115.1 GCA_030618605.1 Holophagae bacterium | reverse complement strand
GATCCAGGAGACTCTCCGAGTGATGCCGAGACCAAGAGCGTGCAATCCGAGAGCTCCGGCGGCGACCACTGAGCACACCGGATGCCACCAGGCAGTCAATGCGAGCACAGAACCGGTGATCCCTCCGCGCAGTGCTGTTTGTCGGCTACCGCAGCGTGGGGACAACAGGCCTTCGACGCACCATGTCCAAGCCAAGAGCGTCAACAGGGCCGGGATCGTCCCCTGCACGCTGGGCATGGCAGCTCCGAGGTGGGTCATCCACCACAAGGAACCGAACATCAGTAAAGGTGCCGACGCGAGGGCTGTCCAAGTGTCCGCCGTTCGCCTGATGAGGAGAAAGAGAGCGGTGACGATCAAGGGATTGAGCCACAGAGCTGAGCGTGCGTGGACGTCCGGTGTTTCGTACCCCCCGAGGGCTGCGACTGCGGCCATCAGGCCAGGCCCTGCGGGGGCGTACCACCACGTCGCACCGTGGATGGAAGGATCAGCCCAGACATTTCCATTGAGCATGTTTTGAGACCAGGCCGCGTCCCGGAAGGCATCATAAGGGAGACTGTGTCCTCCTCGGGTCACCCACCCAACCCAGAGGAACGCCGCCAGCCACACAGCAAGGAGGCATACTGAATCAGTCCAACGCCATGTCCCGCCGGACCTCTGAACCGTCCTCTTGATGCTTAGAGTGCTCACCTACCAGATTCTACCCTTGCTTTTCAAACATTTTTGACTACAATGCCTGTTCCCCGGTTGTTCCGGGAGAATACTCCTTGCTCCGGATAGGGTCCGGAGCCATAAGGCCATGAGGAGGCACAATGGCACTGTATGAGCTGGGGATCGTCATTGATCCCGAACTCCCGCCCGAGGCTGAGACTTCAGCCCTCGAACGTCTGGAAAAGATCATCACCGATGCCGACGGTTCGGTGGTGGAAAAAGACGCACGGGGACGACGTCAGTTGGCTTATCCCATCAACAAAAAGAACTACGGTGTGTATCACTTCTGGAAGTTTGAGTCCGGTGGTGAAGTTATGACCGACCTCAACTTTGAACTCCGGACCAGTGATGCAGTGTTGCGATCTTTGATCCTCAACCTGGATCGTGAGCTCAGGCGTAAGCGGAAGATTGACGCCAAGTTGCAGGTAAAGGCAGCCAAGAAGGCAGCCAAGGCCGAGGCAAGAATTGCGCAGGCCGAACTGGCCGAACAGACCGAACAGGCCGTACAAGACGTCGAGACCGAGAGCTGAGGAGGGGATCATGCGTCAGGGAAGAAAACGTTTTCGTCGTCGCGTCAGGGTCTGCCGTTTCACGGTAGAGAAGATCAACTACATCGACTACAAGGATATCGATCTCCTGAGGGAATACACCCCGACCAACGGGAAGATCCTGCCCCGCCGAGTCACGGGAACTCGGCCGGCATTCCAGCGCAAGCTGACACGGGCGATCAAACGCGCCCGTCACATGGCTCTGCTGCCCTACACGGGTCGCTGAGGCACACGCTCCACCATCGAGTCCCGCGTCTGGTTACCCAAGGGGGCCCAGACGCGGGGTTTTTTGGTAGCAGCTCGGCCGTCGGTTCCCTTGGTTGCTCCGGCAGCGGGAGATGCCGGCCGGCCGGTCGCGCCGGAATCAGCTAATGAACGATCCACACGTTGAATCGGGGTCCGAGACCCAAAGGCCCGTCCGACCGCCCTCGCTGGGGCCGGTTGCGTCGGGGTTGCTGTCGTTGTTTTTGGCGGGGAGTTTTGTCTTGTTGGGGCCAATTGCTCTGATCGTCGCCCCTCTGGCGGTCATTCCTATTCTCAAGTTTGAGGCGGAGCGAGGTCAATCGGTTCTGGTCTGGGGGCCGGTCGTCGTCATTTTGGCCGCGTTGGCCTCAGCTGGTGGGGGTGTCGTGGCGCTCGCCGCGCTTCTGGCCTATCTCCTGGTCGCTGTCCTGCCGACGGTCAGCGTCATCGGTTGGCGCCGGACGGGATGGTCGGAAGGTCGATGGGCCGCAGTCACGGTGATGGTCTTTGCCCTGGTGTTGGTGATGGCTGCCGTGGTGGCGACGTTGCCCCAGGGACCTGTTGACATCGTTGCCCAATGGACCCGATCGGTGACTGAGGATGCCGGTGAACTCTACACCTCAATGGGTTTGAGCAGAGGTGAGGTGCAAAGGGCGATGGATCAGGCACAGTGGTTCGTTGCCTGGACCTTGCCGAGCATGTTGGTCTTCTATCTGGTGGCAATCCTCTTCTGGATTCGGCCCCGTTTGCCACTGCTGGGATTCGACGTACCGGCCGGTTCGTTCGAGGACTATCGGTCGGATGAGTGGCTGCCACTGGCCTTTGCGCTGACTGGCATGGGGGCGGTAGTGTTGCACGGAACACCCCGGTGGGTGGCCCTCAATTTATTGTTACCTGTTTTGGCATTGTATTTCGTACACGGGTTGGCTATTATTCGGGCCCATCTTGCGCGCTGGATTGGGCGTGGGTGGCTCGTACGCTGGGGTGTGGCGATCCTGGCTCTCCAGATGCCGCTTCCGGCGGTTGTCGCCCTTTTGGGTCTTGTGGATGCCTTTCGCCCATTGAGAACCCAGGTAAACGAAGACGGAGGAACGGAATGAAAGTAATTTTGAATGACCATGTTGAGCACCTGGGAGAGCGAGGCGCTTGCGTCGAAGTCAAGCCCGGGTATGCGCGAAACTACCTGTTGCCGCAAGGACTGGCATTTCTCGACACCCCGGGAAACCGCCGGTTGTTCGACCAGCAGCAGAATCGATGGCAGGAAATGGACCTCAGCCGACGTACGGCTGCCGAGGCAGTCCAGCTTTCGATGAAGGGCGTTGAATTGCTCTTCGAGCGACGCGCAGGAGAGAAGAATGTGCTCTTCGGTTCGGTGACATCGGCAGACATCGGCCGAGAGTTGGCCGAAAAAGGCTTTGATATCGACAAGCGCCGAGTGCATCTCGACGATGTCATCAAGGAGCTTGGCAACTATGAGGCGATCGTCAAGGTTCACCGCGATATCAGCGTGATAATTCCTGTTCATGTCATCAGGCCGGGAGGTCAGGTGGAGGAGGCCGAAGAGGGAGCTGTTGAGGAAGCCGAGACAGCCCCGGCCGAAGCAGCCCCGACCGAAGAGGTCGAGGCCGAAGAACCGGTTGTCGAGTAGCTGTCATGTCCGGCAGCGGCCGGGAGAGGCGCAGCACAGAGCGTAACGCAAAGGGCTCTCATCAGAGTGTGATGGGGGCCCTTGCCGCAATGGCGCCGTGGCGAATCGCGCGGAAGATTCGTGACAACCAGGAGCGCCTGGATCGTGTTGAAGGGCGATTGGACGGCGTCGAAGGGCGTCTTGACACCTTGGGAGACGCCATCGATGTGGTGTCCGGGCGTCAAGATCTTGCTGAGTCGACCTTGAGAACGATCCAGGATCTCCTGGAGTCGATCAACTCCGTTCGGTTGACCGCTGTAGATCAGCGAATAGACCAGGTCGAGGCTGGGTTGGGTGAGGCCGTCGACGAGGTCACCAGGATCCGTGACGGTGTGTTACCCGCATCTGAAGGGCGGTGGAACGCATTGTTCGAGCGCCAGGCGTTCGAGTTGGAGGAAACCGCATCGCTGGTCGAGCGGATTCTTGCCTCCGAACCCCTGCCCGCCATTGAATCGGGGCCGCAAGAGCGGTCCCTGGCTCAGGCTCTGGCGAAAATTCAGCCCCTTCTGGTCGAGGCCTTTCGGGGTTCCGAGGCCGAAATTTCCCACCGAATGGAAAGTGTGATTCCTCTTGTTGAAGGCCATACGCCGGTTCTGGACCTGGGATGCGGCAGGGGGGAACTCCTACTGCTGTTGAGAGAGGCCGGGATCGAAGCCCGGGGCGTCGAATTTGACGTTGCTCAGGTTCAGGGCGCCCTTCGGCGGGGTCTCGAAGTGGACCATGCCGATGTTCTCGATGCCCTTCGTGCTCTCGATGAAGCATCGGTCGGTGCTGTCACAGCCTTTCACCTCTTCGAGCATTTTCCGGGCGCCCTGCTGTCCGAGGTTTTGGATCAGTGCCGGCGGGTCCTTCGTCCGGGGGGCATTCTGGTGGCGGAGTGTCCGAATCCACACAACCTCCGGATCGGGGCGTCTTTATTCTGGCAGGATCCGACCCACGTCAGGCCGTTGTTGCCCGAAACACTGAGCCTGTTCCTCAAGGCTTCCGGGTTGAGTGTCCAAAATCTCGAGTATCTGCATCCAGTCGATGAAGAACAGTGCCTGAGGTCGGGCGATAGTCCAACGCTGGGTTCGGCGATAGACGGCCGTATCGACCGATTGGAGAGTCGTTTGGACGGGTTGCTGAACGGTCCTCGCGATTTCCGGGTGGTCGCCGTCAAGACGCAGGCGTCAGGGGATAGATAATCAGTCTCACAATGAATTTTCATTCAGTTCTGGACAAATTCGCTCTTCGGGTTCACAATCCGCTGTCAGCGAGCTGAGGCTCGTCAAGGGAGGTTCTCCATTATGCCTACGGGCGATCTGGTTTTGGCAATGTTTGGTTCCGGTGGTGACGGGGTCGTCACCATGGGAGAAATGATGGCACAAGCAGGGGCCAAGGACGGTCTCGATGTCATGAGGGTTGAGGCCTATGGTCCTCAGATTCGTGGCGGTGAGTCGTCCTGTACCGTGCGGTTGAGTAATCAGCCCATTTACACACAGGGTGATGAAGTTGAGGTCGTTGTCGTCTTCAACTGGCAGGACTTCCTGAGGTTCAAGGGCGAGTTGGTTGTAGCCCAGGATGCCGTGATCCTCTATGAGGAGTCCGATACGACGCCTCTGGAGGACGTGGGCCTGAGCCTCGGTGAGGAGGCACGCTGGATTCCAGTGCCCTTCATTGCGTTGGCCAAGGAGGCTGCCGGAACGACGCTGGCGAAGAATATCGTCACGTTGGGTATTCTCAGTGAGGCATTCGGTGTGCCCCAAGCCCTCATCGAGAAGGCCATTGTCTACAAGTTCTCAAAGAAGAAGGCCGCGGTCCTCGAGGCCAACATCAAGGGCTACAAGGCCGGCATTGAGTGGGGGGCGGACATCAAAGACCGCGTCACCGACCGGTACCTTGAGTATGAGCCGGGTGAGGCGCGCCTGCTGATGTCGGGTAATGACGCCTCGGCGGTCGGCGCACTGCACGCGGGCTGCCGCTTCTTTGCCGGCTACCCGATCACGCCGTCGTCCGAGGTCTTGCACTTCCTGTCGGAGTGGATGCCCAAGGTCGGTGGATCGATCATCCAGACCGAGGACGAGTTGAGTGCGATGGGCGCGATCATCGGCGGTTCGTTCGCCGGTGTGAAGTCTATGACCGCAACGTCGGGTCCTGGCCTGGCACTGATGACAGAAATGCTGGGTCTTGCCTCGATGGCAGAGATTCCGGTTGTGATCATCGACGTGCAGCGGGGCGGTCCCTCGACCGGCTTGCCGACCAAGTCAGAGCAGTCGGACCTGTTTCAGGCACTCTGGGGATCCCACGGCGATGCACCTCGCGTCGTATTGGCGCCGGCAGATGTCGAAGACTGTTTCCACGCCACAGTGGCGGCGTTCAACATCGCTGAAGAGGCGCAGATGCCGGTCATCGTTCTGTCCGACCAGTTCATTGCCCAGCGCCGGGAGACCATGTCGCCGTGGAGCCTCAAACATGAGGTTGTCGACCGGGTTCGTCCGACCGACGAGGAGCTGGCCGAGGGTGGGTACGAGAGATATGCCGATACCCCGACGGGCATTTCTCCGATGACCTGGCCGGGCATCAAGGGTGGCGAGTACCAGACCAACGGACTGGAACATACCGAAGACGGGCGTCCGACCTCGATGTATCTCGTTCACGAGAGAATGAACGAGAAGCGGTACCGCAAGCTGCGTGACGTTCGTGCTAAGTACAGTTATGTTCGAAAATACGGTGCGGAGAAGGCCGATGTCGGCATCCTGTGCTGGGGCTCCTCCAAGGGTCCCGTCAAGGAGGCGGTCATGCGCGCGGAGGCCGCCGGGCAGAAGGTTTCGGCCTTTGTACCCCAGGTCCTCTATCCCTTCCCGCGTCGCGAGTTCGAGGAGTACCTCAAGACCGTCAAAAACGTTGTCGTCGTCGAGATCAGTTACTCCGCCCAGTTTTACAAGTACTTGAAGACCTTCCTGGATCTCCCGTCAGACACCTTTGTTTTCAAACGTTCCGGCGGGAAGAACCTGACCGTGGCGGAGGTTGAAGAGAAGATTCAGAAGGTGCTCGAGTTGAGTGCTATTCGCCGGGAGGTGTTGGTATGAGCGCCGTTGAGATGATTCAGTTGAAACCCGGTGATTACAAGACCGATCTCAAACCGGTTTGGTGCCCCGGATGCGGTGACTACGGGGTGCTTAATGCCCTCTATCGATCCCTGGCAAAACTCCAGATCGAGCCGTGGAACACCGTGGTCATGTCCGGCATCGGCTGTTCGTCACGGTTGCCGGGCTATGTCGATACCTACGGGTTCAATTCCGTTCACGGACGGGCCTTGACCTTGGCCACCGGCGTCAAGTCCGCTCGCCCTGAGCTGACGGTCATCACTGTTGGTGGTGACGGGGACGGCATGGCGATCGGCGGCAACCACTTCATCCATTCGTGCCGCCGTAATATGGACATCACCTACATCCTGATGCACAACGAGATCTACGGTCTGACCAAGGGCCAGGTGGCGCCGACGACGCCGACCGGGGACAAGACCAAGTCGACTTTCTACGGTAACCCCGAAGCGGCGCTGGATCCTTGTGAGCTGGCGATTTCGACCGGAGCCACATGGGTCGGGCGGGGATTCGCCGGAGACATGAAGTTCTTGGTGCCGTTGATGACCGAAGCGATCGCTCACCACGGTTTCTCGTTCCTCAACGTGATGTCGCCTTGCGTCACCTTCCGAGGTGATGACCAGTTCAAGGTGATGAAGGAGAAACTCCAAAATCTACCCGAGGATCACGATGTCACATCGCGTCGTGCGGCGATCTACTACACCCGGGAGGAGGGCGTCATCACGCAGGGTGTGCTCTACAATACCCAGCAACCCTCCCTGACTGACCGCATCCTCGAGTTGAGAGAACTGACCCTGGGTGACAACACCCCTCCGACGACGGAAGAGATCTTCGAGACCTTCTATCCGCCGTTCTAGAAGCTGTCAGCAAGACAGGGGCAACAATGAACAGACGGGCCGGCTTGCCGGCCCGTTCTGGTTTTCATCGGTTTTTTTGAGAGATCAGAGATTAGGGATCAGAAAAATTTCATCCTTCATTCCCCCCGAAGTCACGTTTGCGCAGTGTTGATTACTTCAGAGCTTCACCGCAATAGGGGCAGAATTTAAAATCGTGACCCACCGGGAGTTGATGGGCGTTGGGGCATCGGGCATCCACCTTGGCGTCCAAAACGGTCGTCACGAACCCGATGAGTGAATCCTCCCGGAGGCCGGTGATCTGTGCCTCGAGCGTGATCGAAGCGCCTTTTCGCAGGCCGTCAACGATCTTTGGCGCTGCCGTCAGTGCGTAGAGCTGGTATTTTCCGGACCTGATGATGGCCAAGGTGGCTTGGTTGGCCCCTCCGAGGCGGCTGATAGCCTGCTGGGGAGGTGCGTCAGATGTCTGATCGTCTTTGACTATGATTCCCTGGTACTCCCATGAGAAGAGGACAGGCCTGATGTCCGGTCCATCGACCTGGCCTCTGTCGAGGTCAACGGAACTGAGGGTCCAGACGTTGCCGGTGAATCTGACGACCGTTCCGTCGAGATCTCTACGGAAGTCCTCGAGGATCCGTCGTCGGGTCGATGCCGCCGTGCCTTGCATCGCCGAGCCAAGCTCTTCGAGCTTCTGGCGTGCATCTGGAGGTTCTGCGGTGGGCGCGGGAGTACTTACGGCCATCACAAGGCCGAACACGAGAACAATGATGGGGTTGAACTTCATGGATCCATTATCCACGAACCAGGGGGCGCCGGGTTCGTGGATAATGGATCCATGAGGATCTTTCTCTCCCGATGGGTGTGTCTCGATGTTGAAACCAATCTCAAACGGGTCAAGGAGGAGGTATGCCGGGCGGCCATGGACGGCGCGGCGATTGCAGTCCTTCCCGAACTGTGCCTGACGGGGTATCGCCGTCAGGTCGATGCGGCGGAGGCTCGAGAGGTATTCGCCACGGCCTCCCGGTCTTTCCCGGAGGTTCTCTGCATTTTTGGTACCATCTCCGAAGGGGGGCGAAACCGGCTGACGGTGTGGCTCGCTGGTGAACAGGTTGCCTCCTACGACAAGATCCATCTCTTTCACCCCAATCGAGAAGGGGAGTTCTGGTCGCCGGGAGGCCGGTATGTCGCCCTTGACTGGAAGGGATTGAGGATTGGCTTTCTGGTGTGTAACGACCTTCGCTATCCGGAGCAGGCTCGGGCCCTGGCCTTGGAAGCACAATGTGATCTCCTGGTGGTTCCGGGCTGGTGGCCGTGGCGACGTGACCATGTCTGGCAGACCCTGCTTCGAGCCCGTGCGATAGAGAACGCTGTTTGGGTGGTGGGTTGTTGCGTGGCGGGGTCGGTGTTCTCAGGCGAGGATTTTTCCGGCGCCGGGAACTACGTCTTCGATCCCCTGGGTGAACCGGTTCGGACTGCCGATGACCACAACTACCGTCTGGAGGTGGACCATCGGCCGGCCCTCATTGTCGATCCTCGAGAACACCCCCCGATCGTGGGGGAACTCGAGGTGATTGAGGTGGGGGAGATGAAGGGTGAAAGGTGAAGGGTGAAGGGTGAAGGCGGAAGGATGAAGCAATCAGAAACTGGAAACTGATTGAGGGTTCAAGGATTAGGGCTTAGGGATCGGGTTTCAGGGAACGGATGCAGGGTTCAGGTCTCACCGTCGCTCACCGGCATGACAGGGACCCGTGGGATTAGAGGCGTTTTCTCCCTCTCTCCCCCTCCCCCCTGCTCCCCCTCACAAATACCGGTCTCACTCAAACTTCAACTGACCATCGACCAATCGCGCGTCCCTCAATGAGTGTTCCAGTGCCTCGCCCAGGTGTTCGACCAGATGGATGTTCAACTCAGAGCGGATGGCCTCGGGGAGGTCTTCCAGGTCGGCTTCGTTCGGTGCCGGCAGGATGATTGTGGAGATGCCGGCCCGGACCGCACCGAGGATTTTCTCCTTGACGCCGCCGATCGGCAGTATCCGTCCAGCCAGGGTAATTTCGCCGGTCATGGCAACATCGTTCCGTGCGGGGCGTCCGGCCAGGGCGGAAACCAGGGCCGTTGCCATTGTGACGCCGGCCGACGGTCCGTCCTTGGGAATGGCGCCGGCTGGCACGTGGATATGCACGTCCTGCTTGAAGGATTCGGAGCTGATTCCCAACTCCTCAGCATGGGCCTTGGCGTAGGTCCAGGCGGCACGGGCGGACTCCTTCATGACGTCACCGAGCTGTCCCGTCAGCACGAGTTCACCCTTGCCCGGCATCGGGGAGGCCTCGACGAACATGATGTCGCCACCCACCGGCGTGTAGAACATGCCGGTGACTACGCCGACCTGGTCGTTCTCGGCAGCGTGTTCCGGGTGAACCTTGGGGCGCCCCAGTAATTCCTGAACCTGGTCCTGATCGACGTCTACCATCAGGACCTGTTCATTGGCAATCTTTCGGGCGACTTTTCGGGCCAAACGCCCGATCTCCCTTTCCAATTGGCGCACTCCGCTTTCCCGGGTATGTCGGGAGATGATCTCCTTGACCGCATCATCTGCGAATGTGATCTGTTCGCCGCTGAGACCGGCCTGCCGGATCTGACGTGGTGTGAGAAAGCGTCGTGCGATTTCCAGCTTCTCGGCCTCAGTGTAGCCGGCAAAGTCGACGACTTCCATCCGGTCCTGCAACGGTCCTGGGATGTTTTGGAGATAGTTGGCCGTGCAGATGAACTGGACCTCGGAAAGATCGAAGGGTACGCCGAGGTAGTGATCGACGAAGGTGTCGTTCTGAGCGGGATCGAGAACCTCGAGCAAGGCCGCGCTGGGATCTCCCTGGTGGCCCATGCCCAGCTTGTCAATTTCGTCCAACAGAAACACCGGATTGAGAGCCCCAGCCTGTTTCATGCCCTGGATGATTCGCCCCGGCATCGCCCCGACGTAGGTCCGGCGGTGGCCTCTGATGTCGGCCTCGTCACGAACGCCTCCCAGCGAGATTCGGACATACTCGCGACCCATCGCACGGGCGATGCTTTTGGCCACCGAGGTCTTGCCGACACCCGGTGGCCCGACGAACAGCAGGATCGGGTTTCGGTCGGGTTCATTTTCGGCGGCTGCCGTCGTTTCAGACGAAGATTCGGCCTCGGAAGAGTCCGATGCCTCTGTTGCTTGATCCCGCCGAAGGCGCATGATGCGCACGGCGAGGAATTCGAGGATCCGGTCTTTGACGTCGCCAAGGGCGTAGTGATCCTCCTCGAGAATGTCGGAGGCCGCATCCATGTCGAGGCGTTCCTCGCTCCTCTCAATCCACGGGAGTTCGCATACGGTTTCCAGGTAGGTGCGGATGACCTGGGCCTCCATGCCTTCGGGCCCCATTCTTTCGAGGCGTCCCATCTCCCGGTCGACTTCCTTCCGGGCAACGGCCGGCAATTCCATCCCAGCCAGCCGTTCCTTGAGTTCGTCCAGGTCGTCCCGCCCGGTATCGTCGCCCAACTCCTTTTGGATTGTCTTCAATTGCTGACGCAGATACACCTCGCGTTGGCGGTCGCCGAGTTCTTCCTGAACCTGGCTCTTGATGTCCTCCTGGGCGTCGAGCACCGAAATTTGTCGTTGGATGAGAACCAAGACCTGGCGCATGCGTTCCTCAACGTCAAGGGTCTCCAGGAGCCCCTGGGCCTCGGAGGCCTTGAGGTCGAGGTGCCCCGCGACAAGATCGGTCAGACGGCCGGCATCGGCGTTTTCGGCGAGGAACTGCTCGACGGCCTCCTTGGGGAGTCCGGCTCGGTGGCCCAGTTCTGCGGCACGTTCCTGGGTCTCTCGGTAGAGGGCCTGGAATGACGGTGCGGTGGGATCGAGGGGAAGGATTTCATCGGTCTCCTGAAAGACGGCGACCAGATAGCCGGCCTCGTTTTCGAACCGAAGAATCGATCCTCTGGCATCGCCGGTCAGCAGGAGGCGCATCCCCGCCGGTCCCCTTTGCACCGGGCCGATGGTGGCGACGGTCCCGACCGTATAGAGAAGCTCCGCCGA
>JAUXDC010000109.1 GCA_030618605.1 Holophagae bacterium | reverse complement strand
GCAATCCAGAACCGCACAACGTCCGAGGATATATTTGTCCATCCGCCGCTGAGCGGCAGATCGTTATTGTCGGCGCAACTCACAGTGTGCGAAGCGCAGGTGTATGACGGGATCACCTCTTCCACTTCCACCACATACACCGCCGACTTCGACGCGTAAACGCCCCCGGTGGGGTTGACATCGCTTGCTGTGATCGTGTCGTCGCGGATGTCCGTACTCGTGACCCCACCGATGTCAATGTCGGCCGTACGGATTGTGCCGTCCTGGATGTCGGCCCCTGTGACCGAGCCATCGGCTATCTCACTTGTACCCACCGATCCTGCCGCAAGGTCCGTCGCGATGATGCCGTTGTCGAGGATCGCGGCACTGTTGACGGCGCCGACTGCGAGATCCACGGTGGTGACGGTCCCGTCATCGATGTGCGTCGATGTCACCGCCCCAGCTCGGATCTCGCTCGAGTCCACCGCTCCGTTTCCGATTTTCGCGCTGGTCACCGAGTTGTTCGCCAGGTCAGCGTTGGCAATCGCCCCGTCGAGGATGTGGCTACTGCCGATGGAGTTGCCGTGGATGTCGCTCGCTTCGACGGCGCCGGCCGCGATCTTCGCCGAGGTCACCGAATCGTTGGCCAGATCGCTCGAGGTGATGCACCCGGAACAAGGCACAGTCGAGCCCTCGCCCAGCCAGGCGCCATCGTTGTCAATTACCGTCGTTCCAGCGATCTCCACACTGCTCACGTCGACCACCGCAGCGTAGACGTGGCTCTGCACATCGAGACTGAGCGAACCCTCGGAAGTGTTGAGCATCTCGAAAACCAAATCCCCGGTCACGCTGCGGTAGAGCCCGGACTCGCTGAGGTACGTGTCTGCCCTCCCGTCAGCCGACCCGTCGAGCACCAGATCAGGTCCGCCGGCGGTGTTGGCGGCGCCGAGACCGGCGCCTTCGGGCGAGGCCGAGGTACCGACCACACCGTAGGTCTCACCGGTTGGGTCCGGGTGCTCTCCGCGGATGGCGGCGGCGGCGGTAGGCACGGACTTGGGCGAGCGCGGGCCGGCCGGATTGCTTGGGGTATTGGAGGTTGCATGCAGCGTACGAACTCCATTTGGCGCCACAACAACATGGCCGCCACCACTCTCCTGCCACTGCCGAAGTACCTCGAGGGCACGGTTCAGCTCGTCCTCGGTGGGCCCGGCCGGAATCGCGAAGAAACGGCCCCGAGACCACTCGGTGGCTTCCACGGCCTCGTCGTCCTGCACCTGATTCACAGCACGCACGAACCACACGTAACGGCCGCCGGGCGCCAGGCCCTGGTCGGCGGCTGGCGTCCAACCCGTGGCCCCGCCGGGTATGGTGGTATAGAGCACCTCGGTGGCCTCGGCGAGATCGGCCCGGAAGATCAGGGCATCGTCCAGGGTGTCGGGCAGGGAGTAGGCCGCCAGCTCGTAGTAGAGCGCCCCCTCGGCCGCAACCCAGTTGAATGTGGGGCAGCGCTCGGCGACTGCGGACAGGCGATCCACGGCACCCGGGGACACGCCTTCGGGCGCCGCCGCGCGGAGAACCGTCGCGTAGGTCGTCAGTATGAGTACAACAATCACGATCACGGTGAAAAGACTGCGGTTTCTCATTGGAGTTCCTCCATCCTCAAGCTTCTGGATCTTAGGGCTCGCGCAAGAATAACTTCCGCTTTTCGCATCCCATCTGCACCGCATCTTCGGCCCGGGCTCAATCGCGAAATCCTCAATGTAGCTCAGGCTACACCTACGGTTTCGCTCAATCGCCCAAGCCAAATCTGCGGCACACCTGGGCGCGCAAACCTGGAAGTTGTGTCTGCGCGAACCCCTAGGGCCGTGATGATTGTGGGAACTCTGGTACTTGTGGTTTTCTTCGGGCTTTTCGCCGTGTACTTCACCGGGGGATGGCCGGATTCGGAGGCGGCGACAGGTGAAGGCTTCCAGGAGCCTGGGCCCTTTAGGGACCCTTCGCTCAACGAAAGGCTCAACCGATGGTCGTGTGCGGTCAGAATGGTCGAGGAAAGGCCGGTGGTCGGATTTGGCCCTGGGACCTACGAGGAATCGTACGGCCTGTTCCAGCATCATCTGGAAATGACTGCTTACAGCTCTCTGAGAGGAGATCGGGGCGATGCCCACTCGGAGTTTTTCTCGTGCTTGGCGGAGCAGGGTGTCCTTGGGTTGATGATGGTGGCGGTGTTGTTTGGGGCAACGGTTTTCTCCGGTCTTCGGGCTGCAGCAGGCGCTGAGGATGCCGCTCAGCGCTGGATCGCTCTTGGATGGACTGCGGCGGTGGCCTCTCTTGTCGCCGGCAACCTCTTCAACGCTTTCTTTGAGGTCGACCGGGTGGCGCCGTTGCTCTGGCTTGCATGTGCCGCAGTCGTCGTCATGGAGCGGAATTACGGAACCACCAGGCCGGAAAACCGCTGAGGCGAGCGTTCAATCTTCGAGGCAGCCTTGGGTGGGCTCTTCCCAGTCGATAGGCGATCAGTTTAACCAGGGAGCGGGCGGCGAATACGGGCAACAGGTGTGGCCGGTGCTGTTTCCATAAGTGGCGTACACCGTAGCCGAAAAACCGGGCGCCCTCGGGCCGGGGTTGACCAAAGTGTTCTCGAATCCAGCTCTGGTGCTGGTGGCTGGCGCCGATGTCGAAATAGCGTCGGCTTTCGATTCCGATGGCTGTCGGGTGGTCGTGGCACACGATGGCCTCGGCAACGTAGGCGATCGACCATCCAGCTAACAGCAGGTGGGCGCCGGCGGCGACGTCCTCGCACATCAGAGCGCGCTCCCCGAAAAAATCAAATGTTTCCAATGCCTCGCGCCGATAGGCAGCAAAGGCGTTCGAGAGAAAAGTGGCGTGAAATCCCATCCGATCGCGATCAGACGGCCTGCGCACACGGGACTCGTCACGATAGATAAAACTGCGTTTGATCGTGCCCCAGATCGGTGAATCCTTCGGGGCGATCTGACGTCCGAAGGCTGCGCCCTGATCTGGATGTTGAAGTAGGCACTCGACCAGGACCCTGAAGGTGTCGGGGGCCGTGGGCAGGACATCCTGGGAGAGGAAGATCAACACCTCGCCCTGCGCCTCTCGGGCGGCCATCGTGCGGGTCCCGGCGTGGTCAAACGCGTCGGCATTGATCGCCATCCACCGGGCGCCATGATCCTCAGCGACCTTTTGGCAGACGCCTTCTGGAGCGGTCTCTACCACCAAGACCTCGATGTCCTCGAGATCCTGTCCATCGATCGCCTGAAGAAGATCAGGCAGGTAGTCCTCCCCTCGAAAGATCGGAATGATGACGGATGTCTTCATCATTGAGTGTCCAAGGCTAGCAAGTCGAAGTGGAGGTCTTCTCCCCAGTGGCGAACGATGCGATTGGTGACGGGAACCAGTTCCGCCGTTCTGAAGGCCTGCAGGACCTCATTCCGCCCGCTGCGGACCGACGTCAGGAGCAGGACACGGCCTTCGGGTCGAAGGCGACGTGCCGCGGCCTTCAGGGCGGTCTCGACGACATTGAGGTCCGGGCCTGCCCAGAGCGCATCGTTGAAAATTGGCGTGGGGGAGGGCAGGAAGGGCGGATTCATTACCACCAGGTCAAAAGTGAGATCCGGCGCGAGGGCGGTGTCCCAGTCCGAACATAGGGTTCGAACGATGACTCTGTTGTTCCCGGCATTAACGGCGGTGTTGAGGGTGGCCTTGAGTGATCGGTCGACGGCAGTTACTCGATGATCTTGGCGGGCCAGGGCAACCGATGCCAGGCCGGACCCGCTGCCCAGTTCCAGGATGTCGATCGACTGGGATCCCGCAATTTTCAGGGCCTCGCGAGCAAAGACCAACGAAGCGCGGAACAGTGTTGGATTGAGAACCCCTGCCGACACCCCGTAGGACCCACCGTCGAAAGTGAATTCATCCCGTTCCAAGAACATGGTCAGGGTTCGGATCACCGCACGTCGCAGGAAAGAAATCATGGGTTCTCGGGCCGGGAGATACGGAGGATGGGAAAGGGTGAGAACGGGCGTCGGAATACGCTGCGGCCGATCCGGGACAGCACCGCCCGTGGGTCGTAAATAATTTCAGGAGAGAAGGCCGAGAGATCGTCAAGGGCGTGGTGGTGGTAGTGGTCGGCCATCTGTGGGAAGCCGAGTTTGGTGTAGTAGTTCAGGGTTCTCTCGGCGGCATCCGGAATCTCCTCACACCGGTAGAGGGGTGTGTCGGCGAGCAGGATCTCACCGCCTGGTTTGACAAGATCCAGTAAACGGTTGAGGAGAGTCTGCGGGTCGGAGAAGTACTGCAGGACGCTGGCGACGATGACCGCATCGAATGAATTTTCTTCAACGACCGGCTCGAAGATATCGCCGTAGATCAGTTCGAGACCCTCGACCGCACCGAAGGCCTCCGCGCCCCGTTCGAGTTCCGACCGGTTGCAGTCGATGCCAACCGCCGTCGCATCAAGCTCTCTGACCAATCGAGCCGTCATCCACCCCGGGCCGCAGCCGAGGTCAAGAATGTGGGGGTGAGGTTGGCGACCCCTGAGGTAGCCGATCAACCGGGCAGCCGTGCCTGCTCGAGTCTGCCATTCTCGGTCGTGAGGGTCGTCGGCCGCCACTACGGGCAGCTTCCGCAGGGCCTCTGGCGACAGTACCCGGCCTTCGGCTCGTCGTACTTCGAGGTACAAAGCCTCGGAATCGGCGAAGCGGGTCGGGTCGGATCGGAGGTCAACCGTCAACATCGAGTGGCATCATACCGAGGTTGCTAGGTGGATGGATCGAGGCGCCACCGCAAGCGGCAACGACACCATGGCATCATGGAGGGATGGGAGGACCCTCATACTCAGAATTGGCCTCGTGTGGCGAACTAGGGCGTCGAGCCGATGCACTCGACGTCAGGATCCTCGGCTCCGTAGGAATTGTCTTCCTCGCGTGGTCGAAGACCTGTGTCTCGTTGATGTTTCGGATCGTTCCGTTCGAGCTGGGTTGGTGGGATTGGCTGAACATCGGCCTGTGGCCCCTGGCGGGTCCGGCGGTCTCTGTGCCGTCAGGCCTTTATGGAACAGCCGAGGCCGGATGGCATGGCGTCCACACCGATACACTCTGAGGGTGGGAAGAGGAGAGGGAAGATAAACGATGACGGGTGGAAAACTCCGAGTCGCAGTCGACGCACGGCCGCTGGCTGAGCCGCCGAATGGCATCAGGCGATGGCTCGAGGGCATTCTCGGCGCAATGCCTGACGCCGCACCGGACATCGAATGGGTCTTGCTCGTGCCGCACGAGGGCATTGCCGCTCCAGAGGGCCTTCAGGCCCGTGTCGTTATTGTTCCTGGATCCAGGCGGTCCCTGTTGCGCCCGGTTTGGGAGACCTGTCGCCTGCCCGGTGCGCTGCGACGTTCGGGCGCCGATATCCTGCTCTCGCCTTACGGCGTTGCGCCGCCGCGCTGTCCGGTGCCGACGGTCTCGGTTGTCCATGATCTTACTTTTTTGAGATGGCCGCAGTTGCTGCCTTTGCGGTATCGTCTCTACTGGCGATGGATGGCGTGGACTGTGTCGCGCGCCGCTGCAGTTGTTGTCCCCTCGAAGGCGACAGGGTGTGAGGTCATCAATCGGCTCGGCCTCCCTGAGAGCCGGATCTCCCGTGTTCCCTACGCAGCTGACGGTGTCTTCGAACCGGCCCCGCCGGGGCGTATTGATCGTCTCCAGCGCCGTTTTGGGCTGCCGGAGACATTTGTCTTGGCGGTCGGAACTCTGGAACCCCGGAAGAACCTCGGATTGCTGATTGAGGCGATGGACAGGATGAACGCCGATCGAGAGAGCCCAGTCGCCCTGGTGTTGGCGGGTCGGAGGGGCTGGGGCGACGCCGTTGCAGACCGCCCTTGGCTCTACCACGTCGAAGGGGCCGAAGATCAGGACCTTAAATTGCTGTACTCCGAGGCTGCCGTCTTTGCCATGCCCTCCCTGGATGAGGGTTTCGGCTTGCCGGTCCTCGAGGCGATGGCCTGCGGTGCGCCGGTTGTTGTTGCACAGGCCGGCGCCCTGCCGGAGATTGTCGGCGCCGCCGGCCTGATGGTGCCGTCCGGGGATGTCGAAGGCTGGGCCGATGCCCTGAGCCGGGTCGTATCAGAGGCGGGGACGGCCGACGACATGAGGAGGAAATCCCTCGAGCGGGCTCAGGATTTTTCATGGGCGGACTCGGCCCGAACGATTGCCGGGATTCTCAGGGGTGTGAAGAGGTAGGTGAAGAACACAGGAATGTGGGAACGATGTGTCACGAAACCCAGCCCAAAGTGTCCGGAGTATTGCCCAAACTGACACCGCATCATTGCCGGAGAATGGTCGGAATTATCGGTTTCTGTGCCGTGGTCCCAGGGTCCAAACGAACTGACATCGGGCTCGGGCTCGGGAACGGGAACGGGCTCGTGTCAGGGCATTCCCGTACGGCCCTGTCTGAGGTACTATGATCTGCCATGGCTGTGAACGCACCTCCCTTCTCTCACACTACCGCTGGTGACCGTCCTCCCTCCGACCTGGAGGCTGAGCGCGCTGTTCTCGGCGCAATACTGGTCGATCCCGTCTCGCTGTTGAACGTCATGGAAAAACTCGAAGAGCAGGACTTCTACCTGGATCAACATCGCATGGTCTACGGCGCCTGCCTGACGCTGCAAGAACGGGGGCAGGCGGCGGATTTGGTGACTGTCACCAACCATTTACGGGAAGAATCCCTCCTTGAGCGGGTGGGGGGTGCGGCGCTGGTGTCGTCGTTGGTTGATGCCTTGCCCGATGTAGCAAATGCCGGCCACTACGCTGCAATCGTGTTCGACAAGGCGGTCAAACGTCGCTTGATGCATGCGGCACGGTCAATTCTCGACACATGCTCCGTCGACAAGGGCGAGGCTACGGCGGCAGTGGAAAGCGCCCAGAAAGCGGTCTATGCCATCGCCGAAGGAACCCTGGGTGGCGGCCTGGAGTCGATCGGCAAGTTGGCAGAGAAGGAACTCATCCACCTGGAAAAAGCCCAGGAGACCCACAGCGCCCTGACCGGGATCGACACGGGATACTACGAACTCAACGACATGACTGGAGGACTGCAGAACACTGATTTGGTCATCCTGGCTGCCCGTCCATCGATGGGTAAGACTTCTTTGGGTTTGAATATCTGTGCACACGCCGCGATCAGGGGCAAAAAAAAGGTCGCGGTCTTCTCGCTGGAGATGTCTGCCGAACAGTTGGTGCGGCGCCTCCTGGCTTCCGAGGCCAGGATTAATCAGAAGCAGCTGATGACGGGGTATCTGGCCAAGAACGACTGGCCCAAGATCACCGCCGTTGCCGAGACGCTGAAAAAGGCCGACCTGTGGATCGACGATACGGCCGGCATCACTCTGATGGAACTCTCGGCCAAGGCCCGGAGAATGAAGCAGGAGCGCGGCCTGGATCTGGTGATGGTGGATTACCTCCAGCTGATGTCCGGTAGCCGGGGCAATACCAACCGCACGGAGGAGGTCTCTGCGATTTCTCGTGGGCTCAAGGGTATTGCCAAGGAACTCGGGGTGCCGATGTTGGTGCTGTCACAGCTCTCCCGCCGTCCGGAACAGCGAGGATCGGACCGTCGGCCGCAGCTCTCCGATTTGAGAGAAAGCGGGAGCATCGAGCAGGATGCCGACATCGTCATGTTCATCGTGCGCCCCTGGGTTTACGATAGAGAGGCTGACGAACGCGAGGCCCAGCTGTTGATCTCCAAGCAACGCAACGGTCCGACCGGTGATATCAACCTTGTGTTCCAGCCCCAGTTCACGCGGTTCGAGAATGCCGAACGTCATCATCACGAGGGTCAAGAACCGTTTTAGGCCCTTTATTTCGGGCCTGACCTCGGACTGAGGCCCGTATTGGTGTTTCAGGGTTGTTGAGGTTCAATTGTCTTCTTGTTTCTGACGCTGACGGCATCCACCGATATACTCTGGTGAGGGGGATGAATATGGCATCTGAGACGGTTTTCTTTTGCACCGACTGCGGCCACGAGTCTGGAAAGTGGTTGGGGCAGTGCCCGGGCTGCGGCGGTTGGAACACCTCTGTAGAACAGCCGCGCGCTCCAAAGCAAAAGGCGGGCAAGGGCGTTCGGATGCCACCCAGAAATGAGGGGCCGGTGTCCGTGACCGAGGCCGTAGCGGCTGTCACCGAAAGAATCCGATGTGGTATCGACGGCATCGATCGGGTGCTTGGCGGTGGTTTAGTCCCCGGATCGTTGGTCCTGCTTGCCGGAGAGCCCGGAGTTGGAAAATCGACGATCTTGCTCCAGGCCGCCGCGGCACTGGCCCGGGATTCTGCGCCGGCGATCTATGTATCCGCCGAGGAAAGCGCCCAACAAGTTGCCCTGCGAGCGGAGAGGGTTGACGGTATTCGTTCTCAGCTGCTTTTACATGCCGAAACGTCAGTCGATGCTGTGATCGGCCACCTGGAAAATCTCAAGCCTTCGGTTGTCGTCATCGATTCGGTTCAGACGATGGTGGCCTCCGAGGTCGAGGCGTTGGCGGGATCTCCCAGCCAGGTGCGTGCGGTCGCCGCACGCTTTCAACACATCGCCAAGACCCGGGGAATCCCAGTCATCCTGGTGGGTCACGTGACCAAGGACGGCATGATTGCCGGGCCGAAATTACTCGAGCACCTCGTCGATGTCGTGCTGAGCCTCGAGGGCGAACCAGGCCACGATCTCAGGGTTCTCAGGGCGACCAAAAACCGCTTCGGCACCGTGTCCGAGTTGGCCCTGTTCTCGATGACCGGTTCAGGACTTGAGGGGGTGCGCAACCCTTCGGCGTGGCTGCTGGAGGATCGACGACCCGGGGCGCCTGGTTCGGTCGTTGCGGTGGCGCTGGAAGGAACTGCGCCATTGCTGGTCGAAGTTCAGGCTCTGGTTTCGCCGAGCAACCTCGGAACACCACGGAGAGTCGCTCAGGGTCTGGACGGCTCAAGGCTTGCCCTGTTGCTGGCAGTCTTGGAAAGGCACGCGGGAATCCGGTTCGGCGAGAGGGATGTGTTCGTCAACCTGGTGGGTGGCCTGGCTCTTAGGGAACCGGGGCTGGATCTGGCGATTGCCGCCGCCCTGATGTCGTCGGCGGCCGATCGCCCTTTGCCCCCTGATATTGCGGTTTTTGGGGAGGTTGGGTTGATGGGCGAGGTGCGGGCGGTCAGTCGGGCCGCGGAGCGAGTCCGGGAAGCCGAGGCCCTGGGTTTCGGCAAAGTGGTGCTGCCCGGCCGAAACGCAGCGGGCATTCTTGAACTTCCGGTTCATGCGGTGACCGAGGTAACGGGGCTGTTGGATTTATTGCGTTGAGAGCAAATCTTGAAAGCTGCCACAAGAAAAGCACATAGAGGCACAAAGAAGAAGAAGAACGTAGGGTGGGCCTTGGCCCACCAACGGGGACGCTCAGTGGTGGGCCAAGGCCCACCCAACTTTTTGGGTGCTGGCAACAATCGTTTAGATTTTTTTGTCCGGCTGACAGCTCCTACCCCACATACACCAGCGGGAACAGTGAATAGAAGGCCATCGCCGGCTGGACTTGTGCCAGGGAAATCTGGTCGTTCACCGTGTGGGAGTCCTTTTCGTTGGCCGGTCCGAAGCCGATGGTCGGGATGTGGAAGAGGCCCGCGGTGGTACAGCCGTGGGATGAAAAGGCCGATCGGTGGAGTCGAGGTTCTCGCCCCAGGACTCTGCGCGCCGTGTTCTGAGCGGCCTGAAACACTGTGCTGTCCTCCGGGGTTTCCCAGGCGGGGAAGATCTTCTCTGTCGGGTATTCGAGGCCCCGCCATGACGGCTCAGCATACTCAAGGAAGCGGACTTCGGCGCCGGCGGCCTTTACCTCGGGCAGTGCCTGAACCTCCTCCAAGGCGGATTGTGCCGTCTCGCCGATGGTCAGTCGTCGATCGACGCGGATGGTACATCCATCCGGAATGGCAGTGAAGGAGGGGGAGTCCGCCGAGATGCCGGTAACGGCCGCGGAACCACGGCCCAGCATTTCGTGATCCTGACTGAGTTCGTGGTGCATCCGAGTGATCGCCTGGATAATCGGGGCCATTGCCACAATGGCGTTGGCGCCACGGTCCGGTTGGCTGCCGTGGGTGGAAATTCCTTCGGTGCTGATCTCGATTTCCAGTCGTCCGCGTTGGCCGCGGCAGATGCCGAGATGAGACGGGAGGGCGATGACCACCGCCTCAGGATCGAGGCCGAACTCCCTGATCAGGTACTGCCATGCCAGTCCGACGCAGTCTTCCCCATTGACCGTGGCCGTTACCCACAGGGTCAATTCTTCGGGTATGCCAAGTTTGGCGGCATGGGCTACGCCGTGGACCAGGGCGGCCAGGCCGCCCTTCTGATCGGAGGCGCCCCTTCCGAACAGGGTGCCTCCGAGTGTCTGTCCCTTGAAGGGGTCGAATCGCCACAGAGCAGGACGTGAGATACCGACGGTATCGATGTGGGCGTCGAAGGCGATTGTGCGCGGTCCGCTGCCCAGTCTTCCCAAGACATTGCCCATGTCATCCAGCCGAACTTCGTCGAAGCCCAGGGTCTCCATTTCCCGCATGACTCTCTCGCAGGCCAGCCTTTCCCCACGTGGGGGCGAGGGAAGCGCAACAAGGTCACGCAGGAATTCGATACAGGCCGGTGTCGCATCGGTCGCAAGCCGAGAGGCCTCGGTTTCGACGGCCGTTGAAACGGTTGAAGATTCATTCATGGAATTTCCACCCCTTCACTGGATGCGCATTTTTTCACAAGGTGGAGGTTCTGGCAAGTCTCCGTTGGGGTCGATGACGCAATGTGCGTGCCTGTATCGGGTCGAAAGGCGCCGGGAATGCCATCGTGGCCCCGGGTCCGATCCAGCCACGCACATTGCGAGAAGCGCTTCGCGCCGGATTTTATGTTTTTTGTGCGCGAAGCGCTCGTCGCGAGGGGTGCGGCCGGATTGGCCCTCCCAGTGAGAGAGAAAAACTGTCCCCTTTAAATCTGTGCCGCGGTCCTGCTTCCGGGCACCGTTCACCCTCGCTACCGACTGATTGCGGCCCCAGTTGTCGAGCAATTTGACACGAGCTGATAGAATGGTCAAGAGGGGGGCTCCTATGTCAAAAATTGATTCGAAATTGAGATGTCTTATTCTCTCTCTCTCTTGATGGCCCCTGGGGCTGAGGCTGCCAAGGCGCTGATCGACAAGCCCGCCGACGAACCGGCAAGGGGCGAACAGCTCGAACACCGGCCGATTGCTCCCAAAGTTCTTGAGGGCCTGCGGGCCACCCTTCTGGCCGAGTATGAAACCGCAATTCTCGTTGAAATTGCCGACCAAGACCTCGACTGGGCTGTCTCCTGGGCCATTGAAGCGCGGCTGCGCCTCGTCGTCCGTGAGGATTTTGACCGTATCTGGATCAACGGGTACGAATACCCATCCGGGGCGCCGTGCCCGGACCTCCGTTCGGATCAGGTGCTGGGCTCGATTCCCGAAGACACCGGTCTCTGGGTCGTGCAGATGATCGGTCCACCGACGCCTGAGTGGCATCAGACCCTGCGGGCCGCGGGTGAGGTGATCAACGTGTTCCCGGCCAATACCTTTG
>JAUXDC010000295.1 GCA_030618605.1 Holophagae bacterium | reverse complement strand
ACAGGAGGTCTTCATGAGGTCCAATGTTGTATTGGACGATGAATTGATGGCGAAGGCGTTCCATCTCACCGAGGCCAGAACAAAACGTGAGCTTCTCCACATCGCCTTGACAGAACTGGTACGGATTCGCCGCAAGCACAACTTGGCGGATTTGGCTGGACGGGTTCTGCTGTGTGATGATTTTGATCACAAAGAGGCGCGAAGTGTCCGTACCTACGATCGTTGACACCTCGGTCTGGATTGATCTCTTACGGGATGCGTCACGGAAACCAAAGCTATTGAAAATGGTCGATCCAGAGGACGTGATGCTCACTCCGTTCACCGAGTTGGAGCTGCTTCAGGGATGCCGTGATGAGAAAGAATGGTCTTTGCTGGCGACCTATCTTGAAACGCAAGACTACCTGGAACCTACCCGAAAAACCTGGAAAGCAGCGGCGCGGATCTACTTTGATCTTCGCCGACAAGGGATGACTGTTCGCAGCCCGATCGATTGCTGCATCGCCCAAGTCGCACTGGACAACAGTATGCTCCTATTACACAGAGATAAGGATTTTTCGATAATCGCCGGAATCAGGCCACTTCAGCAATTCTACTTGCAGTGGGATTGACTGTTTTGTGGCTATTTCATGGGTGTAGCAATAGAGCTCTCCGGCGGGTTATCCCCCGGTAATGTTGTCCAACCGCTTTTGCAGACGAAGGGTGTCATCAGTGTCCGTGAAGCGCTCAAAATGGATGCCCATGCCCATCGGTCCTGCGGCCCGTGGGTCTGCAATGCGGGATACCTGAGCGACCCCTTCAAACGGGCGTGTTTCATCCGGTAGCGTGAAGCTGAAGCCGACTTCGGATCCGATGTCGATGGTCTTTCGTGTGATGACGAACATGCCGCTGCCGGAGACGTCATGGGTTTGTGAAACGAACCGGTCGGTGCCGCCGGTCTCGATTTCGACGCTGAGCTTGACCAGGATTCTCAGCGATCGCCGGGGTTGGATCCCCAAAAGGGTGCAGAGCATTGCTTCGCGTTCACCCTGGGGATCGCCGAGGGACAGAACCAGGTCGACGCCTTGGGCCAGGAATACGCCGGCCTCGGCGATCCGGTTGGGGTCTGTGACAAGGGCGATGCCGGCCTCCCGGCTGGCACTGGTCGGCGCTTTGACTGCGGCGAGGAATTCGCCAGTCTTCATCTGAGTGAATGGGTGGCGACAGATGACGGCGGAAAATGGAACGACGTTCAAGAGTTCGAGGGCGGAAGTCGCACTGGAAACCCGGTCAACTTCAAAAAGCGCCTGCAGCAACTGCGGCGCGACGTTGTCGTAATCCTGCGGCCCTACTTCGACTACTAAAATGTTGGCCTTCTCATTCATGGCCTGAGATTATGCCATATCAGTGATCTCTTTAAGATCGTCGATTTCATATTCTTGTTCGATTCTGGCCCCCTCATGCTCGGCAAGACCGATAAGTGCCCTGAAGTCTTCCAGAATCCGGTAGAGGTTGGGGACCAGGATCAGGGTGATGGCGGTTGCGAAGACGATGCCGAAGGCCAGGCTGATCGCCATTGGGATCAGGAACTTAGCCTGAAGGCTGGTCTCCAGGATCATCGGTGTCAGGCCGAGGAAGGTGGTCGCTGTGGTCAACATGATCGGCCTGAAGCGGCGGGTCCCCGAGTCGCGAATCGCTTGCTCCAGCGGAATGCCCCTGGCGCGCTCACGGTTGACCAGGTCCACCATGATCAGGGAGTCGTTGACCACGACGCCGGTCAGGGCAACCATGCCGAACAGGGACAGCAGACTGAGGTCATAACCCATAATCATGTGTCCCAGAAGGGCGCCGACCAGGCCGAAGGGAATGGCCGACATGACGATCAGGGGCTGCAGGTAGGAGCGGAAGGGGATGGCCAGCAAGGCGAAGATCGCCAACTGAGCCACCATGAAATTGGTCTTGAGGCTTCCCAGGCTCTCCTGTTGGTTCCGCTGTTCACCTTCAAAGTCGAAGACCAGGCCGGGAAAGTCCCGAACCAGGCCGGGCAATACGGTGGAGCGCAGCTCCCGGTTGATGTCGTTGGCGTTGCCGACGTCGGCATCGACGTCGGCAGTGACCGTGACCACCCGTCGCCGATCAACTCTGTCGATGGTGGCGTAGCCGCGGCCTTCGGTGACGTGGGCAACTGTGGTGAAAGGAGCTTCCCCGCCGCCTGGAAGGCGAATCCGCATATTCTCGATGTCGGCAAGGCTGCGTCGCTCGGACTCCGGATATCGCACCATGACCCGGATGTCATCGCGTCCCCGTTGAATTCGTTGGGCCTCTTCGCCGTAGAAACCGGCCCGGACCTGGCGTCCGAGGTCTGAGAGGGTCAGACCCAATGTGCGGCCCTCGGTGGTCAGTTCCAGTTGAAGCTCCTTCTTGCCAAGGAGGAAGGAGTTGCTGACGTCTTTGACTCCCGGGTATCCATCGATCGCCTGCTCAAGGCTTTCGACGGCCTTGAGAAGGGTCGGGAAGGAACGATGGGCCAATTGCACGCTGATGGCGTCGCCGCCGGAGAACATTGATGACTGGAAGGTCAGCGAAACGGCGCCGGGAACCTCACCGACCTTTTCGCGCCACAAGTTGACCAGATAATTAGAGGAAACCGTACGGACATCGGATCCAAGGAGTTCGACGTTGACTTCGCCGATATTCGAGGAGGTACCTGAAATTGACTGTTTGGCCGTAGGTCCGTGCCCTCCCTGGGAGGGCATTTCGCCGACTGTCAAGGAAGTGTGCCGGAGAAATGGCTCTTCGGAGTCCGGGTCTTCCTCCAGGGCCCTGGTGGTGACTTCGTGGGCTGCCATTTCCATGCGGGACAGGATTCTCTCGGTGACTTCAACCGGCGTCCCCTGTGGCATCGTCAGGGTAGCGACCATGTTGTCCGCGTCAACCTTGGGCATCAGGCTGAACTTCAGGTGGCCGCTGGCCACTGTGCCGACCACCATCAGCAGCATCGCAATCGCGGTGGCGATGGTGGCGTACCTCCACTCGAGGGTCAGGTTCAGCGCTCGAAGGTAGGGGCCGTTGATGAATTTCTCCAAGAGTCCCTGGGCCTTCAGTTGCACGCGCTCGAATGCAGAAAGGACACCTGAGATCAGGGGCCAACGGCGTTCCCGGGTGCTGAGGTGTGCGGGCAGGATAATGAGGGCTTCGACCAGGGACATCGCCAGCACGGCAATGACGACGATCGGGATCTGGCGCATCACCTTGCCCATCATCCCCGCGACGAAGAGCAGGGGAGCGAAGGCTGCGATGGTCGTAATGATTGCGAAGGTCACCGGGACGGCCATTTCTCTGACACCCCGGACGGCCGCCTCGATCGGACGCATGCCCTTTTCCAGGTAGCTGTATATGTTCTCTCCGACGACAATCGCGTCATCGACGACGATTCCGAGGGAGATGATGAAGGCGAACAGCGAGACCATGTTGATCGAAACGTCGAAGTGAGGCGCGAGCCACAATCCTCCGAGGAATGAGATGGGGATCCCCATCGTGGTCCACAAGGCCAGACGCAGGTTGAGGAAGAGGGCCAGGCAGAGGAATACCAGCACCAGCCCCAAGCGTGCGTTGCGCAGAAGCAACCCAATGCGTTGGCGAAGGACGATGGAGTCATCATCCCAGGTTGAGACCGAGATGCCGGCCGGGAGCCTTGGTGCGATTTCTTCCAGGTACTCTTTCGTGATACGGGCGATTGCCAAAGCTCCCTCGTCACCGACCCGGAAGACCTGAACCAGCGCGGCCGGTTGACCATCGAAGCGCGAGGCCGTATCCGAATCCTCAAATCCGTCTATCACGGTAGCGACATCTTCGAGGAGCAATCGGGTGCCGTCCGACCTGGTAATTACGGTGATCTTTTCGAACTCCTCGCCGTGGTACATCTGCCCTTTGGTGCGGAGCAGAATCTCACCCCCTTCGGTCTTCACGGCGCCACCAGGAAGGTCCAGCGAGGAAAGCCGAACGGCGTTGGCGACCTGTTGAAAGCTCAGGCCGTATCGCCTGAGGGCCTCCTCGGACACTTCGATCGATATCTCGTAGTTCCGAACTCCGCTGACGTCAGCCTGGGAGATGCCGGCACTGGCGGTCAGATCGTCGCGTATCGTCTCGGCCAGGGCTTTGAGGGTCTTTTCCGATGCATCCCCGTGCACGGCGACGGTTATCACCCTCCGCCGAGTGTCGGCCATGGCGACAACGGGCTTTTCGGTCTCCTCCGGGAAGGTCTCGATACGGTCGACGGCGGCCTTGACGTCGTCGAGGACCTCCTGGTCATCGGCGTTCTCGTACAGTTCAACGGTTACGGAGCCCATACCCTCCATGGCTGCGGAACGAATGCGCTTGATACCCTCGACCGAAGCGATAGCCTCCTCGACGCGGATGCAAACACCCTCTTCTGATTCTGCGGGGGTCGCGCCACGGTAGGGGACCTGGATATTGATCGTGTCGGTGTCAAATTCCGGGAACACCTCGAGTTTGGTTTGAAACAACGCCATGGCGCCGGAGACCAGGATGCCGACCATCAGGAGGTTGGCCGCTACGTGGTGTCCGGCGAACCACGCCAGTGGGCCCTTGTCGAAACTCACGCGAAGCTCCTAGACCTGCTGGAGCCCGAGGGAAGGTGGGTTGACCGGCCCAGTCGAGCAGCAGTTCCAGCGAGCAGGTAGGAGGGGGAGAGTGAGGGAGGGGAAGAGGGGGAGAGGGGGAGAGGGGGGGAGGG
>JAUXDC010000272.1 GCA_030618605.1 Holophagae bacterium | reverse complement strand
GTGATAGTGCCAGTGCCCGCATCGTAGGTACCACCGCCGCCGATGAGCGTGGGTACCAGGCCGAGGGGTACCTGGTCCGTCAGTACGCCATTGATCATGTCCTTGTTGCCGTCGTTGCGGAAATCGAGCACATAGGTCAGGGGTTGCCCGGCAGCCACGAGATCGCCAGGTGTCGAAGTCTTGCTCAAGGCCGGCAGCGGGGCGTTGACAATCCACGTCGTCGCGCTCTGGCTCGAGACCGTGGAGGTCCCGGTGCCGGAGAGACTGGCATGGTTGGTCAAGAGCGTTCCGGTGATCAGTTGGTCGTCGACTTCCAGAGAGAGGATGACCGAGCCTTTCTCGCCTGCCTGCAGGGTGCCCAGGTTCCAGGTAACGACGCCACCTGTCTCCGAGCCGCCACCGGTGGCCGAGAGGAAGGTGGTACTTGTCGGAATGTTGTCTGTGAGCACTACATTCGTGGTCGGAGCCGTACCGATGTTCTCGAAGGCCAGGGTATAGGTCAGCACAAGGCCGGCCGAGACCCGGGGTGGTCCGGTCTTGACCACAAGCAGTGCCGGCGACGAGGTCACATGGGTCGTGGCTTGCGCGCTGGCAGGATGAGGCCCGCCGGCATCAGTGCTTTCAAGGCTTGCCGTGTTGACGAGCGGAGTGCCGTCCGGGAGTGAAGTTTCTACTCCGACCGTCAGATGCACGGTCCCGACGCCGCCGAGGCCCACGGTACCGAGATTCCAAACTACCCGATGCGTTCCATCCGTAACCCCGGAACAGGGTCCTGGAGGGTTCTGACCGTCGAGACAGGACCCGCCGGCGGAGGCGGAAATAAAGGTCGTATGCGCCGGCAGAACGTCCGAGATGATCATATTCTGCGCATCGAGGTTGCCGGTATTGGCGAATTTGAGCTCGTAGGTCAACGAGTTGCCGGGGGCGACGTAGGACGGAGCCGTCTTGGTCAGGTCGAGAACGGAAGCCGTGCCGACGATCGACGTGGCATCGTCGGTGTCGGCGCAAGGCGCCGGCGGTGTGCCGCAGGTGGTAGAAGACGTCAGGGAGGCAACGCTCGTCAGTACCGTGCCGTTTGGCACACCGGTATCGACGCGTACCGTGACGGCTTGGGAGCCACTCTGCCCGATAAGGAGATTCCCGATAGTCCAGGTCACCACAGGGCCGGTGACGGTTCCGGAGCCGCTTGTCGTGGTGATGGTGGTCGAGCCAGGCACCGTCAAGGTCAGGGTCGTGCCGGCGGCGGGGGCGGTCCCGATATTCGTGAAGACCAAGCTATAGGTGATGGTGTCTCCGCCCTGGACGTTGGCCGGCGTCGCCGTGAGCGTCACGTGGAGATCCGGTTTCGAAGAGACGGTCGTTTGAGTCGTCGCGACGACCGGTGCCGCCAGGTTGCCGGCGTCGGCCGTGGCGCTCGCATCGAGCACGGTGCCGTCGGGCAAGGGGGCATCCACATGCACCGTGACAGCCACGGTCATGGGATGGTTCACGGCGAGATCGCCGATGTTCCATGTGATGCTGCCACCGGTAAGGGTACCGCCACCTGTAGCCGACACGAAGGTTGTATCGGCGGGAATAGGCATCGTAAGGGTCGACCCGGTGGCCGGTACGATGCCGGTGTTGGTGAGCGCCAGGGTGTAGTGCAGATCGGTTCCGTCGAGTACGGGATCCGGAGTATCGAGGATCGAGAGAGAGAATGCGGGCTCGCCGAAGACGTTCACAGCGGCGCTGTCCAGGGCGGTCTCGGCGTTGGACGCCGTCAGGGTCGCGAGGTTGTTGATGGTGTGGGGGAGAGGGGGCGCCGTGACGACGACCGAGACCGTGCCCGTAGCTCCGGCGGCAAGGTCGCCGAGAGTCCAGGTCACATTGCCGGCTGCGAAGACACCGCCGTTGGTGGAATTGACGTAGGTGGCACTTGGTGGGATCGGGTCGACGAGCTGAGCGCTGAGCGCAGTACCGTTACCTCTATTCTCGTACTTCAGACTGTAGGTGACGGTGCCGTTGACGACCACCGAAGTGGGCGTCGCAGTCTTGGTCAGGACGAGGATGGGTTGGGTTACGACGACGCTGGCGTTTACGCCGGTGCGATCAAGTCCTGTCACGGCAGGGATCCGCGAGCGATCGTTGACCTTGGCTCCGCCCGTCGTGCCGTGCACGATGGCGGTGATGGTGCAAGCCTGCTGGGCTGGTCCGAGCTGGGCGCCGGTCAAGGTCAGGGTCGATCCTCCAATGGCCCCAGAAACCGTGCCACCACATTGACTCGCCGCTGGAGCGGCATCGAGCACCAGGCCGTCCGGAAGGTTGTCGGTGAAGGCGACATCATGGAGCAACCCGTCAATGGCATTATCGAGCTGGATTTTCAGATTGGAGGTCTCGATGGGCACGTTGATCGTGCCTGGCAGGAAGGTCTTGGTCATACAAGGCAAGTTGAAATAGGGCACTGTGATCCAGATGCCGGTAACATTCTGGACGACATCCACCTCGAAAGCCGATATGGCCTGGGTATACGCGACCTGCACAAAAATCCCAGAGTCGTTGGTCGTGCCGGGCTGGTTAGTCAAATTCTCGAACGCGATGCCGCCATTGGTAGCCGTAGCCGTTTGCAGCTGGGTTCCATAGGACATCGACGTCAGATTCTCGTCGAGTACGAAGGCGACCTGTGTGCGAACCGTAACGCCGCCGGGCGGAATCAGGGTACCGGACCCGTCGTAGAGTCGGATCTCGACGGCTTCCCCCGTTTGATCCAGATCACTGGCATTGAATTTCAGACCATAGACGGGTGCGGAGAACGCTGTGCGAATGGTGATGCCCCCGGCGGCATCATTATCGGTCGCCATGGCGCTGTGATCCGAGGGCGCCCAGGGTGATCCAGGGCTGTAGGGGGCTGGCCCGAACAGAGGGTTGCCGACCAGGTTGCTGACGGTGTAGTCGATGTCGACAGGAGTGTCGTTATGAGCCGAGAGAGCCGGATAGGAGATCGGCGCTGCGGCCACCTCGTTGCTGAGCTCTCCGAGATTGAGGAAGGCATTATTGGGCTCGCAGGTCGTGACATGGGTCGATACCGTAGCCGTCACGGCGGTCGCGGGCGCATCCGCCGAGAGGGTGGCGCTATTGACGATCGTGCCGAGTGTGGCAGGCGCGGCGACGATCAGTGTGACCGAGGCCGACGAACCTGCACCGAGTGATCCCAAAGTCCAGGTTACGACTCCGGCGGCGTGGTTGCCGCCGCCGGTCGCCGAGACAAAGGTCGACCCGGCTGGAATGACGTCGATGAGCGTCGCGTTGGCGGCCCCACCGGTGCCGGTGTTCTGATAGGTCAGCGTGTAGGTCACATCGGCGCCGGGGCTCGTGCGGGCAAGGCCGGTTTTCTGAAGTGCGAGATTCGGACCGACCACCGTGACGGTGGAAGTCGCCTGCACAGTCGCTGCGTTCTGTGCACCCAGGTTGGCGGTATTCGTCATCGATCCGATCGTCGAGGGAGCGGTCACGGTGACGGTCACCGAGGCTGAGGCCCCTGTAGCAACGGTCCCGAGGTTCCAGGTGACGGTATCGCCTGCAAAAGTGCCGCCGCCCGTATTGGAGACATAGGTCGCGCCGACTGGGATCGTGTCGTGCAGGATGACGTTCAGGGCCTCGCCAGTCCCGGTGTTCTCGTAGCTCAGGGTATAATCGAGATTGGCACTGACCTCGACGGTCGGGCTCGGCAGCGCAGTCTTGGTCAAGCCGAGAGTCGGAGTCAGGATGTTGACGAAGGCGTCGTCGGCGAGGTGGACCGCGGGGTCGCTCGGTAAACCACCAAACTCCACTACATATCCATCAATGTTCATAGTCGCCTGGGCCTGACTATTTGGGATGTCATCCCATTTGCTGGGAACACAGTGATCCCAGGTACAACCCACCTTGATGAAATACGCAAACTCGCCCGACGCGCTATTTGGCGTTACGCCATCCATCCAATGGGTAAATGCGCCACCCACAGCATGGCCGTTGGTCGTTCCTTCCCAGAACACCCTTCCCAGCCCACCATCTTCGAGCCCTTCTGGGCCGGCCTTCCAGCGCCATTTCGTAATGCTGCTTTCAGAAGTGTTCTGAGCCGCAATCCACCCTCCCTTACCGCCGAGCTTTTGCAGAATAAAGTCTGATTCGCCCTGGCTGGTGACGGTTACGAGATAGCCATGAAGCCCAAAATAGCTCTTGCTCGATGCTGCTGTTTTGGCAGCATCAAACAAGATGGCATGGTCAGCAATGAATTCATAAAAATGTCCACTCCCGGAATAAGGGAGTCCGCTGCCGAGTGAATACGTAATTTTTCGCTGGGCAGTTGTCGGTGTACCACTGGTATTGCTGAATGTGATCTGCCGAAGGGCGGCCTGGTAGGTAGCTTCATTGGCGTTGCCGGTCAGGGTCAACACCCCGATGGTGTGATCCCAGCTCCAGCTCAGTCCGTTGACCGAGCCACTGGTGCCCGTCTGGCCCTGGATTCCCAGCACATCGGCGCCATCGTGGTAGTTCTCGGCGATACTGGCCATGGCTGAGTGAAGAGTCGTTGGGTTGTTGAAGGCAACTTCCAGATTGGGCGCCACGATGATCGGGGCCGCCAAGGACAAATAGTCCACAGGACCGGGATTGTGCACGTAGAGGCCAGGGGGCACATGGTGGGCGAGGGTGAAGTAGGCGTTGTGGGCGAAGGTGACGCCATCGAAGGTCACGATATTGCCGTTGACCGAAGCCCCGGATGCATGCAGCGTGGCGTCGATCATTGTGGAGTCGGTATCGATGAGCAGGGCCAACTGGGCCGGATTGGATAAATCCACCGAACCGCCGGCCGTGCTCATGTCGAAATGCACGCTGACCGTCATTCCGGCCGCTTCATTGGCGTCGGCCCGCCAGATCTGAGTAAGGCGGGCGTCGAAAGCAACGGGTACGTCGAGAGAAGTGGAGAGCCCGGCGCCGTCGTTCCCGATAAGAAGGAACTCGCCCGTCAGGAGATGGTTGGGCTGATCGATCGTCACGACGTCAGAGGTCGCAGAATTGAAGGTCTGGCCCCCTTGGCACGCGGAGTCGAATTTAGCGATTCCGTTGACGTCGATGCTATAGGAAGCGGCATCGGTCACGTCGTAGTGGGAAGCGAGGCCATTGAAATCCCTACCGTACTTGATTCCGAGATACGCGCTGACTTCTTCGAGCTCACAATCGTCGAGAGCACGGTCG
>JAUXDC010000319.1 GCA_030618605.1 Holophagae bacterium | reverse complement strand
GAGGGGGAGAGGGGGAGCAGGCTGCTCCACTATTGGTTGGGGTTCTATTCAATGATGGCGGCCGCGGTCTTGGCTTCTCGGATAAATGCCTGGATCTTGGTGTGGTCCTTGATGCGTGGTGTTCGTTCGACTCCAGACGAGACGTCGATCATCGTGGGTCCTGCGACGCGTATCGCATCGGCGACGGTCTCCGGGGTCAGGCCGCCGGCGAGGCCGAAATCAAGGCCGTCGAGTCGTTGGCCCAGGCTCTGCCAATCGCAGGTGGCGCCGTCGCCTGCCCCGGGATCGACCAGGGGCAGAGCACCTCGGTGGTTCAGTATCTCTACGCGGGAGCGGTCGACGCCGGCTGGAGGGACGGGGACTCGCCGAATGAGCCGTGGGTTCAGACTGTCCAGCCAAGTATCCGGTTCGGACCCGTGCAACTGGACCCAGTCAAGGTCCAGAGAGTCCCGGATCTCGAGGATTCGATCCAAGGGCGAATTCCGGAAAACACCGACGGTTGCGGCGCCTTTCAGGTCCCGGACCCAGTCGCGCTGGGAGGGGTTCAATGCACGAGGCGTTCCTTCAACGAAGATGAAACCCAAGAGATCGGCACCGGCGGCAACGGCCGCTTCGGCGTCTCGGGGATGACAGATACCGCAGATCTTGATCAGCACCTGCCAAGCCTGCCGTGGTTGTTTGATTGGGTCAAGAGAAATGGTGATACTAGAAACTGGAAACTCGAAACTGGAAACACAATACGAACCGGTGGGGAGTGGTCGGGCGTCTGGGGGAATCTCAACACTGGGGGATTCAAAACTGTGATTTCAGGGGTGAGACGCCGAGGGATGAGTTGAAATCCACTTTCCTGTGTTTCCCATTTCCGCTAGACTCTCCGGTGTATGAAGACCTGGGTTCCCGATTCATGGCAGCAAATGCCGACCGCTCAACAGCCGACCTATACGGATCCGAAGGTCCTTGAGGCGGTATTGAGGCGTCTGGCGGCCTTTCCGCCGTTGGTGACCTCGTGGGAGGTTGAACGACTCAAACAGCAACTGGGCGAGGCGGCGGCAGGTAGGCGTTTTCTTCTGCAGGGAGGGGCGTGCGCGGAGAGCTTCGCCCAATGCCGGTCGGAGGTTATCACCAACAAACTCAAGATTCTTCTTCAAATGTCCCTTGTTCTGACCTTTGGGATCAAGCGGCAGATCATTCGGGTTGGCCGCTTTGCAGGACAGTACGCCAAGCCGAGGACATCAGACACGGAGACCAAGGGTGGCGTGACCCTGCCGACGTACCGGGGCGATCTGGTCAACGCGCCGGAGTTCACCAAGGAATCGCGAACGCCTGATCCCGAGCGATTGGTCAACGGGTATCACCACTCGGCCCTGACGCTCAATTTCATCAGGGCATTGGTCGAGGGTGGTTTTGCCGACCTTCACCATCCCGAGTACTGGGATTTGGACTTCGTCGCTCATTCTCCTCGGGCCCGGGAATACCAGGGCATGGTTGAGACGATCTCCGATTCACTTCGTTTCATGGAGACCCTGGCTGGGATTCAGGCTGGGCAGATCTCCAGAGTGGATTTCTTCACATCACATGAAGGCCTCCATCTGGGGTATGAGCAGGCGCAGACCCGGAAGGTTCCGCACAAGGCCGGGTGGTTCAATCTGGCGACCCACCTGCCATGGATCGGTGTTCGGACCTCTGATCCGGGCGGGGCTCATGTCGAATACTTCCGAGGCATCATCAACCCCATAGGCATCAAGATCGGCCCGGAGATGACTCCGGAGTGGTTGCGAGACCTCTTGAAAGTGCTGGATCCCAGCAAAGAGCCTGGAAGGTTGACCTTGATCCACCGTCTTGGTCACGAGAGAGTGGGGGAGTTACTTCCTGGATTGGTGGACTCGGTTCGCTCGACCGGTCACCCGGTCCTCTGGTGTTGCGATCCTATGCATGGCAATACCGAAACGACAAATGATGGTATGAAGACACGCCGATTCGACAATATTCTGTCGGAGTTGGAACAGAGCTTCGATATTCACCGTGACTGCGACTCCTATCTCGGCGGGGTTCACTTCGAGCTTTCGGGAGACAACGTCACGGAGTGTATCGGTGGGGCCAGGGGACTGTCCGAAAATGATCTTTGCCGGTCCTACGAAAGTCTCGTCGATCCGCGGTTGAATTACGAGCAAAGTCTGGAGATGGCACTCCGGGTGGCGCGCAAAATGGCGGCCATGAACGGAATCTCGAAGACCTTCTGACAGCATGGGGACCGGTCGGCCGGGAAGAGGCATCAAGAAAATAGCCACAAAAAGGCACAATAAGGCACAATAAAAGAGGCCAAACAACAACGCCTGGTGAAGTTGATGCTATCGGAAGCTTTGGTGCAACAGGTCCTCGACGTACTGATCGGTGTGAATCCCATGGTCGTGCAGCAGACCTTCGGCAGAGACGATGAACGTCGCTTGTTCTCCGGCTACGCGAGAAAAGTAGACCCGGTGGGGGTCGCCACCGCAGTTCATGTCCAGGTGGGCCAGGTCTTCCGAGAGATCACTGCGGAGGTCGGCGTTGCACAGTGGGCACATCAGCAGCCACCGTGATCCGGGTTTGACGTCAATTTCCGATGGAGGGTGAATTTCGTAGACCCCAGGTTCGGGGTGAAGGCCCATCAACACCCTTTTCCCGGCATGTTCGGCGATCAATATCACTGCATTCTCCGGGTTGAGTGTTCCACGGCATCTCGGACAACTGTAGGTCCAGTGCATCACGGTTCCCCCTTTTAAGGAGGGTGTAGGGCATTGAATCAGCGCCGCCTTTCGGGTGTCGTCAAGGCCCTTTAGCCTCCTGGGAGATCATAACCCAACCCGCCGGGTTGGGTTATGGTGGATCGGCGAAGGGAGGGTTCTTGACCACATCACATACGACTCAGAGTTCAGCACTTGTCACTGGGGCAGCCGGGTTCATCGGCTTTCATCTTTCGAGGCGTCTCCTGGAAAATGGATGGAACGTCGTCGGCGTTGACAATCTCAACGACTATTACGACCCCTCTCTCAAACGCGCCAGGCTCGAGATCCTCCAGAAAAATCAACGGTTCATATTCAAGCACCTCGATATTGCCGATCGTGCAGGCATGGAGCGTCTGTTCGAGGGCAGTGGATTCTCGGTAGTCGTCAATCTCGCCGCCCAGGCCGGTGTGCGCTACACGATCGAAAACCCACGAGCCTACATCGATGCCAATATCGTCGGATTTCTCAACATTCTCGAGGGGTGCAGGCATAGCGAGAGCGTGCGCCATTTGGTCTACGCCTCGTCCAGTTCGGTCTACGGCGCCAATACCTCGTATCCTTTCTCGGTTCACGACAACGTTGACCATCCGGTGTCGCTGTACGCCGCCACCAAGAAGAGCAACGAGTTGATGGCCCACACGTACTCCCACCTCTACGGTTTGCCGACGACCGGTCTTCGATTTTTCACGGTCTACGGGCCTTGGGGACGGCCGGACATGGCACTTTTTAAGTTCACCCGTGCCATCCGAGCAGGTGAGTCGATTGACGTCTACGGCCAAGGCGACATGAGGCGGGACTTTACCTATATTGATGATATTGTCGAGGGTGTCGTCCGCGTGATGACGACTGTACCTCAGCCTGATCCAGAGTGGACCGGCGACGCTCCTGACCCATCCTCCAGTGCCGCGCCTTGGCGGGTCTTCAACATCGGGAACAATGATCCGGTGGAACTGCTGCGTTTCATCGAGGTGATTGAGGAGGCCATCGGGGAGAAGGCCGTCAAGAACCTCTTGCCGATGCAGCCAGGCGACGTGCCGGCGACCGCTGCCGATGTACGGGCGCTCTCGGACGCTGTCGGCTTCGAACCGTCGACGCCAATCGAGGAGGGCGTTAAACGGTTTGTTGAGTGGTATTTGCAGTACTATGGCAAGGATTCCGAAAGATAGAAGGCCCGAGGTTTCGTGAGGATTGAGAATTCGTGCCTTCTATCTTCCGGAATCCTGTTGATGCGCTGCGCGCATCGAAAAGGGGAGGGGTGAGAAACGCTTCTTCTTCAACGAACCCAGGGTGCGCGAAGCGCACAATAGGATCCTGGAGGGGAAAGGTCTCTGCCAGATTCAATT
>JAUXDC010000365.1 GCA_030618605.1 Holophagae bacterium | reverse complement strand
GTCCTGAAGATCCAGGATGTTCGAACCGACTGCTTTGGGAGTACCGACATCAATTTTATGATCGAGGTAGGTAGTGAGAAGGTAGAAAGTGGAATTCTTGAGAGAGTCAGTGTTTCTCTAAGTCATTGATTCTAATGGTGCGCCCGGCGGGATTCGAACCCACGGCCTTTAGATCCGGAGTCTAACGCTCTATCCAGCTGAGCTACGGGCGCCTCTTCTTCTTATAAAATAAAGAACAATATGGGGTGGGCCAGGGGATTTGACCCCCCGACCACAGGAGCCACAATCCTGTGCTCTACCACCTGAGCTACGCCCACCATATATCTGGCCCGCCTGAGAGGACTCGAACCTCTGACCTACGGATTAGAAGTCCGTTGCTCTATCCAGCTGAGCTACAGGCGGAGGATGCGATGCTTTGATGTCGGTGCTCTGGTCGGGGCGAGAGGATTTGAACCTCCGACCCCCTGCTCCCAAAGCAGATGCGCTACCAGGCTGCGCCACACCCCGACATAGAGTCCGCTCAAATTGCAAAGAACTGCCGTTAAGGCATGAACGGGGAGTATAGGCCTGGGGGTAGTCAACTGTCAACGGTCGAAGGGTCGAAGAGGTCGCTGCACGGAGCGCAGAACTCCCGCCCCGCTCCGTACGCCGCCTCGGACGCTGCGCTGTCGCGGGCTCTGTCGCGGGCTCTGTCGCTGGTCCGGCCCCTAGGACCCCAGTTCGACGCCTGCGGCCTCGAGGGCGGGGGCGACAGCTTCGAGTTGCGCTTTCATGATCGCCTGGGCGCCGGTCCAGCCTGATTCGAGCAGGGTGTGGAAATGGTCCCTCGAAAAGGGTTCGCCTTCGGCGGTGCCCTGGACTTCGATCAGGCGGCCGTCGCCGGTGAAGACCAGGTTGAGGTCGACGTCGCAGTCGAAGTCCTCGCCGTAGTCCAGGTCAACGATGGCTTGATCACCGATCAGGCCGACGGAGACTCCGGCAACCTGGTGGCTGATGGGCCACTCGGGCAAGAGCCCCTGGCCGTGCATCTTGGCCAACGCCAGGACCATGGCGATCCAGGCGCCGGAGATCGACGCACAGCGGGTGGAGCCGTCGGCCTGCAGCACGTCGCAGTCGGCGGTCAGGGTGCGTTCGCCCAGGAGGTCGCGGCGCACACCGGCCCGCAGAGACCTGCCGATCAGTCTTTGGATTTCTTGTGAACGTCCGCTGGGCCGCCCCTTGTTGACCTCCCGGTCGGAGCGGGTGTCGGTTGCGCGCGGCAGCATGGCGTACTCCGCGGTCACCCAGCCCTCGCCGGTACCTCGGAGAAAGCCCGGTATTCGGTCGGAGAGCGAGACGTTGCACAGAACGACGGTGTCACCGGCACGGTAGAGAACACTGCCCTCGGGGTAGCGAATAAAACCGGTTTCCAGGGTCAAGGGGCGAATTTGGTTGGCGGTTCGGCCGTCTGCTCTCATGTCGGAGTCCTCCAGGGGGTGGGAGTATAGCGGGTTTGGGTGGTCTCTCGGTGCGACGACCGCGTCTCCCCGAACCCGTTCCCGGGTTTTCTCAGCCAACGATGTCCTCATTGCTTTGATGGGAAAAAGAAACACTCAGCCCTGAGACGAAGAGTTTGAGGTGCCGTCAATTACGGGTCGCCTTTCTGCGACGGTGATTGAGAATATGGAGGACTGGAAGCAAGTTGGTGACCTCTGCGTCGGGCTCGGGAACGGGCACGGGCTCGGGCTCGGGTAAGACGCGCCTTGCTTCGCCGGGCGAGTTCCTTGCCCCCCGACCCGGATTGTGGTGAAATTCACAAACTGCCGGAGCCCCTCTATTTTGGGGACCGGTTCGTTGAGGGAGGGTGGCATGGACATTGGTTTGGTCAAGGATCGCAGGCTCTTCGAGCACCGCATCGGGCTGACTCCGCCCGCCGTCAGGGCGTTGACCCAGGCAGGACACCGGGTGTGGGTCGAAGATGACGCCGGCCTGGAGGCAGGATTCTCCAACGAGGCCTACCGTGAAGCGGGCGCAACGATCGCCTGGTCCGAGGACGAGGTCCTGATGCGAACTCAGTTCATCATTCGGGTATCGCCTCCTGCGGCCAGCGATTACGAAAGGTTCCAGTCCGGACAAATCGTTCTTGGTTCATGGCATCTCGCGGTGGCGCCGGAAGAGGGCTTCCGCACGCTGCTGGACCGGAAGCTGACGACGGTCGGAATCGAGATCATTGAGGAAGACGACGGGCATGCACCGGTTTTGGAGGCGATGTCCGAGATTGCCGGCCGGTTGGCGGTGATCATCGGTTCCGGTCTGCTGCTCAACGAGTTTGGGGGCAAGGGGCTGCTGATCAACGGTGCGCCGGGCATCCCGCCGGCGTCCCTGGTGATCCTCGGCGCAGGAGTACTGGGCAGGGAGGCCGCCCGGTTTGGGCGGGGTATGGGCGCCCATGTGGTGGTTCTCGATCGGGACGTTCAAGCTCTGAGAAGGGTGCAGCGATCGACGTCCGACGAGGTTCCGACAATGGTGGCGACCCGAACCAACATCAAGAAGGCCTTGGCTTTCTCAGATCTTTTCCTGTGTGCGGTGGCGGTCCATGGGGAGCGCACGCCGGTTCTGGTCACCCGAGAGATGTTGAAGTCGATGAAGCCGCGGTCGGTGATCATGGACCTTTCGATCGATCAGGGTGGCTGCTGTGAGACGTCCAGACCAACGGACTTCTCGAACCCGATCTACGAGGTCGACGGCATCATCCACTTCTGTGTGCCAAATCTGCCGTCGACGGCGTCACGGGCTTCGACCCGGGCCCTGACCAATTCGATTTTCCCCTACGTGTTGGAGATCGCCAACAAGGGATTCGAGAAGGCGGTCCGAGACAACTCGGCGCTGTGTCGCGGAACCTACACCCACCATGGGCGGTGTGTGCGCGAGGGTCTGGCCGCGAGTTTCGGCGTGGACTACACGCCCCTGTGCGACGCCTGAGGAGGGTGCGATGAACTGGACCGATATCTATCGCAGCCGTGTGACCACTGCCACCGAGGCCGTGGGGGACATTCAGTCCGGCCACAGAGTGTGGATTCACCCCGGGTGTTGTACGCCCAAACCGCTCGTTGACGCGATGGTCGGCCAGGCCGACCGGCTTCGCGATGTCGAGGTGGTCCACATCCTGACACTGGCCGCGGCGCCCTACGTCGACCCGGGCATGGAGAAGAGCTTTCGGCACACGGCGCTTTTTGCCGGTGGCAACGTTCG
>JAUXDC010000308.1 GCA_030618605.1 Holophagae bacterium | reverse complement strand
GAGCAGGGGAGAGGGGGAGAGGGGGGGACTGAAGGGTGAAGGGTGAAGTGTGAAGGATGAAGGTGCGGTATCCTTGTTTCAGCAAGTACATCCGAGGGAGGAATCTATGGCGATTCTGAAAGTCATGTCGGCCGAGGGTGCCGAGGGGCGGGAAATCCTGCTGGAGCAGGATCGGGTGACAATCGGCCGCGGTGACGACAATGCCGTTGCTCTCGATGACAAGGCTGCATCTCGTCACCACGCTGAAGTCACCAAGACGGCGACCGGTTTTCTGATCAAGGACCTTGGGAGCAGTAACGGAACCTGGGTCAATCGGGAGCGTGCCGAGACCCATGACCTGGGCGATGGCGACGAGATCAAGATTGGTGGAACGACCTTGATCTTCTCCGATCCGGAATGGGACGAGGCGACGATTATGGTCGATGTTGCAGGAATACGGGATGCAGAGTCGACCCATGCTCAATCGCCACCACCCCCGCCCGCAGCGCCGCCGGCCCAGGCGCCTCCACCGCCGGTTTCCCCACCGCCGATGCCGGTTGCCTCGGCGCCGGCGCCCCCGGTCGCTCCCCCTCCACCGCCGGTCGTGGCCGCCCCTCCGAAAATCAGGGCTTCATCGGCCAAGGGAGCTGTGGGATCGGGCGCCCAGGCCGGGGAAACTGCCGGTTTTGGAATCCGACTCGGCGCCTATTTGATTGACTCGATCATTCTGAGCATCGGGGTGATGATTGTCATGGTTCCGACCGGAATTCTTGCGGCCGTTATTGGGCCCAAGAGCCAGGGTTTCGCTCTGGTCGTGAGCCTCGTCGGGTGGCTGTTGGGCATGGCCGTCGGGATCGGCTATTTGCTGGTGCCTTGGGCCAAAAGCGGCATCACTCCGGGCAAGAAGATGCTGAAGCTCAAGATAGTTCGTGAGGACGGCGTCGAGCCCCTCGGTTACGCGAAGGCGGGCCTGCGGCTCTTGGGATACATGGCCAGCGGATTCATCTTCTACATCGGCTTCATCATGGTTGCCTTCACCGATGGGCATAAGGGCCTTCACGATATGATTGCCGGGACGAGGGTTGTGAAGACGTAGGGAGCAGGGAGCAGGGAGCAGGGAGCAGGGAACACCATCCTGCATCTTGAGTCTTGCTGAGCGCCTTGAGGCCTGAGATTTGCAGGCTGTACACTGGTCGGTGATGATAATCGATCAGACGGAGGGGGAAGTATGCGACGACTGATGTTTTTCTTGGTATTCATTGCCCCGGTTGCTGCCTTGGCCCAGGAACACCGTTTTGAGTTGACTCCGACGGTTGGATATCGATGGGGCGGATCGGTTGTCCTTGAGGAAAACGCCTTTCAACCAGGGGTCTACGATGTCGATCTGGCAACCAACGGCGAGTTGGGTCTTCGCCTGGGCTACCTGCTGACGCCGGCCCTTGGGTTGGAGTTGATGTTCAGTTGGCAGGACACCGAATTGAAGGACAATCACGGCTTTTTCGGCGAGGAGCCGGGTGGAACTGTCCCAGCGGAAGCCACCGGCGTTCTCGACACCGACGTTATGACGTGGCAACTGGGTCTGGTCTGGCACTTCATGGACGGCCCGACAAGGCCCTTTGTCCTGATCGCTGCCGGGCAATCGATGATCGACTCCAAGACGCCTCTTCCCGATGAAACGGCTTTTACCTACGGTCTGGGCGCCGGTGTCAAGATTGAGCTGTCATCCCGGCTCGGACTCCTCTTTGAGGCCCGGTTCAACCGGGGCGAAACCGACGAGGACAACTCGGCGTTGGTGGAGTGGGAACACCGGGATTGCGTCGGAACCTGCAGCTACACCTATCGATACGACACCAGCTTCAGCCAGGGGAGTCTGGTTGCCGGCCTGATCATCGCGTTCTGATAGGTGGTGGATCGATGCAATTCAAGATCCACAGCAGTACCCAACGGGGTATCACCGTTTTGCAACCGGACGGTGCGTTGAATGAGACGACGTCGGCGGAACTCTTGAGTGAAGTCTCGGAGTTGATGGAACAGGGCCAAAACCTGATCGTCGTCGATCTTGCCAAGACCTCCACGGCGACAAGCCATGCCTTTCGGACCTTGTTGATGCTCTCAAAGAGGTTGGTCTCGGTAGGTGGCCGGCTGGTTGTGTGTGCGGCACAGCGCAGTGTTGCCGGGGCCCTGTCTCTCAGCGGTTTGGCGCGGTTGTGTTGCGTCAGAGACAACCGGAAAGAAGCGGTCAATGAGCTCCTGGTTGAAGAGAGGATCGACCGATTGGCCGTTCTTGTGGCCGAGTTGCTTCTTCGCGGTGAGGAGCGTCGCAAGGCGGCGGAGGCTATTTGAGCTTCGCTGGAGTGGACTTGGTTGCTGACGAAGGCCGTCCGGAGGTAGCCGGTTCGGCCGGTCTAATCCAGATGAAACTCCATTTTGACCAACCCGAAATGGAGCGTGTCTCCGTGGACGATCTCGACCGAAGCGCCCGGTTCCAGTCGGGCGCCATTGACGAAGGTGCCGTTGGCCGCCCCAACCTCGTCCCGAATGAGGAAAACACCCTCCCGTTCTTCAATGACGGCGTGGCGGCGGCTGGTGGATCGTTTGTGGTCCAAAGGCTTGAGGTCAATAGCCGGGTGGATGCCGGTCGAGGAATCGAACCTTCCAATGGTCGTGATGCCCGAGGGGGAGAGGGGAGCTTCCACATCGGTATCCGGGCAGACAAGGCGAGGCTTTCCGGTGACGGCGCCTCGTGGTTTCATGTCGACCCTCTCCTGGACTTCCCGCTGTTGAACGGGTGCTTCGGCAACGCCGTCAAGCAGTGTCGGTCCTGCTTCCCTGAGCCTGAAGCTCAGTTTTCGCAGCATTCGAATTGCGATCTCGGGATCGTTCTTGACCAATTGGTCGAAGGTGCCTCGATCAATCCGAACCAGAGTGCAATCGGTGATCGCTCGTGCGGCCGCAGTTCGAGGAAGGTCTTCGAGGATGGCCATTTCTCCGAAGAAATCACCCTCTTCGAGGAGAGCCAACCGGTGTTCCTCGCCGTCGGCTTCCGCCAGGATCTCGACCTGCCCGGTCTGGATGATGAACATCTCATTTCCGGTCTGACCTTCTTCGAATACCCTGTCACCGGCGGTGAAGGTGCACGAAAATTCGTTCTCACCGATCGGCTGTGCAGTCCTGGACTCGGTCATGCAATCCCTCTCTTTTCGGCGCAGGCGCCTTTCCCTGTTGCTCTTCATTCAAAGCTAGCCCACGCAACGGCTGGGGTCAACCGGTGATTTCCGGGAGCAACGCATGCCGATGATGGGAGCACCTTGTCACCCTGGGCAGGGAGGGGAGATCGACCCGAGATTCCTCGGGCCCTCGGCTGCCCGAATTCTCGAACTGTCTCGAGAACGGTGGGGTCGTTCCGGGGAAGTTGCGATCGTGGGCCGGTCCCAGAGCCTGGAGGCGGTACTCGAAAAAGCGTCCCGGGTAGCCGACTTCGATGAACCGGTTCTTCTGACGGGCGAGAGCGGAGCCGGGAAAGAAAGCGTTGCTCAGGCGATTTACCTTTTGGGTTCTCGTCGGAATGGGCCGTTTGTTACCGTCAACTGTCCTCAATTCCAGGATGGCAATCTAACGGTCAGCGAGTTGTTCGGACACAAGCGTGGCAGTTTTACCGGGGCGGTTGCCGACAGGAAGGGCTGTTTTGAAGAAGCGGACGGCGGCGTGATCTTTCTGGACGAAATTGGAGACCTGCACATGGGAGCGCAGTTGATGTTGTTGCGGGCCCTGTCTTCGGGTGAGTTCACACCGCTGGGATCCAATCAGGCCCGTCGCGTCAACGTCCGGGTCATAGCGGCGACCAATCGGACGCTGTCGGCGACCGGTTTGGGAGAGCATTTCCGGGGGGACCTCTTCTTTCGGCTGCGGTATTTCCATCTTCATCAGCCTCCTTTGAGAGAACGGGGAGACGATTGGCTGCTTTTGGTTAATTTCATCCTGGATCGTCTTCAGCAACGTCACGGCATTGCCAAGAGTTTCTCTGAGCAGTCGTTGCAGATGATGCGAGCGTATTCATGGCCGGGCAACATTCGGGAACTGTTTGGTGTCGTCACCTCCGGGTATGCGCTGTCTTCCGGAGAGGTGATTGAGCCTGAGGCGTTCAGCTCTCTGCTTGAGATGAATTGGTATGACAATGCCCGGAGAGTCGAGGACAGTGCAATTCGTCAGATGGCGCTTAATCAGGGAGATTTCTGGTCGACGATCCATCAACGATATATGGAGAGGGATCTCAATCGTGACCA
>JAUXDC010000279.1 GCA_030618605.1 Holophagae bacterium | reverse complement strand
CCAATGAACAGATGGTCTTCTGGATGAAGGAACTGACCGAGATCACCCTGCTGGACTTCATCTTTGCTCAACAGGACCGCATCGGCAATATCGACTACGAACGAGCCTGGTATTGGGTTGAGGCCGGCACGGTTCACTCGAAAGCGGCCTCGGGTACAACCATCCCCGAAGAACTGAAAAACCACTCCCCCGTGCTTCTCAAGCGCACCTGGATCAACGACAACGACGCCGGGGGCAGGGCAGCCTACGTCGATTTCGCCGAAAAGACACAGATGTTGGAGGGGATCCGCCATTTCGGCGCTGATACCTACAGCAGGCTTCTGGCCCTGGACAAGGACTTCAGCGCCGCCGGCCCGCTCTACACCTATTTCCGTGACACCTTCGGCTTGACCGAGCGCCAACTGAGCCTCGTCGTGCGCCACACAGCACACGCCACCGCGATCCTGCGGGAGACCTGTAGGGCGGGGCGGCTCAGATTCGACCTTGACCCCGAGGCTTTCCTGAAGGGCCTGACGACTGAGGCAAAAATCTCATGCAACGCTTCCTGATTCGCTGCGCTGCGATCGCAGCGATCAGTCTTGCGACATCCATGCTCCTTGCCGCCGATCTGACGGTGGCGGTGATTTCCGACGTCAACAGCAGCTATGGCTCAACCGACTATGGCGCCCGGGTTCAATCGGCCGTACGCCGGATCATCGAGATTCGCCCCGATGTCGTTCTGTGCGCGGGTGATATGGTTGCCGGACAACGCACCCGCCCCCACCTCTCCGAAAGCGAAGTCGAGGGCATGTGGCGATCCTTCCACCAGCACGTCACCCGACCGCTCCAACAAGCGGGCATCCCTCTCGCGGTTGTGGCGGGAAACCACGACGGGTCGGCGTCGAAATCCTATGCGCTCGAACGGGAGATCTTCGTTCGCCAGTGGAAGGCACACCGACCGAAAGTTGACTTCCTCGATGCCGCCCACTTTCCCCTCCATTACGCCTTCAGCGTCGGTGAAGTACTCTTCATCGGACTGGATGCAACGATTCCCGGGCAGTTGGCACCGGCCCAAAGAACCTGGCTGGAACGGCTCCTCGGCAAGCACGGAAAAAGATATGCACATCGTGTCGTCATCTCCCACCTGCCCTTGTGGCCGATTTCGGTCGAAAGGGAACGGCAGATCTTGCGCGATCGGGCCCTTGAACGCCTTCTGACCGAAAACCAGGTAGCCGCCTTCATCAGCGGTCACCACCATGCCTTCTATGCCGGAACAAACAACAGTGTCCTCCACCTGGGAACGGGCAGTCTGGCCGGTGGAACCCGGCGAATCGTCGGAACCAACCGGAAGTCCGACCACAGTTTCACCGTCGTTCGTTTCTCAGGGAATGACCTTTCGGTCGAAGCGCTGGCCGCTCCCGATTTTTCGAAGAAGATCGGCCTCGAGAGTCTTCCCCCCCGACTGCACGGTGAAAACGGTGACCTCATTCGATTAGACCTCAGCAATACCACGTCGGACGGTCCCGGCAAAAAAGGAAACCTACAATAATGATTGTTCTCAATGACGACCTGAGCCCCTTCGAACGCTTCCTGAAGATCTTTACGAAGATTCGGCCAGGCGAGGGACGCACCGTCGCCCTCTTCTTTCTGCAGGGCTTTCTCATTCTTTTCAGTTACTACATCGTGCGCTCCCTCCGGGAAGGGTTCATCCTCTCGGAGATGGATGCTGCAGCCCGCAGCTATGCCGTGGCGGTGGTGGCCGGCCTGCTGATTTTTATCGTGCCTCTTTACAGCGCCTTGCGGCGCCGCATCGACCCCGCCCGGCTGGTTCCGTGGATTTCGGCCTTTTTTGTCATGAACCTCGGGGTGTTCTACACGCTGTGGAATCTGGAAATCCAGTTCGGCTTCATCTTCTTCGTCTGGGTCGGATTGTACGGTCCCCTGGTCATTTCCCAGTTCTGGTCCTTCGCGGCCGATACATTGAACGACCTCAGTGGAAGACGCCTCTTCCCCGTCATCATGATCGGCGCCAACCTCGGCGCCCTCGGCGGAGCGGAGATGGCGAAGATCGCGGTCAGGAGCCATGGTCTGCACGGCCTGATGCTGATCGGCTCCGTGACCCTGGCACTCACCATCTTCCTCGGCCAACCTGCCAAGAGGGCGGTACCCGAAGGTTCTCGGTCCGGCGAGAAGACCGAGAAGCCCAAGGCCAATCTCTTCGGCGGGTTTGCCGTGGTCTTCAAGGACCAGTACCTGCGTCTATTGGCCCTGTTTATCGTTCTGCTCAATTTTGTCAACACGACCGGAGAGTTCCTCTTTGCCGACCTGGTTTCAAAACATGTCGAAACCGCTCTAGGCGCGGGCGCCGACATCATTGCCCGGGAAGAACTGGTGACGACAATCTATGCCGACTACATGTTCTGGTTCACCCTTCTCGGTTTGGCCATCCAGATCTTCCTGGTCTCCAGAATCTTCCGATGGATCGGAGTTGCCGGTTCGGTGCTCGTACTCCCCGTCGTCTCGTTCCTCGGGTATGGATTGATGGGCTTCATCCCGATCTTCACCATCATCCGGACCGTCAAAATTCTGGAGAATGCCGTCGACTACTCTCTGATGGGCACTGCGAGACAGGCCCTGTTCCTGCCAACCTCGAGGGAGGCCAAATACGACGCCAAGACAGCGATCGACACCTTCTTCTGGCGTTTTGGTGATCTGATACAGGCGGGCACCGTCTTCGTCGGCATCAAGTGGCTCGACTGGGGCACGCGGCAGTTCGCTTTCTTGAGCTTCGGCATCGCTCTGGTCTGGATCGGCGTGGGCCTTTTGGTCATCCGCCAATACCGGCGCCTCGTCGGCGCTGAAGACGAGAAGACAGGCCCCGCCATCATGTCGTCCCTTCCCGAGTGCCTCTACACCCCCGGCGAGAAAATGCTCCACACTCTCCCTGCAAGCGCCTTCGAGAGTTCCGGCGCCGGAGATGTCCTCGGTCTCAGTGCGATGATCGAGGGAGGCGGAACCCTGCCGATCTGGCTGGATTTCAACCAGGGCCGTTTCGCCTTTGATGTCGATCCTCCAGAAGATTATCGGGAGACCATTGAGGTTGAAATCACCGCGACCAACGTCGACGGTGGAGCCTCCAGCCAGGTCGTGGTCTTTTCGCCGAGTTCATAAACTATCCGCGAAGGACACGTAGGGTTGAACCCCCATACGCGCTAACTTAAGTTCAGCATCTGAGAAAAACACAAAGAAGCTGAGGCACAATCACGTAGCGCAGCAACCCGTCCCAGCCAAGTCGTATCTGACAGATGAGGCGTAGATCATAAGAACGTCGAATTCTGCGCTTGAGGTGTCCGAGTGCTTGGATTTTGACCCCCGGTACCAGCGATATCAGGTCCCAGGCCCTCCTTGAGTATCGGTTGAGATCCTTCCACTTCTGTCCGTCTGCGGGCGCTGCCCGCACTGCATCCTTCGGATACGGAACCTGATCGTTCCACCGGCCTTCGACCGGCGTGCCGGTTCCTACTTCAAAGTTCGATGTTCGGCGTTCGACGTTCGACGTTCGGTGGTTCAGCTCTGCTGACCCACACCTTGGGATCCCCGCGTTGATTTCTCCCGTTAAGTTAGCCCGACCTTCTCACCGGTTTTCGAAGCGAAAGGCGCAAAACGCAATGAGATTCGGTGATCTCGCAAGATGAGTGAGCGAAGGCATACTTGCGGTACGTCGAGCGAGCGAATCGAGAAAGCGCCGAAGGTCGTTGTGGTTTGCGCCTTGCAGCCGGACACTGGTGAGAAGGTCGGGTTAGTGCTTATGGGGTGGACCCCCGTGTCCACCCGTGTTCGAGGCTCAGAGCGCTCCCGAAAGATCGGGTTTACGACGGGGGCGCCTGGGCCGGCCTTCTTCAACGGGCAGGCCTTCCAATTGACGCGAAGATGCGAAGAATGCCAGACCTGGCTCCCCTCGGCAAGCGCTTCAGCAAACGAGTCTAAGCCAACGCCGTAGGCCGTCGAGGTCCATTTCCCTCAAGGGCAGCATTCTCCCGATTCCGACCTTGTCGCCCTTGAGGGAAATGCGCCGAGCGGGGGCGCGAAGCGGCCCCGAAGGCCGGGGCTGAAGGGCAGGGTTGGACCGATGGACAGCGTCAGTAGGTAGATTCAGCGACAGCCTCGGTGTCCCGGGCCCGACCGACTGCGGCGCGGGCATGATCTCATCCGGTCAGCATCTTCGGTTCCGGCCAATCTCTCCGAAGGCCATGGACGCGCCGGCCGCGATCGAATCTACCACTGGCGAATCGCATACGCCTCGGCTAAAGAGGTCGACACCCACCTTCGGCTCCTTGCCCAGGCAGGAGCTATCGACAAAGTCAGAACCAACACCGCTCTCGATCTCTTCGATCAGGTGCGTGCAATGATAACCGGTTGATCAACCCAAATTTCTCAACCGCGCTGGCGGCCTATGCCCCACAGACTCCTACGGCAGTGAATCAAAAAACTGCATGATCGCTTGACCCGCCTCTTGGGGCCAGAGGTGCGGGTAGAACTTGCCGTGGCGGTTATTGTCCTCGGTATGAGGACACCAGACGACCGGATTTGCCGCATCCGGAGGGCCGTAGCACTCACATTTGAGTGATTGGGGTTCGCACTGCCGGGCGGTCGAGTCCAGCCCGTTTTGGGCTAGGGCCCAATCCCTCGCATGCAGCCCGCGCGAAACGGGCACCAGATCATCGTGAGGGTTGTGGATGATCATGGCCGCGGCCGGCCCCGTGCACTTGGGATCCCAGACCCTGCCGGCAACGGTGCCGACACCGCGGATGACCGAGCCCCGGGCACACCCGAGGCTGTTGGCGAAGCTCGCTCCAAGCGAATGTCCGACGGCGAAGACCTGGTCGGGGTCGATGCAATAGTTGTCGCCGATTTCCCTGAGCAGGGCATCAAAAAGAGCGTAATCCCGCAATTCGTTCCCCGACCCCCCACGCTCGTACCAGCTGAATTTACCATCTGCCGCGACCGTTGCGGCTGGATAGATGAAGATCGTCGGCCTGGTGGAGTTCTGTTCGACACGAAAGTATTTCTGAACCTTGGTATTCGGGGTGGTTCTCCCGTGGAAGGCGAAGACC
>JAUXDC010000353.1 GCA_030618605.1 Holophagae bacterium | reverse complement strand
AGGCGGAGGCTCACACCGGAAGATCGACCCTCAAGGCTCATGGATTTGATTCCGTATTTTCAGGATCACCGATCGTCCCCGGCACATCTTGTCCCGGCACCGGATCGTAACCCCCGGGGTGGAAGGGGTGGCACTTGAGCAGTCTTTTGACGGCCAACCAGAGGCCGTAAAGCCCATGGCGTTCGATGGCCTCGGCGGCATAGACCGAGCAGGTCGGTTCGAAGCGGCAAGCCGGCGGCATGAAGGGTGAGATGAACCGCTTCCAGATCCGCGCGGGCCATGCGATGACCTTCCACATTGGGTTCATTTGGCGATTCATCTTCCTCTTCGACTCATTGACCTTTTCGACCCCTTTGACCTGAGACGGGCGGGCACGGGGACCCGCCCCTACAATCACCAAGGCCCACCCTACAGGTGAGAGCTGACAGCTTCTATTCCACCCCCACGACCCCGGCATCACGCTGGGACAGCATGCCGCCGTCGGAGCGCTCCCGGACCGTACCATCCCTCTTCCAGGACCTTTCGCATCGCGGCTCGTCCCTCAGGTCGAGGATCTCGACTGCCAGGCTGTCGCCTTCGACAAGTTCAAAACGGCTCATGCCGCACAGATCAACCAGTTCCGCCATAAAGGGCTCGATTGCAGTACGCCGCCCTGCCTCGATGCTCACTCTGGCGCCGGCGTCCATCGGGTTGGAAATCTCCATCGACTCCTTGGCCTGTTCGAAGGCCCGCAAGACCTCGGACCGCAGTTCAAACACCGCATCCCAAGCAACATCAGCGACAACCTCCGGGGCCTCGGGCAGTGACTCCAAATGGACGCACCGCTCGGAGTCCTGTTCGACGCCATGCAACGCCAGCCAGGCCTCGTCCGCGGTATGAACCAGAATCGGCGCCATCAGGCGGATCAGTGTGTTGGCCGCTTCGTACAGCACCGTCTGAGTCCGCCGTCGCCTTCTGGAATCGGCCCGACCACAGTAGAGCCGGTCCTTGACCGCCGCCATGTAGACCGCACTCATCGTGTCATTACAGAAATTGAAGAGAGCTTCACGGACTTTCTTGAACTGGTAACTCAGGTATGCGTCATTGACTTCTCGGACCAGTTCCGCCACACGGCTCATCGCCCAGGCATCCAGGGTCTGCGCATCCTCGGGTCCGAAGGTCGCCCGGTCTGTACTTGGGTCGAAATCCGCCAAATTACCCAGCATGAAGCGGATGGTGTTACGCACCTTGCGGTACTCCTCCGAGGCCAGGCGGAAGAACTCCCACTCGACCTTGGCATCATTGAAGTAGTTCAAGGAGGCGACCCACCAGCGGGCGATGTCCGCACCGTGCTGCTTGAGCAGGTCCTCGACCTCGATGGTGTTTCCCAGGCTCTTGGACATTTTCTCACCAGAACCGGTAACGATGAACCCGTGGGTCAAAACAGTCTTGAAAGGACTCTGCCCGGTGGCGCCCAGACCCAGCAACAGCGAGAGTTGGAACCAGCCCCGGTGCTGATCGGAGCCTTCGAGGTAGAGGTCGGCCGGGTAGCCGATGTTCCGCTCGCGAAGGACGCCGTTCCACGAAGAACCCGACTCGAACCAGACGTCAAAGATGTCGGCGCCCTTTTCCAGAAGACTGAGACCATCTCGACCTGCCGCCCGAACCGAATCCGGCGCACCGATGTCATCCGTCGGATCGTAATCGGCAAGAAGGACCTCCGGTGCCGCAGTGAACCAGATGTCCGATCCATGGGCCCTGACCTGTGCGGCGATCGTCCGAACCGTCTGCTCGGTCAAGAGAACCTCACCTTCGGGCGTCAAGAAGGCGGGGATCGGAAGACCCCAGGAGCGCTGACGAGAAATGCACCAGTCCGGCCGGCTCTCGATCATGCCCGCAAAACGTTTCCGGCCCCACTCGGGCACGAACTCGATCTCAGATGCGGTCGATGCCTCGGCACGCTGTCGCAAGCTCTTCCCCATCTCACCGAAGGGATTGTCAACCGCGACGAAGAACTGCTCGGTCGCCCGGAAGATCGTCGGTGTCTTGCCGCGCCAATCGTGGGGGTAGCTGTGGGTGAAGACTTCGTCGAGGAAGAGGTGCCCGCTGGATCTCAGGCGTTCGACAACCAGGGGATTGCCCGCCCAGACGCTCTTGCCTTGCAACCATTCGGGGGCAGTCTCGTCAAATGTGCCGTCACCGAGGACCGGGCAGTAGATGTCCAGGCCTTCTTTCAGCCCGGTCATGTAGTCCTCGGCGCCATGGCCGGGGGCCGTATGGACCATTCCGGTCCCGTCTTCCAGAGTGACGTAATCGGCGACAACCACCGGAGAAATCCGGTCAATGAACGGGTGCCGATAGCTCACGCCTCCCTCGACGAGATCCGCACCTCGGCAGCGGCCCAGAAGTTCGGCATCCGTGCCCAAGACCTTTTCGCTGAGATTCTCCGCCATGACGACCAGAGTCGCGTGACCGTCATGGTTGATTCGATACAAACCGTACTCGGCCGTCGGGGCAACCGCCACCGCCAGGTTGGCCGGCAGGGTCCAAGGCGTCGTCGTCCAGATCATCAGATGAGCGCTTCCACCTTCCGGTACATTGAGGCTTTCAGGCAGAATTGACGGATCTTCGACCTCAAATAACACAAAGACCGAGGTGTCCTTGCGGTCGTAGTACTCCAATTCGGCCTCGGCAAGGGCCGTCTGATTTTCGATCGACCAGTGAACCGGCTTGAGGTCCCTATAGACCAACCCATCTGCAACCAGAGCCGCGAAGACCTCAAGAACCGCACCCTCGTAGGCCGGATCCATCGTGAAATAGGGCGTGTCATAACTGCCCAGGGTCCCCAACCGCTGCATCTGTTCGGCCTGAAGAGTCATGAAGCGGGAGGCGTAGTCGGAGCATCGCTGGCGAATATCCATCGTGCTCATGGTCAGAGCCTCGTCACCCAACTCCTTCATCACCTTGTGCTCGATCGGGAGGCCATGGCAATCCCAACCGGGCACGAAATCGACGTCGTAGCCTGCCATCGACCTACTGCGAACGACCAGATCCTTGAGGATTTTGTTAAGCAGATGCCCCAGGTGAATTGAGCCATTGGCGTAGGGGGGACCGTCATGGAAAACAAATTCTCCCTCAGGGTGCTTCGCCTTCCGAATCGCGGACCCAAGGTCCATATCCTCCCAGCGCTTCTGAAACTCGGGTTCCTTGCGAATCAAACCTGCACGCATACTGAAACCGGTTTTCGGCAGGTGTAGCGTTTCTCGGTATCGATCTTTTTTCTTCTCGGTCATGGTCACTCCATACGGTCAATGCCGTCAAAGGCGAGATTCTACACGGGATCCGTCGAAGCCGGAACCAAAAGGGAAGGCAATTAAACAGCGAAGTGGACAGGGTGGACGATCTGGACGTTGTGGACAGTCCACAGAGTCCACTCCGTCCACGATGTCCACCCCAATGCTGCCCCATCTGCCCCTGACGCATTAACCGCCCCCTGCTCCCCACTCCCTGCTACCC
>JAUXDC010000196.1 GCA_030618605.1 Holophagae bacterium | reverse complement strand
CATGCGGCCGGAAGACCGGATTGAAGCCGGAATCAGTGACGGCCTGGTCAGACTTTCGGTTGGTTGTGAGGATGTCGAGGACTTGATCGCCGACCTGCAGCAGGCGTTTGAGCAGGTTTGAGGGGCGGTAAAGCCCCCAGGGAGTTCCCTATGCGAATCCTGATGGTCACCAGTGAATTCGTGCCCCTGGCCAAAACCGGGGGGCTCGCGGACATGGTTGCCGCTCTTTCTGCCGAACTGGCCCGTATGGGGCACGATGTCAGGGTCGTGATGCCGCGGTACTACGGCATCGACATCGAAGACTTCAAGAAAGTCTCCGGGCCCCTTGGGGTGCCTCTGGGATTTGGGGAAACGTGGGCAGCCGTCTATAAAACACGTTCAGGAAGCGCCGAGGTACCGGTTTATCTGATGGATCACGAAGGACTTTTCGGCCGGGACGGCATTTACGGGACTCGTGCTGAACCGGATTTTTCGGACAATGTGCAACGATTCACCCTCTTGTGCCGCGGGGCATTTCAGTTGTGTAAGAGTCTTGGGTGGATTCCTGAGGTGATTCACGGTCACGATTGGCCTGCCGCCTTGAGTTCGGTCTACCTCAATACCTGGGAACAGACCGGCCCCTTCAAAAAGACTGGAAGTGTGTTGACCATTCACAACCTGGGGTATCAGGGTGTCTATCCCAAGGAGGACATCCACATTACTCAGTTGGATTGGAAGCACTACCACGGTTTGGGCTTTGAGTTCTTCGGCAAACTCAATCTGCTCAAGGCCGGGCTGCGCAATGCCGATATTCTGACAACGGTGTCACCGACTTACGCCCGTGAGATTCAGACTGTCGAACACGGACACCAGATGGACGCTCTTCTGCGGCATCGGTCGGATGATCTTTTTGGTGTGCTCAACGGCATGGACTACGAGGAGTGGAACCCGGAGAAGGACACGCTCATACCTCAGAAATACTCCGAGGCTTCGATGGACGGCAAAGCGGTCAACAAGGTTGCGCTTCAGGATGCCTTCGGTCTGCCCAACGACCCGGAGCGCCCGATGATAGGCATCGTGTCCCGTCTGGCGGACCAGAAGGGTTTTGGAGAACTGTGTGGTCCGACTCATGGTTCGCTCTACGACATCTGTTCGGACTACGAGGTCGATGTCGTCATTCTTGGAACCGGCGATCAGTGGTGCGAGGAGGAACTGGCCAATCTCGATGCCGCCTTGCCGAATCTTGGAGTCAAACTGGCCTTTGACAACCGCGTGGCGCATTTGATCGAAGCAGGCAGCGACTTTTTCTTGATGCCGAGCCATTACGAGCCGTGTGGGCTCAACCAGATGTATTCCCTGCGCTATGGAACGCTGCCGATCGTGCATCGAACCGGGGGACTGGCAGACACCGTCGAAAACCTGGATCCGAAGACTGGAGAAGGGACCGGGTTTGTCTTTGACCTGCTGACCCCGCGTGCGATTTATGACACCGTCGGTTGGGCCGTGTGGACATGGTATCACCGGCGTGAGTTGATCAATTCAATGCGTATTCGAGCGATGCAGCAGCGGTTCCTCTGGGAGGACTCGGCCGCACGGTATGAGGAACTCTACCAGTGGGCGATCGATCGTCGAACGGGTCGGGTTCCGAGATCATGGTAGGGATCCAAAACGCTATTCCATCATGAGTAGGGTGGGCCTTGGCCCACCAATTTGAGTCCATGGATGAAGCTATGGTGGGCCAAGGCCCACCCTACATTAAATGTTCAACGACCTCTCCGACAGTCGTCCAGGCTGACTGGCCGTGACGCCGGGCCTTGGCATCCCCCGGGATTTTTCGACGCCGGAGCAACTCTTCGAGGTCTTCTTCGGAGAAGGGGCCTTCGAGGCTGTTCTGCATCATGACAAACCAGCCCGAGGCCGTCTGTTCATCGGACCTGTGAGTGGGGATCGTTTGCGGGCCTGGAGATTTCGGCGAAGACTTGCCTCTTAGAAGAAGAAATACGGCCAGAAACGCCAGGCCACCGAGAATGAAAACCGGCGCCATTGAACGTCCGGTCCCGATTCCCATACCGCCGCCAAGGCCGGCGCCGCCGAGGCGGTTCGTCAGTAGTCCCATCACATGGCGCGCGTTGCCCTCGGCCAGGAGTTGTCCGTTCTCATCAAAGAGTTTGAGGTGAGGAATGGACTGGAGCCGGTACTGGGCGGCCACGGCGGAGTCCCAGTTGATGATGTCGACCTTCCGGATCGCCAGGCCGTCAGGATTGGCGGCGGCCAGGCGGTCGAGCTTTGGGGCGATAGAACGGCACGGGCCGCACCAATCGGCGTAGAAATCAATCAAGGTCAGCTTGCCGGGAACCAGAGAGCCGGTGATATCGACCCGGGCTCCGTGGGAGATGGTTTGGATATCTTGAGCGACGCCTACGGTAGCAGCACATGACAGCACAACTGCGAAGAGTGCAAAAAGAATATGGTTCTGAACTGTAGTCGGTGTCATCGATTTCCTTTCGTGATGTCTTCTTGTTGCTTCAAGGATCTCTTCCGAAACTCCTGGGTCCCGGCAAAAGCAACGGCAACCCGATTTCGGGACATGTCCTCGTTCATACGGTCAAGCCAGTGTTGTACCTCGGCATCAGCCGGGGTCCGGCGTAGCATATCTCGATACAGTGATTTAATGAAATCCTGGTTGGTTCCACCTTTGGATTTGAAATAGTCGTCGGAGGTCACAGTCTCCAATATTTCCCGGGTTTCAGACAGTCTGAGCACACGATACTTGGGTTGTTTTCTCTGGGCCGCAACACCGACGTTGAGTTCGCAACTCCATTGAGGGGGCACGATGACGAAAGCGAGGGCCGTGAGCGTGGCATGAGAAACGATCAACGGAACGATCCGACGATGCCGGGAAAAGAGAATCATCCACATCGCCCCCAAGATCATGGTCGAAACAGCCAGAATTGGGCAGGGGAGGTGGAGAAGACCAAAAAGCATGGCTGTGGCTGCTGTTGCGATGGCCGGTTTCTTGAGAATCTCACCAATCACGGGACGGAGAAACAGTTGGAGAAGCACCTGTTGCAATGAGGCCCAGACCAGATGTTGGCTGACCCAAACCAGCAGGCCCAAGACGCTCGCCTGAGCGATTTTCAAGGGTATTTCATCGTAGGGTCCCCGGATCGAGACGCCCCAGGCCAGTAGCACAACTGCAGGAATTGCGGTTGCGGCGAACGTCTCGAGCCACGCCCTACGGGGTTTCCCGGCCGCATGCGGAAGGTGCCGTTCGAATCCACCTCGGCGCCTGATCGATATCACGAAAACCCAGACAACAACACCGAGAGCTGGAATCTCGAACAGGGGGTTGGAGAGCCCCCTCAAGACCCATTGGTCGACGAAGAATACGCCTGCGAGGACAGTTACCTCGAAGAGACTTCGTCTGAGACTCGTCGATGTTCGTTTTTCCACCGGCTGATTCTACACAGTGCCGACTCAAGCCGATGAGGGCACATCAATGGTATCCTCGGTTCAGACCTGCACCATGAGCTCTCGCCGTAAGTTCACACCAACCACCCTTGAGACCGTTCGAAACTGGATGAGCGACGGCCCGGGGAGAGCTCTCACCATCCTGCTGGGAGTGGTTGCAACGACGGCGGGCATCGCAATGCTCAATAGAGCAGGAATCGAATTCAAGGTGGCGGGTAGCGTTGCCCTGATTTTTCCAGCCTCGGCGGTCGCGGTCCTTGCGGGTCTGTTCCTCAGGTGGTGGGGAGTTGGAGCGGTCTTTATCGGTTATTGCCTGACCCCGTGGGGGTTGTCAACGACACCGGGTCGTATCGCATTCTTTGCGTTCGCTGCGGCTCTGCAGGCTGTGATTCCCGCCCTGGTTGTGAAGCGCCTGCGGGCGAGAGAGTATCGATGCATCCAGTTTTTGGGAGCTGTCGCCATTGTGCCGACACTGGTCTCGGCTCTGGTGGCCCTGCCGGCGTTGATCCTGCTGAGCCAGCCGCAGATGAGTGTCGGACAGGCTTTTGTTTCCTTTTTCGGGTGGTTTCTCGGTGATCTGGTCGCTGTTATGTTGTTGGCTGTTCCCGTTGTGTTGATGGTGCGGCCGGACCTCGTGCTGGTTGATGATTTCGTTCGTCTGTACCGGGGTTGGGTTGGATCACCGGCCACCGTCGCCAAGCCGATGGTGATGATCGTTGTCGTCTTTGTTGCGATGGAACTGACCCTTTGGTTTGCGCTTTTCGGGGTTCACTGGATCGCCTCGCTGCTGCTGATTCCTATCCTGTGGGCGGCTGTCAGGGGAGGGGTAGGAGCGGCGCTTCAGATTAACGCCGTTTCGGGAATCGCCTACATTATTCAAGTCGTTCGCATTCAAGCACACCAGGAGGGCATGGGGCTGTTCGCGGAGTTGTTCTCAAGCTACCTCAACCTGGTGGTTTTCGTCGGTGCGGCACTGGTCGTTGGCCTGGCCTGGGGGAGAGCAGACACTCTGGTACGTGAATTGGATGAGCACCGGTGCCTCTTGCAGGAGAACTTCGAACGGGTCGTCACCGCGCTTGCGGCCGCTGTGGAGGCCAAGGACCCGTTGACTCAGGGTCATGTGCAGCGGGTTGCAAAATTGGCTGTGGCCGTTGGGAAAGAACTGGGTTTGATGGGCCCGAGATTGGAAATGCTTCGTTTCGCCGCACTTCTTCATGATGTTGGGAAGATCGGGGTCCCGGAACATATTCTCAATAAGGCCGGGCCCCTCTCCTTGGAAGAGCGGGAGATCATCGAGCGTCACGTTACTGTTGGTGTGGAGATCATTGAAAGTGTCGATATCCTGGGGCCGGCGATTCCGTTCATTCGGTATCATCAGGAGCGATGGGACGGCGGCACCGATGCCAAGACCCTCAAGTATCCGGGGTATTTTGGACTGAAGGGTGATGAAATCCCTTTAGAGGCGCGAATCATAGCCGCTGTCGACACGTGGGACGCGATCACCAGTGATCGGCCGTACCGGGCGGCCCAAAGCTCGAATGTAGCCATGCAGGAACTCCATGCGGAGGCCGGGAAACAATTCGATCCCGAAGTGGTCGCGGCGGTGCGGAAGGTCATCAGCTCGAGAGACGGCGTGATCAGCAGCGACCGGATCCCGATCATTGGCTCCAGGCTGCCGGATTGGGTCTCGGATTGAGGGGAGTGAGTACTTGATACTCGATACTCAAGCTCTGTTCTCGAGTTGTATGGAAAAGTGAAATTGAGTTTCCAGTATCAAGTATCCAGTATTAGTTTGTGGAGCGGGCTCCAGTTAGTCCCCCCAGACCAGAGAAATCTCCTTGACGGTCACATCCGCCTGTTTGGGACGAATAGCAACCTCTTCAAGGGTGTTCGCGATTTCACCAGATGCGGCGGCGATGGCGTCGATTTCGCCGTACATTTCTTCGGCGAGGTCCTCAAGTTGGTGCTCGAGTCTGTCGATCTCATGCTCGGACTCTTGCACGGAGGCTTCAGCCTTTTGACGCATCCGCCGCTTTCCCGCCGAGGTCTTGAGTTTTGAGGTTGCCTTGCCTGCAGCCGAACGCAGGCTGCGGGAGCCCAGAAGGACGGAAAAAAGGCCCTCGATCATGCCCAACTTCTCCTCGGATTGCCGGGCGCCAAGTTCGACCTGGTCCCGGTCAAGTTCATCGCATTCTCGTTCCAGCCTTCGTTTGAGGGTGTCGATCTTGCGCTCGAATTTCCGGCGAGCGGCTTCTTGACGTTTGTCGTCAGCCCGGTCTGCCATTTCCAGACAGCGGTCCAAGAATTCCCCTCGACTCTCGTCCTTGTCCGCAACGCATTTGAGTTTGGTGTTGGCCAGGATTCCCAGTGTCCGGCGTGCCCGCCATTTGACGAATGAGCGATCCGCCGAACTGAGTTCTTTGCCCAGCGCCTCGGGTGCTGCGATGGGAAAGAGGGCGCCCGGAGGTGGTATTTCCTCAAGTTCAGGCTCAGTCGCAAGCAGTTCTGCATCATCCCAGAGAGGCGTTCCCCGCTGGTCAATAGGGATACGCCAAAACTCGCCGATGGTTCGGACGAGGGCCAGTGTTCGCCGTTCGATGGTCACCCGGTTATGTACCAAGAGCGACGGGTTCACCATGCCGGTCTTGGCGCCGAAGAGTTGGGGAACATCGATCGGGAGTACCGGAGGATCGGAGCGTTTGTCCTCGTTCGACTGCGCAACCTGGTCAGGCAGTGAGCGCGATCTCGGGATGGAAAGCTCTTGTGAGGGCACGGATTGAATGGGTTTTGCGAACAGAGGTTTCATTTCCGAAAGAGCGATCGGACCCCGGAGATAGCTCATCGCCCACCGGGAGGAGAACACCTGGATACGGTTCTTGGCACGTACGTCATGAAAGAGGAATTCCCTCTTGGCAAGTGAGCCGACGACCCTTTCGATGTCCTGCCCTTCGTCGGTGCCGCTGAGCCCCAGACCCTCGAGGGCGCGATCCCGGTCTCTCTCTGTGATCAGCCGCCCGATGACCTTGACGCCTGCATTGCCAAGGGCTTTGTAATCCAGGTCAACTGGGTTTTGGGTGGCCAGCCACACGCCGGTCCCGAAAGCCCTCCCCTGTTTGAGCAGGGTCAGGAGGGGGCCCTTGGTTGGGGGGTTGGCGGGGTAGGGTGGGAGGATCCCCTGAACCTCGTCGATATAGAGCAGGGCACGCAGCCCGGAAGAGGCAGGTTGGCGCCGCATCCATGCGACCAGTTCAGATACGACGAGAGCCAGACAGAACTGCCGTTGCCGGTCGTCGAGGTGGGCCAGAGTGATGATCGTTGCACACGGGTCGCCCGGTGGTCCGAGGAGCTGTTCCATGTCCAGCGGGATGCCTTCGGTCCACGCGGAAAATGACGGGCTGGCTATCAGGGTATTGAGAGCCATCACCAGTTTCATTCGACGGTCTCTGGGATAGTAGGTTTCCAGGGGCAGGGCGCCGAGATGATTGATCGGTGGATCCGCGATGTTCTTCAAGAGGCCCGACAGGTCGAGGCCGTGGCCCTGTCTCCAGTTTTCCAGGATGATTGATGCCATCAGAACGTGATCGGGGTCAGAAAGCGGATCTCCGCCGCGGTCCACCAGTGAGAGCAATGCGGAGGTCAGCCCGTTGACCCGGTCTCGGGCGCCGTCAGGGTCTGAGTCAGGGGTCCAACCTGGCGGGGG
>JAUXDC010000292.1 GCA_030618605.1 Holophagae bacterium | reverse complement strand
AAGGCGAGAACAGCGCCACGAAGACGGAAAAATAGCCCCAAAAAAGCGCAAAAAGAAACACATAGAAACAACTCTTCGGGTCCCTTGGCTTCACTCGGGTTCGTAACTGACAACCCACGGTTCATCCTTTTTCATGAAACTGACTGCAACGATGGTCCGGTGACCCTTCTTGATCAAAACCTTCGAGGATAATTCCAACCCTCGCCAGGTGGCAAAAATCGGATACTCGCCGGCAGGGATTTTTGACAGATTCAACCTCTGAGTGGTCTTCTGGTGTGTTTTTCCCAAGAACCCGATGGTACAACCCGAAGGTGTTGACATGACCCGAAGTGAACCCTTGCCCTCATGGACGATTTCAACCTTGCCCGACTTGAGGTTCCCCCGAACCCTGAGTTCGGCGCCTGATTCGATCGTGACCACCCCGGAGATACGATCGAATCCCGGTTTGGAGAAGGAAATGACGTGGTCGCCAACGGCAAGACCCCCGATCAAAAGCTGCGGTGCGTCTTTCGTCTCGGAGGCGCCGTCAATCTCAACAACACAGTTTTGAGGCGCCGACGTAACAACAAGATTGCCGACCAATTGAGTGACCATTGGACTCGCGACAACATCCGGTTGTGACATCTCCGGAAGTGGGGAGAACTCGCCGACCGTAACTTCGATCGGCAGGTCGAGAAGCTCAACCTCAAAGCCCTGGGACAAGAACCCGTCCTTCTCTATCCAGACTCTATGCTCCCCTCCCTCGACATTCATCACATAAAGACCGTCCTCCTTTTCGGAGGAAAGACCCATGAACTGCCCGTCAATATAAATTCGGAGTCCCGGCTCGCACAATACCTGAATGTCACCGGCGAAAAGCATCGACGACATACTGATGGCAAACAACAAGACCAACCTTTTTGCGCACTTCATAGGACCTCCAGACCCATTCAGTCTACACAAGAAAACTCAGTCCGACTGGTCTATACTCCCATTCCGAAATGATTGACTATCTCAAGGAGAAACCATGAGCGAAAAACAGTGGTATGTAGCACAGAACGGGCAGACCCTCGGTCCGATGAGTGAACAGGACCTGAAGGCGGGGCTGACCGCGGGAACCTATTCCACCAGCGATCACGTATTCAGCGAAGGCATGAAAGGCTGGATTCCGGCATCGAGCGTGACCGAATTTGCAGGCGCCGCTCCGGCAACGCCTCCCCCACCACCCGCCGGCGCCAAGTCCGCCGACGAGGTCGACTACGAAGTCTTCGGACACGAAATGCAGTTCGTCGAGATCGAACTGGATCCAGGAGAGAGCGTCGTCGCCGAGGCCGGCGGCATGATGTACATGGACAACGGCATCCAGATGCAGACAATTTTCGGTGACGGATCGAATCAGCAAAGTTCGTTCATGGACAAGCTTGTCGGCGCCGGGAAAAGAGTGCTGACCGGTGAGAGCCTGTTTATGACGGTCTTCACGCACCAGGGTTCTGGAAAGGCACGCGTCGCCTTTGCATCCCCTTATCCCGGCAAGATCATCCCGATGGACCTCAGCAAGCATGGGGGCCAGATGGTCTGTCAGAAGGACGCTTTCCTCTGTGCAGCCAAGGGTGTGTCGGTCGGAATCGCCTTCCAGAAGAAGATCGGCGTCGGGCTGTTCGGCGGTGAGGGCTTCATCATGCAGAAACTGGAAGGTGACGGCCTTGCCTTCGTTCATGCGGGCGGCACGATCGTTGAGAAGGAACTGCAGGCGGGAGAGGTGCTTCGGGTCGACACCGGCTGCATCGTCGCCCTGGACAAGAACGTCACCTACGACGTCGAAATGGTCGGAGGCGTCAAGTCCGCAATCTTCGGTGGCGAAGGGTTTTTCTTTGCCAAGCTCTGTGGACCAGGCAAAATCTGGCTCCAGAGTCTCCCTTTCAGCAGACTCGCAGGCCGCATCTGGCAGGCCGCGCCTCAAGGCGGCGGTCAGAGCAAGGGTGAAGGGTCCGTGCTGGGCAAGATGGGCGGTATCGGAGGCTTCTTCGACGGAGGCTGAGCAATTCGTCGGACGAATCGCATGGTGGGCCAAGGCCCACCCTACAGCGGCTTCCTTGAGCCGTTCAATCTGATTGTGGCCGGTTCAATCAACCTCTCGGCGAAGGCGTCGAGGACTCTGAGATAGGGTCCGATCGATGGGATGTAGTGCCGTTCTTCTTTGGAATGCGGCCCGATGCCGGTCTGGCCCCAGACGACGGCGTTACCGCCCGGGGCGAAACGCGCCGAGGTTCCCGGTTTCTTCCGTGCTATTACTGCCGGAACGCCCGAAGTGTATTCAACAGCAGCCAGCAAGTGGGCAAGGTAAGGATTGTCTGGCGGACAGGCGATGCCGGCATCCGCCACTTCGACCACGGCCTCCAAACCCAATTCGGCAGCTACGGTCTTGAGATTCGAGACAAGGGCCGGCAGATCGTCCTCTGGAATGGGCCGAACTTCCAGGCCCAGAACACCTTCCCCGGCGGTAATGTTGTAGACGCCCGGCTCCCCGACGTTGAGGAAAGGCACCCTGGCGTTGGATTCCCATCCATCGTTGGAACTCAGGGTCAGGTGACGCTTGAATGTCTCCGCCACTGCCGCCCGGGCCTCTATCAGGCGGTCCACCAGATCCATCGGCACCGCGGAGGTGCCCGAATGACCCCTCTCCCCTCGGCCCTCGATCCGCATGCGAAGGATTCCCCGGTTTGAAGTACACACCGACCCGTAGGCTTCATTGCCTACCTCGCCGGTCCTCTCGCCGAGCACCATGAACTCCGGCGTCCAACCAGTCTCGGCATTCATGGCCTCCAGGACATGAGGGGTTCCCCACTTTTGAGTCTCACCGTTCTCCTCGTTCCCCACCAGGAGCAGGTTGACCGGGGGAAAGGGCGGCCCCTTGCCGACGACAGCCGCCATCCAGACCATGTATGAGGCAACAACGGTCTTCATATCCGCCGAACCTCGACCCCAGAGATAGTCACCTTCAATCTTTGGCTCAAATTGCCGATCATCCGGCTCAGGCTGTACGACGTCGAAATGACCTCCAAGGGTCACCGGCGCCGTCAACCCTCCCGGGAAAGCCGCCAAAACCGAGGGGTAGGCACCGTCATCGTACAGGTGAACCTCGAGTCCGGCCCTGCCTAGAAAATCCGCAATGGAACGGCCGCAAGCATGGACCTCGTGCAATCGTTCTTCGGCACAGTTGGTCACCGTCGGCATGGCGATCAGCTTCTTCGCCAATTCGAGTACTGATTCCACCCTTGAATCGCCGTCGTTCCCATGTGATCGTGCCGGATAATCAACCATCGAAATTCTCTCCCCTTCTTCTGATGATCAACAAGGCTACGATCACCATCGCACCTATCAGCACCGCCATGCCGACACTGCCCATCGTCGGGACTTCCGGTGGAATTTGCATTCTCAGAGCCCCCCAAGGGCTTCGATCAGCCTTTGACCGGCCGCCTCGGTGTACTCAGGCTGTTGTGCATAGGAAAACCGCACCCAGCGCGCCCCAAATTTCGAGAAATACACACCGGGAACCACGGCCAGACCATGATCCTCGGCGAGGCGGGCGCCCAGTTCGGCGCTGTCCGCAAGGCTCGCCTTGTCGATTGACGGCCCAACATCGATGAATGCGTAGTAACCCTGACCGATGATGTGCCGAATGCCGTTCTCTGAGAGGATTTTTTCCAAAACTCTGCGACTCCGATTGGTCGGCTCGATGATTGAAGCGGCCGCCTGATCAAAACCCATCCGATAGGCCGCAACGGCCACTGCCTGCGAATAGAATGACGGGATCACCCCATGGGACGCACGCCCCTGCATGAACCGCACAACCTCGGCCGAGGCCAGTAAGTGCGCGTTTCTGATATTGCTGCCACCCAGCGACTTGGTAATGCCGTCAAGGATGATGCAGCGCTCGCGTTCTCCAGGTTCAAGTCTGCCGAGAAATTGATTGAGGTCATGGGCGCCACTGTCGCTGACCCGATGGTAGATCCAATCCAAAACAACGAACGGTATACCCCGGGCAAATGCGGCCCGAGCCAGTTCGACCTGTCGCTCCAGACTGATACTGCGGCCTGTGGGATTGTCCGGGGATGTAATGATCACGGCAGCGACTTTCCGCCCTCCAAGTTGATGCGCTCGCTCGCAGCACGCGGCGATACCGTCAGGAGTCAAGGCCCATGCATCATCCTCATCCCCTGGGGCCAGCAGCACATTGCTGCCGACGGCATAGGGTCCCCAGTTGTAGGAGATCCAGGGAACCCGGGACACGACGATGAAGTCACCCCGCCTTCCATGGCCAAGGAACTGAATCGCCTCGTAAGCCTTGAGCAGGGCGTCACGGCCTCCCTGACATGCTATGACGTTGGCTGATCCCCAACCTGTCGTTGAATCGAGCGCCCAGTAGTCTTCGACGACTGCACGTCTGAAGGCCTCCGTGCCGAAGGGCTTGTCATAGCCGGTGCCATGGTCCTTTTGAAGACGGTGGGCCTCGTCGAGGATGAAATCCGGCACTCCAGGAAGTGAGGCTCCACCGTCACCCTGACTGGCATCAAAATCCGTTTCACCTGGGTGTCGCTTGCGATAGACCGACAACGCGTCGCGAATTTCGAACATCCGGCTTCCGGGAATCCCGGCCATCGTCGAAGGCGATGAATCAATCGCCGCCAGTTCTTCGGGACCAACGACCAAAGCAGGACTGTCATTCGATACACTCATGTTTTCCTCCAGCTGAACTCAAGACCATTGTGCCACTGCCCTCCCAGA
>JAUXDC010000101.1 GCA_030618605.1 Holophagae bacterium | reverse complement strand
GGTGAAGGATGAAGGATGAAGGGTGAAGGATGAAGGCGCGCCGGGATGAGGGGAGCATTGTGCTGGAGTTGCAGGATATCGGGTTCGAGTATGACTCGCAGAAAGTCCTTGACGGTGTCTGTTTGTCGGTTGAGCGCGGCGCCCATCTCGCGGTGATCGGCCGCTCCGGCAGCGGCAAGTCGACCCTATTGCGAGTCATTGCGGGCCTTGAGGCGCCGGTTGACGGTCTGGTGCTCAGGCACGGCGAAGTGTTCTCCGAACCGGGCTGGATCCGGGTGGCGCCCGAGAAGAGGCGGATGACCATGGTCTCTCAGGATCTGGGACTGTGGCCGAATTTGAACGCCGAAGAGAATGTCCGACTGGGGCTTGCCGGGCTCCGTCTCAGCCGTGCGGAGGCCCGGATCAGGGCCGCTGCCGCACTTGAGCGCTGTGGAGTAGGACAGTTGTCTCGTCGGCTTCCCGGCGCCCTCTCTGGAGGCGAACAGCAAAGGGTCGCACTGGCTCGGGCCCTGGCGGTCGAACCGGAGATCCTGCTGCTGGACGAGCCTTTCACGGGCCTCGATCTGGTGACCCGGGAGGAGATCCTTCAGGAGGTGGAGCGTCTGACCCGGGAACAGGGGGTCACACTGGTCGTTGTGACCCACGACCCCTGGGAGGCCACCCGACTGTGTGACGTTGGGATGGTTCTTGAGGCAGGTCAAGTGGTCGATGAGGGCCCTCTGGCCGACCTGGTGCGCACATCCCCGAGTCCGATCATGGCCAGGTTCCGAGCCGATCGCGGGACTGGGGTCTGAGATCATTTCCGTATTTTTTGACATCTGAAGTCTCAAGAGCGCCCTTTCCGACGGGGCGTGCGGGGTATGACTTTCTTCATCGTGCAGACCTCCCAAAGTCGGTGCTGTTGCGAAGAAAGTCTTACCGGGCAACCCACGGAGAGCGCCTTAGCAACCGAGTCTCGGCCGACGCCGTAGGCCGCCGAGGTCATTTTCCTCAAGGGTGATGCTCTCCCGATTTCTGAAATGTGGCCCTTGAGGAAAATGCGCCGAGCGGGGCCGCGAAGCGGACCCGAAGGCCGGGGTTGGATTACCGCGAACCGTAAACCGCGACCGGGGCCGCGTCCGCGACCGCGACCGCGTCCGCGACCGGGTCCGTGACGGCGTCCGTTGACCGCATCCGTCATCCGGGACCGTGGCGTGTCCGATGGTGAGCCGTGACATGATTTCCTCCGTGTTGTTCATGAGATTGAGGGCTGATAGCTGGTGGGCCAACCGTGGTCAAGGGCATGCCGGCCTTCGGCCGGTCGCTGCGCGATCCCTGACACCGGCACATTCTCAGGGATTTGGGTTCTGGTTTAGCCCCATTCACACACATCAATCTTCATGGTTCTTAAGTTCTTCAAGAGGAACCGGGTCCAGCTTCTGTATCTCTTTGATCATCTTTTGGGTATCCGCATCTGGGTTAAGTGATTTCACCATGAGATCGGTGACATCAGTGAATTCGACCCCCAACCGCTGGTAGGTGATACTCCACCTGGAGATGATGACGTCAACGTTTGCCTGCTTTGCAATCTCCGGAATCTCTCCTTTGATTTTATCCAGAATATTGTCCACAGGCCAAGTACTGAAGCCCTGCTTGTGCATCAACTCCTGCAGAGCTGAGCCTTGGATTTCCAGTTCCTGAGCGCGTTCCATTTCGCCTGCCTCTTTCGCTTTCTCATATTGAGCCTTCATCTCGGTGATTTGGCGCTTGAATGCTTCCGAACGAAAATAGGCCAACGCCAAAGCACGAGAATCATATGTTCCAATATGCACCTTCGATTCAGAAGTCTTCTCTTGTGATTGCTGAGCCACAGCTGGAGTGGTCACCGCCAGTCCGGCAAGAACAACAGCGGTCACAACACATGTTTTTCCAAATCTTGTCATTGGACCTCCTCCTTAATGGACGACTCATGTCCTGGTGCTTGGCGGACGGCCGAATGCCGGTCCGTTTGAAGCGCCTCGCGCCATCTCTTTAGGGATCTCCAACTCCATATTTTACAGCACATTGCTTCGGCCTCGCAGAAAAGGCGACGCTGACTCGGCCCCGGTTAGAAGAAGAGTATCCCTTTCTCCTGAGTGCGAGTAATGCCGACGCCCAATCCCGAGAGCGCCCTCTCCAACGGGGCGTGCGGGGTTTGACTTTCTCCACCGGGCAGACCTCCCGAAGTCGGTGCCGTTGCGAAGAAAGTCATACCGGGCAACCCTCGGGGAGCGCCTTAGCAATCGAGTCTCGGCCGACGCCGTAGGCCGCCGAGGTCATTTTCCTCAAGGGTGATGCTCTCCCGATTTCTGAAATGTGCCCCTTGAGGAAAATGCGCCGAGCGGGGCTGCGGAGCGGACCCGAAGGCCGGGTTTGGGAAACCGCGTCCGCAAACCGCGTCAGCGACTCCGTCCGTAAACCGCGTAAGCTCTGCAAATCGCGTCCGCAACAGCAACACCCACAACCCCCCTCCCTTGCTATCATCCAACAGTCCTCTTTGGATGGTGGGAAATGCGTCGGATAATTCTTCTGGTCGTGATTGTGTTGGTGGTTCTTGTTGAAGGCGTTGCCGGGCAAGAAACCGGCGAGATGCTCCACTTCGATCATCAAGTGGCCTTGGCCTTCGAAGTGGGCGAGTCGATGCTGTCCAAGCGTGTCGGAGCGGTGATCGGGCAGACGCCGATCAGCGAGGTGAGCAATAGGCCCTTCAATCGCATCCTGATCAACGGCATGGTTCCTGATCCATCGGTGATTCTCCAGATCAGAACTCAATCAGTGGAAGGGCAGTGGAGCGGCTGGGATTCAATGATGCTCAGAGTCTTCGAGAATGGCCGCTTCTGGGGGCGAATGGACCTTGGGGAGCAGGTGGTTTTTCGAATGCAAGTGCGCTTGGTCAACGGTGGTATCACGACACTCGGAACCATTGAAATCTACGCGGTTGAAGTTGCTGACGTTCAAGACTTGGACGCTGACAAGAGTGATTCTGTTGACCGGCCCGACAAAGTTCAATTCATTGAGGGAGATACGGTTCCGAAGCCATCCATCGTCAGCCGGCAGCAGTGGGGCGCACAACCACCGGTCGGGGACTACGTGCCCCACGATCCATTCCGATTCACCCAGCACCACACCGCCGGACGACGGATCGAGACCTTGGAAGACGGACTGGCCGAGATGCGTTTCATTCAGGATTTTCACCAGAACGGCAGAGGGTGGCAGGATATCGGTTATCACTACTGCATGGATGATGCCGGCAGAATCTACGAAGGCGTCCCACCGGATTTTCGAGGCACACACACGGGCGGCGCCAACACCGGCAACATCGGCATCAGCCTGTTCGGTAACTACGACATTGCGGGTGAATACCCAACGGCGGCCTCGCTGGAGAGTCTGGTGGCCATCTGGAGCTGGTTGGCCTTCGATTACGGCGTCAACCCGGACAGACTTCTGGGCCATCGGGACTACACCTCAACCGCGTGTCCCGGGGAGAATTTCTATCCCAGGCTGGCGGAAATTCGCAACGGCATTCGCAAGATATTGGGATTTGGAGCCCCCTATGTCGCCAACCCCGAGCCGCAGCCGTTCTCAGAAGAAGTACCACCGGATCGCAGCATCGCTTTCTCCATCCGAGATGACGAAGAGGGCGTGGACATCCGCTCAATCGTCGTTCGGGTCAACAACGAAGAGGTGGAGCCCAATATCTCGGGTGGGTCGGAGGAGTATTTCATCTCCTTTACGCCGGCGGCGCCGTTTCCAAGCTCACGGACTGTTCTCGTCGAGGTCGAAGCAGCCGATCTGGCGGCCTTTCCAAATCCGATGCTCTATTCATTCCATTTCACGATCGAGGTGGAAGCGCTTCATGTCGAGGTCGCCGGTGTGGACAGTATGACCAACGCCGATCTGGAGCTGAGCGGTTCGTGGTCGAGCGACGACCAGGATGTTGATCTCAGCGACCTCATCGATGGTTATCGTCTGTTCACCTTGGATGAAGATGGTAGCCACCGCGCTCGTATTTTCCCTGCCGTCGAGGCTGACGGGGATTACCGGGTCTTGATGGCGGTCAGCGGCCGATTCCTGGGAGAAAGTGCCCACTACCGATTCGTCAACGCCGCCGGTGTGGAGTCTGAGCATTGTGTGGAGTACAACGGCGCCTTCGATGGTAGGTGGAGTGTTCTCAGCCCGACGCCGGTTCATTTTGACAGTGGCGGATCCTCAGAGGCCTTTGTCGAACTGAGCGGCCTCGACGGTCTGGAGACCCGATTGGTACTGGATGCCTTCCGCCTCGAGCGGGTCGATCAGCTCGACCCACCAACCGCACCTACTTTGAAATGGGTACGGGTGGTCAATTCGGCAACGAGGGAGGTGGAGGTCGCCTGGTACCCGAGCCTCGAGGGAGATCTTCAGGGCTACCGTCTGTTCGTCAGTTCGGATGGCAGGACCTGGAGTGATCCCCTGGTGGATGAAACGACGCTGACCTCCACAAGCTCGAGTTCCACCCTGACCTCCAGCGGTTCCTCTTCCAGACTCTACACTCGCCTTGTCGCCGTCGATACCAATGGGGTTGAGAACGAGGATGGTCAGTTCGAGCCGTTCTTGAGTGATCCAACCGATACCTATGGAGTTGGCTTTTCTTCTGACGTGAAGATTCTCATCGTGGACAATTTTGATCGCCGGCAGAGCTGGGCCCTTGGGAACCATCCGTTCGTGCGAAGCCATGGCGATGCGATCTCCCGCAATAGAAATGGATTCGATTCATGCACGGAGACTGCGGTGCAGAGCGGGGAGATCGAGTTGAGGGACTACGACGCCGTCTTTTATTTCTGTGGCGATGACAGTCGAACGGACGAGAGCCTTGCCGCTGCCGACCAGCACCGCCTGCTCGATTATCTTCGAGATGGCGGCAAGCTGTTCATCTCCGGTTCGGAAATCGGTTACGACTTCGACGTCACGACGACAATCGAGTTGGAGCGTACCCGGAATCTCCTCAAGGCGACGTATCTTGGCGACCTCTCCGGGTCCAACAGGGTCCTCGGCGCTGACCAGACTCCGTTTGATGGCCTTGACTTCGTGTACGGCACGCTCAACTCGGAGGACACCTATATCGAGGATTACCCCGACTATGTACTGCCGGCGGACGGCGGCCAGGTTGCCTTGATGTATGACAACTCGCGGATTGCCGCGGTGCACTACACCGGGCCATATGGCGTCGGCAACCCGGATGCTCAACTGGTCTACCTTGCCTTTCCGTTCGAGACCATCAACGAACCGGAGGATCGGGCCGCCCTGATGAAGAGCGCCCTGGAGTACTTCGGTATTTCGACTGCGGTAAGACGACTCGATGACCCCGGGAAATTGCCGGTTTACGTTGACTAAAAAAAAGCCCGGCGTTGGTCGGTGTCCTGATTATTTTGTTTTCAACATTGGCTGCGGTTCGACCAGGCTGTAGCTCGTGCTTCGGCCGCGGGCGGAATTCTGTACGACGATGCCACGTTCGAGGAGTTCGCGGATGTCACGCAGTGCGGTGTCTGTCGAGCATTGTGTCAGTTTGGCGTACCTGGAGGTAGTCATGTTGTTTCCGGGCCCGTCCAGCATCCGATTGATCGCCGTGCGTTGCCGATCGCTGACCGGACGGCGGTTGATCTGTTCCCAGATTTTAGCCTTTCGAAGTACCGCGCCAAGTGCTATGTCCGCATTCCTGACCGCGTGGTCAAGGCAGTTGAGAAACCACGCCAACCACCTGGTAATGTCCAGGTTGCCGGCCTGTGCCGCCTCCAGTTGGAGGTAGTACTCCCTTCGCTCTGCCTCGATTTGCGAGGACAGGCTGTAGAAACGGTCCTTGGTGCCATCGGCTTGGGAAAGGGCCATATCGCCGATTGCCCGAGCGATGCGGCCATTGCCATCCTCGAACGGGTGGATGGTGACGAACCAGAAATGTGCGATTCCTGCTTTGAGAACAGGGTCGATCACAGGGGGCAAGTTGAACCACTCAAGGAATATCTTCATCTCAGACTCAAGGCGTCCGGCCGCGGGTGCCTCGTAGTGCACCTTTTCACGACCGGTTGGGCCGGAGATCACCTGCATAGGGCCGGCCTCCTCGGGGCGCCAGGCGCCTACGGCGATGTGGCTCATGCCGCTTCTCCCGGTCGGAAAGAGCGCTGCATGCCAACCGAAGAGGCGATCAGCGGTCAGTGGCGCCTCAAAATTCTCAACGGCATCGAGAGTCATTTCGACGACTCCTTCGACCTTTCGCCCAGCTTTGGGAAGACCCGCCGCATCGAGCCCAAGCCTGAGTGCGATTGACGAGCGGACTTCTTCGGGGTTCAGTGTCTCCCCCTCAATTGCCGAGGACGTCACCGCTTCACTTGTCAGGACCTCAAGATTCGCTTCTGCGCGGAGATTGAAGCCCAACGCTTCCATCCTTCCAAGATGCTTCCCCTCTCTGTGGCGTACTGCAGCGAGGGGTGCCGCGAGAGCCTCGCTATCCCATTCGAAATGGGGCCATTCGGGTTTTTCGTGAATATACGTCATTTTCACCGCACCTCTTGCGGTGATTATACGGGAATTCTGCGGGGAAGGCGATAAATTACAGCAATTCTTGCGGTGAATAGGGATCTCTATCACCGCATTGCTCGTAATGGCCAAAAAAGCCCGGCGTTACCGCCGGGCTTTTTGTTTTCTATTTTTGTGAAGCTACATTCCGGCCAGCGGCAGAGCGTCCAGCAAATTCTTCATGGTGCTGCCGATATCGGCCGGGGTCGGGACGACGGCGATGCCGGCCTTCTCGAGGGCCTTCATCTTGTCGGCCGCAGTGCCCTTGCCGCCGGAAATGATCGCACCGGCGTGACCCATGCGGCGTCCTGGAGGCGCGGTCTGACCGGCGATGAAGGCGACGACAGGCTTGGAGACGAACTGCTCGACGAAGTCGGCGGCCTCTTCTTCTGCGGTGCCGCCGATCTCACCGATCATGACGATGCCGGTGGTCTCGTCGTCTTCCTCGAAGGCTTCGAGGCAGTCGATGAAGTTGGTGCCTGGCAGCGGATCGCCACCGATGCCGACGCAGGTCGACTGGCCCAGTTCGAGGTTGGTCAACTGGCCGACCGCCTCGTAGGTCAGGGTGCCCGAGCGGGAGACGACACCGACGCCGCCCTTGCGGTGGATGTGGGCCGGCATGATCCCGATCTTGGTCTCTCCCGGCGTGATGATGCCGGGGCAGTTGGGGCCGATCAGGCGGGCCGGAAGGCCCTGGAGGATGCGCTGAACCTTGACCATGTCACGCACCGGGATGCCCTCGGTGATGCAGACGACGGTATCGATCCCGGCGTCGGCGGCCTCAAGAATGGCGTCGGCGGCGAACGGTGGCGGCACGAAGATCATCGAGGCATTGGCCCCGGTGGCCAGAGCGGCTGCATCGACTGTGTTGTAAATCGGAACACCGTCGACCTCTTGACCGGCCTTGCCCGGTGTGACGCCGGCGACGATCTGTGCGCCGTAGTCACGGCATTTCTCGGCGTGGAATCGGCCTTCTTTGCCGGTCAGTCCCTGGACGACGATTTTGGTGTCTTTATTAACCCAGATGCTCATAATAAACCCCTCAGTTCCCGGCCGTGGCCTTGACGATCTTCTCGGCCGCATCCGCCATGCCGTCGCCGACGATCAGGTCCAGGCCGCTCTCTTGGAGCAGTTGTTTGCCCTCGTCGACGTTGGTGCCTTCGAGGCGCACTACCAACGGCAGGCTGAGCCCGGTCTTCTTGGCAGCGGCGATGACACCGCGCGCGATCATGTCGCAGCGCACGATGCCGCCGAAGATGTTGACCAGCACGCCCTTGACGTTGGGGTCGGAAAGCAGAATCGTGAAAGCTTCGGTCACTCTCTCCTCGGACGCGGCGCCGCCGACGTCGAGGAAGTTGGCGGGCCGGCCGCCGTAGAAATCAATGATGTCCATCGTACCCATGGCCAGGCCTGCGCCGTTGACCATGCAGCCGATCGTGCCATCGAGCTTGATGTAGTTGAGGTCAAACTTGGAGGCGCGGACCTCCAGCTCATCTTCCTCGTCGAAGTCCCGCATCTCAAGGATGTCCTTGTGGCGGTAGAGGGCGCTGTCGTCGAAGCCGATCTTGGCATCGAGTGCGATCACACGGCCGTCTGTGGTCGTGATCATGGGGTTGATCTCGGCCAGGGAGGCATCGGTGTCGGTGTAGGCCTTGGCCAGAGCGGTCATGAACTTGATGCCGGCCTTGAAGGCGTCACCTTCTAGCCCTAAGCCGAAGGCCAGCTTGCGGGCCAGGTAGGGATGCAGGCCGACATCGGGGTCGAACCATGCCTTGAGGATGGCGTCAGGATTTTCCTCGGCCACTTCCTCGATCTCCATACCGCCGAATTTCGACGCCATCATGCAGGGGAAGCCCTCGGCCCGATCCAGCACGATGCCTAAGTAGAGTTCTCGCTCGATCGGCAGCGCCTCTTCGATCAGAACCTTGCGAACCAGTTGGCCCTCGGGTCCGGTCTGCTTGGTGATCAGCGTCATGCCCAGGATCTGCTCGGCATATTCGACCGCCTGATCGGCGTTGTCGGCCAACTTGACGCCGCCGCCCTTGCCGCGGCCGCCTGCATGGATCTGTGCCTTGACGACGACCCGCCCGCCAAGCTCTTCTGCAGCGGCTCGAGCTGCAGACGATTCGGTGATCACAATGCCCTTGGGAACGGGAACGCCGTACCGGGCGAGGATCTCTTTTCCTTGATACTCGTGAACCTTCATGTCTCCTCCTCAGATTTCCTGTGGCGGTATCGCCGCAGGGCGGCGCCATTGTGCCTCTGATGGTGCCGTAACGCAAGCCAGGAGCATTGGTCCCTTGAAGGCGGATTCGTGTTTCAGCGTTGCCGAAATGGGCCATGGGTGTTTATTGAAATACTTTCTCGGAATAATTCCGGGTCTCCTGCTCAATCTGCTCAATTCTGGGCCTCCTCTTCAGGCGGGGTTTCCATCTGCATCCAGGCGAGAGCCAGCTCGTAGCCGAGGGAGAGCACGACTGCCCCAATGAACAGTCCGACAATGCCGTTGAGTATCATTCCGCCAAGGGCGCCGATCAAAATCACCGGCATGGGCACCTCGAGGCCGCGCCCGAGGAGCATCGGTTTCAAGAGGGCATCGCTCATGCTGACCAAAATGCCGAAAATCAAGAACAGCACGGCAACGAGCGTACTTGAGGTCGTGAATACGTAGGCGATCGCCGGGCCCAACACCAGGATCGGTGGCAACTGGATGATCGCCAAGATCAGGATCAGCCCGGCCCAAAGACCTGCCCCGGGAACTCCCACCGCAAGCATGCCGAGACCGCCAAGCAGGGCCTGAATGACCGCCACCCCGAGAACTCCCTGGACGACGCTGCGGATGATGGCGCCGCCGGTTGTCACCATGGTCGCGCCGCCCTCACCGGCGACCCGGGTGACGAATGCTGTCGTTGCCGACACCGCCCCCTCGGCCTTGGTCATCAAGAGACCGGCAATGATAATTGCCAAGACAAAAACAAGGGTCGCACCGCCGGCGCTGGCCGCCTGGCCGACAACCCAACTCCACAGAGGTTTCAGCTGGCCCTTGTATTTCACCATGAACTGTTGCAGGTTGTTGGAAGCCTGCTCCCACAGGGGAGCGAGTTTCTCGCCGACCACCGGCCACTCGGCAACGCCTTCGGGTGGTGGTGGTACCGCCAGCGTGCCGTTCTGAAGTCCCTGGGTTACGGATTGCACGCTTCCTACCATCGAGGTCGTCAGCATCACGATCGGAACGATCAGCAGGGCCAGGGCTACAATGGTCAATATCGCAGCCGCGAGACCTCCCCGCCCCCCCATTTTGGACTTCAACCAACTGAAGATCGGGAACAAGGCGACCGCGAAGATCACTGCCCACAGCACCGGCACCACAAAAGGGCTGATGATGCGCAGACACCACCAAATGATCAGTGCTATCAGACCAATTCGAATCGCTGCCTCAACTGCTCTACGAACAAATGCGCTGTCTTCTTCTGCCATTAAATGTGCCATTGGTCCTCCGTTCTTGGCAAGATACTTGGTTATGCTGGAATCGGCTGCTCTTTGAGCGATTTACTTTTTCCCATCACCTCCGGCCAGAAGGTGTCGAATACCGCCACCGCGCCGCTACCGTACACGGCGATCACCAGGAAGAGCAGCAAGCGGGTGTAGAAGGCGGAACTGGCCCCGTCACTTCCGGCCCCATCCATGACGGCTGGCGCCAGCAGGATGATCATGGTGAGAATCCCGTACGACCAGGTGCCCGCATTGGGGTGCATGGCGGCGCCTTGGAATATCTTCGGCCCGGCTATGAGACAAGAGAGTGCGATCAGCAGAACGTAGATCACCAGCGACGGCCAGATGCTGAGCACTTGCCAGGCGATGATGGCGCCAATTCCTCCGATAACGGTAGAGTGGATCAAGGAACGACCCATTGTGCGGCTGGACTCTACGTTGGCCTGTTGGCCCATGGTAGCCACCTTGATCATGACGATCGCGTAGCTGGTACTGGAACCGCTGAACATCAGGAACAAGGCGAGCGGCAAAACAATCACCATCGAGCGCATGGCTCTGAGTTGGGCGCTGTGCAGATCCGGCGGCGGCGGCTTTGGGGGGCGCTTGCCGGCCATGGCAGGGTCGGGTGGCGGGTCCGGCATCAGGGCATGCGCCAACCAGACGAAGAGCATGGCCTCGGCAGCGCTGATGGTGACCATCTTGGAAATTCCCAGCAGGGCATCTGCGCTGACAGTGCCGATTGCTGCAGCGAGAGTCAAGCCTACTGTCGCCAGCGTGCCGAGCACGGGTGATCCGCCTTTCGCGGGGAAGTAGAAGCTGTGGAAGAGGGCCACCACGAACATCAGGATGCCCGCCCAGCGATAGTGGTCCAGAAAAGGCACTATCAGTGCACCGCCGAAGAACGACGCCGCCAGAATCAGCACGAACCCAACTGCGAACTTGATCGACGGTCTGGGCAAGGGCAGTGACAAGAAGACGAATGCGAAGACCGCTGTGATGAACGATACCGGCCCACCCGCCATTTGAGAGAACCACATGGCCAGGGAGGTGCCCAACGCCAAACGAAGGATGCGGCGGCCAGCGATATCCATGGGGTTAGTAGGGTCCCATCTAAAAACCCCAGGTAGGGACTGTGAAGTTCCCGAGGCGGATACGAGCAGTTTTTTGATAAGTTCTAGGAAGGCAAGGATTTCCGCGGAGGTGTACTTCCTGTACTCCGCACAAGGAAATCCGTAGCCTGACGACGAAATTGCGAAAAAGTGCCGTTTCCGGACGGGAACTAGTAGGCATAACTCAGGTAGGCGGTTAGCCGGATGCGCCAACGCGCCAGTCTATTCATCAGTGGGTAATCGCCGGTGTAAACGATGACCGAGACCTGCGACCCGACCCGAACGCCCAACTCGGCGAGGTTCTTTTCTTCAAAATTCACCAGCACCGGGAAACGCTGCGCATCCCGCAGCCAGTTCTTGTCGTTTTCGATGGTCGGCAGGCCTCCCAAGGGTGCGGTATCGACATGGATGCCGAAACCGGTGCCCCGCACCGTGCCTTTGAAGACCCTCCCGGGCTGCGCATCAAAAACCAGTTCGACGGGATCGCCCTGTTTAATGTTCCCCAGGTTGTTCTCGGTAAAGTCCACCTGGACCCAGACATTGTCGATTGCAACGAAGGTCATCTGTGGCGCGCCGGCGGCGGCGAAGTTTCCGGTGTCCAGCCGTACGTCGATGACGATGCCGTCGTCGGGCGCTCGTACCGTGGAGCGCTCGATGTTGAGCTCTGCGTCGGCGATGGCCACTTGCGCTTGAAGGATGCGTACATTTCTCTCGCCCTCGTCACCAAGGTCCTGCTTGGCCTTCTCCAAATTTGCTTTTGCGGTGTCGACACTTGCGACCGCTGATACAAAGGCAGCCTCAGTGGCCTGGAGCCTTCGCTCTGAAATCGCACCCGGGTCCTCCCCGCGGATCCCGCGAAGCCGAATGGCATCCTGCTCAGCCCTCCTCATGCTGGCCTGCGCAGATATGACCGAGGCTTCTGCCGCAGTGATATTCGCTGTCGAAACACCGACCGATTGGCGGGCCACCTGGAGGTCGGCCTCTGCGGCTCGCAGCTGCAAATCATAGTCGTCGATGTTGATCGTGAACAATACGTCGTCTCGAGCGACCGCCTGATTGTTGCCTACCA
>JAUXDC010000170.1 GCA_030618605.1 Holophagae bacterium | reverse complement strand
CGATTCAAGGGAATCGCCTGCTGAAAATCGACCTTCGATTTTTCGGTAACGAATGCGGGTAGGAACCGGCGCCCGGCCGAAGGCCGGTCAAGCCGTCAGGCTCCGCATCCGAAGGATGTTGCGAGGGCACAGACGCCCGGCTCCCCACAATAGGCCTGCCGGGTATCAGATGCGATGTTGTGGCCGCGGGCGTCCCCGCCCGCTGGGGCTGACGGGAGACAATCCGTAATATACCCACAGGATCCAGGAATCTAAGAGAAAAGGTGGGCCGAGGCCCACCCTACTCTTCCATGCCTTCTTTGCGTTTCCTTCGCGTTCTTGGCGCTCTTTGCGGTTCAACCTCGTTCCTGTGCCGCCTGAGGTCACGATGCGGGGCAGGAGCCCCGCGCTCCCGTCCTGCTTCCCAGCATCCTGGCGTCCCAGCGTCCTGCTTCCCAGCGTCCCAGCGTCCCCGCTTCCTTGCTTCCCAGCCTATTTACCAGCGATACCCAACCAAGATTGGCAGGTAGTTGGTTGACACCTCGGTTTCAATCGTATGGTATTTCGCCTCGACGTAGATCATCGATGATTGACCAACCGGGAAGGTGACACCGATACCAATGTTGTATCCGATCTTGGTCGTGGACCTGGAATCGGTCGTCAGGTCTCCCGGAAAACAACCGGGATAACACCACCAGCTGTATGGGGGACAGACCGGGCCACAGACAACCCCAGGTTCCGTCAAACGGCCCTTCACGTAGTAGGCGCCGATACCGCCGTTGACATAGAAACCGACCGAGCCCTTGAGCCGCGGCGACCAGGTCAAACCGACGGTCAGCGAGCTGATGTCGAGGTCTCCACCGGAGGATTCGAAGGCATCGAGGACTTCCCGCTTGAGATCGTGCTGCTCGAAAGCAAGATCCATGGAAATACCGACAGCCCAATCGGACGGATAATAGGTCGCCCCACCGCTGAAGTTCCAGCCGTCATCAGCGATGTCACCGGCATCGCCCTGCATCAGACTGTAGCCCATGGCCACGTGGCCGTACCAGTCCTTCCAGGACTCGGTGAACTGTGCGTCGGCTGTCGCCGGGGCCATCAGCAGGGAACCCAGGACCATCATCATCAAGAGACTTTTCAATTTCATATCAAACTCCTTTTTTGAACTAGCGGATACTAAAAAAAAAATCACTGGCCGATTGATTCGACCCACCTTGAGAACAAACCGATCTGGGCAGTTATTTCGTAGGCAGCGGACGCACCGGATTCCTGTGTCCCAGCATCTTAGCATCCCAGCTTCCTAGCGTCCCAGCCTCAAAAGCCCCTGACTTGCCAACGTCCGCACGAAGAGGTCAAGCCTGGCCACCAAGAGTTCACGGTCGTCCGGCATCTCAGCCCCCAGGGCATCGACAATCCCCCCAAGGGTTGTCGCCCCGTCCACCCGGAGCCAGGCACTGCTGCCGATGGGATCGAGTCGAATACGTTGAGGACCGGTCCACCACCGGTACCACGATGCCCAATACCGCGGGCCCATGCCGCCAGGCCGCGGGCACTCAACGATGACGACGCCTTCGACCACACACCATTCGGCCGTTCGAGTGGGAATCAAAGACCCGAGATCCCAAACCTTCCCGCCAGCCGGGCCCTCCATTTGAGAGACGTCAATAATCACCCCGTTGAAACGATTCATGGCAGGACCAACTCCTTCGGAAACCGCGACCTCGACAGCGGCCACCGCCTGCCCGACAACCCTCTCAAACATGGGCCTCTCGGAATCTGGAAAAGGAGACAGCACATATGCCGCCAGGTCGGTCCCGGCATCCGCCCCCCCGACTCCCACACGCAACCGCGGATACGCATTACCAACTGCCTGGCTGATATCCCGCAACCCATTATGGGTTCCCGGGCCCCCTTGAGGCCGAATCCTCATCCGGCCCAGTCGGAGATCAACATCGTCCACAACGACCAAAACCTCATGAGGCATAAGGGCCAAGCGCTCAAACAACGCACCGACAGCTTGGCCGGAACGGTTCATGAAAGTCGATGGGCAGGCCAGGACAACAGGGCGCCCGTTGATCTCAACGACAACCTCCCGGTGAGTCGACTCGGCACGCCAATCACCACCGGAATAATGCTGCGCCAGAGCCTCTACGACGGCGAAGCCGATGTTGTGTCGACTGCCTTCGTATTCAGGACCTGGATTTCCAAGTCCAACGACCAGTTGGATTTCAGGGATCCCGCCTTCATCCTTCATCCTTCGTCCTTCCGCATTACACCAAGGGCGCCGCATCTGCGGCGCCCTTGGAAACTACTGGATTGACGTTCAGCCCTCGTCGGCTTCCTCGTCCTTGCCCTTCTTGATCAGCTCGGGCTCGGCTTGTTCGTCGGTAATCAGACTCTCGGCCTCGAGCAGCCCTTCTTCTTCCTCTTCTTCGACCTCGGCCTTCGGTGCCTCGACATGGAGGATCACCCGATAGTCGTCCTCGAGAAACTTGGCACTTTCCGGCAGTTTATCCATGACGTCGGCGACGGTGATCTGATCCCCGATATTCAATTCCGAAATGTCGACCTTGATGTGGTCGAACATGTCCTTCGGCAACACTTCCACCTGAAGCTCGCGGGTAATGAAGTCAACCCGGCCGCCCTCTCGAACGCCGAGGCAGTCACCGAAGATCTCGACATTGATCGAAACGTTGAGCTTGTGGCCCTTGGTGACGCGGATGAAGTCCATGTGGAGAATGCGCCCACTCATCGGATCCCGCTGAATTTCCTTGATCATCGCCAGGCGTTCTTCCTTGGTGCCTTTGAGCTTCAGGAGAAAAATGGTATTTTCTCCGCCCTCACCCCTGAGGAGCTCCTTGATGACATCGGCCTCTGCCGAAATAGCAACCGGCGGCTTTCCCGCTCCATACAGCACCGCCGGAATCAGGCCCTTATGACGAAGCCGTCCGACCTCGCCTTTGCCGGTCTCCTTGCGGCTCTCAACTTTAACGTGAATTTCGTTCGTGTCAGACATCGACTACAACCCCCAAATAATTTGAAATTTCATACGAACAAACTGGAAACCGACGCTCCTTCATGAATCCGGCGGATGGCCTCCCCAAGAAGAACGGCCAGCGAAAGCTGCTCTATCTTCGGGCAGGCGGCAGCCTCCTCGGTCAAGGTCAGTGTGTCGGTCACCATGATTGTTTCCAAAAAACTGTTATTGATTCGCTCGATCGCCGGGCCGGAAAGAATAGCGTGAACTCCCGACGCATGAACGGAGCGAGCCCCGTGATCCATCAGCGCTTCAGCCGTCTTCACCAGGGTACCCGCAGTGTCGATGATGTCGTCGACGATGACGCAGTCATAGCCTTCGACGTTACCGATCACGTTCATAATTTCGGCCTTATTGGCCTCCGGCCTCCTCTTGTCCATAATCGCCAGATCGACCTTGAGGCGTTTTGCAAAGGCTCGGGCTCTTTCAACGCCACCGGCATCGGGCGACACGAGAAGAAGATTTTCCAGGTTTTTCTTGGCGATCGCTTCGATGAGAATCGGCGCCGCATAAAGGTGGTCGACCGGAATGTCGAAGAACCCCTGAATCTGTGACGCGTGCAGATCTAACGCCAAGAGCCTGTCCGCACCGGCGGTGGTAATTAAATTGGCCACCAGCTTGGCGGTGATCGGGACACGGGGCGCATCTTTTCGATCCTGCCGCGCATAACCCATGTAGGGCATGACAACGCACAGCCGGCTGGGAGACGCCCGCCGGAAGGCGTCGAGAATGATCAATAACTCCATGATCGACTCGTTGGAAGGCCGCCCGGTAGGTTGCACAATGAAGACGTCGGCATTCCGTACGTTTTCCTGAATCTGACATCGGATCTCACCGTCGGAAAACTTGCCGAGCCGCATTTCGCCGACTTCGATCTGCAGGTAACTGCAGATCGCCTCGCTCAGCGGCCTGTTGGCGCTTCCGGAAAAGACTTGGAGTGGGGTTTCCTTCAACATAGATTCAGCCTCTTGGCTGGGGCGGCAGGATTCGAACCTGCGAATGCCGATTCCAAAGACCGGTGGCTTACCGCTTGCCGACGCCCCAAGACGCGGCAGAGTATAACTCAACCCTGCCGAGCCGCAACCCATAAGGTTTCGGCTCTGTAGGAAGCTACCAGCTGTCCGCTCTCAGCTCTCAGCGCTCACCGCTGAAACCTATAAGCCTGACCAAGCTTCGTCAGGCAAAGCAATCGACTAATTCTCTCGTGACTCCTCAGGTACCCAGAACTCCTCGGAGAAGAGACGCGAGGCAATTCGGTCGAGGGTCGACACCTTCTCACCGCTTGGTTTTCTGCTCGAAACCGCCAGGTTGTCCACGGCCTGGCGGAACTCTGTGAGAACACGGTCTTCAATGACCTGCCGGGTCTCCGAGTTGAGCGGGTGTGCCGTATCCCGCATCTGACCATTACGGGTCTTTCTGGCGGGCATCGTCACGAAGAGCTGTCCTTCCGGGCCCTCCATGACTCTCAGATCATTGACGATAAAACAGTCGTCAATGATGATGCTGACAAATGCTCGGACCTTGCCGCCCTTTGCAGGGCTGATGCGTACTTCAGTGATTTCCACGTCGCCTCCTGTTTCTCGAATCACCCCGCCACGGCCTCTGGCCGCGCAAGGGTCCGTTCCAAAATTTCGACCACTTCAATCCGCCCGGGGCCTTCATACACATCCTCTGCCCGCGATGCCGCGTCAAGGGACTCAAAGATTCCAAACACCGTCGCCCCGGAACCACTGACCGTAGAGAACAACGGCCCCAGCCGCCTCACACCCTCAAGCGCCTCGGCTACCAAAGGCCATCCCTCACAGACCACCCGCTCCAAATCGTTGGACGCTGCCGACCATTCGATCTCCGGCGTGCCGTCCACCACGCCAGCATACACCCTGTCATCCAGTCTTTTCCACGGTCCGAGACGAAGTCGTGAGAAGACCTCTGCTGTCGATACCTCGACGTGCGGCACAACCAGTACGATACCCAACGAAGGCAAGTCGTCGAGCGGAAGAATCTCCTCGCCCCTGCCCACCCCGAGGCACAAGCCTCCGTGGAAGAAGAACGGTACGTCGCTACCCAGTTCGGCGGCCAATCGCCGAAGATCAGAAGGTGACAGGTCCAGCGCCCACATACGGTCGAGTAGGATCAAAGCGCCCGCGGCGTCTGCAGACCCTCCGCCCATGCCACCACCGACAGGGATATTCTTTTCCAGCCTCAATCGAGCACCCGGACGGCGACCGATCTCGCACCACAGGGCCCGAGCCGCCCGCACCACCAGATTGTCAGGCCCGTTTCCTACCAGACCGTCGGGCTCGATTTCCAGTTCCAGCCGGCCCTCCTCGGCAGGCCACCCGCGAAGCGTATCCCAAAGACCGACACTCTGAAAAAGAGTACGAAGCTCGTGAAATCCGTCCGGACGACGCCCGACGACCTCCAGGTGGAGGTTGATTTTGGCGGGTACGCGAACGACGAGGCCGTCAGGCATTGGCACGCCAACGGCTATTGCGGGGTTTGTAGGGTGGGCCTTGGCCCACCATCGGAGACTCCCATTGGTGGGCCAAGGCCCACCCTACATTCTTCTTCTCTTCTTGTGCTTTTTCGTGCTTTTTTGTGGCTGCTCTTCTTGTAGCTTTTTGCAAAAAGCTCAGCTCAGAGCCGACAGCTGACAGCTGATTGCTGATTGCTGATCGCATTATCGCCCACACACCGGGAGTTCGGGCAGCGTCGGCAGTTCTCCTGAAAACTCCCACTGCAACCTGACGAGCTCCAGCTCGGCCCAGTCCCCCGAAGGGATCTCGAACCTGATGCTCCCGGGTACCGATGAGGTGTGTTTGTCTAATTCCACCTCCCAGTCCTCTCCCCGAAGAGCTGAGAGCCTCAGGGGCTCGTACGCCAACTCTGCCACCGACCACCATCCGGCTCCAGCGATTTCGAAAATATTTTTTCGTCCCAAGGCCGTGACCTGATCGCCCTCAAGCGCAGGTATACGTCCGCCCAACAGCAGTACCACACGACTCAGGGGCAAGCTGCCAAGTCCCAGAGCCTCAACGGCATGTTTGCCTTCGAGACGACATCCTTCCCTGAGATCAAAGATCACGCTGCCGCCCTGATCATCCCACCCGGCGACGACGACCGCACCTCCCAGGCTTTCCGATACCGTCATCCGGCCCTGCCCACCGTCGGCTATCACGCTGAGACGGAGTCCTCCGGTTGAAGGTACTCTGAGACGGTACAGGGCGACGAACGGCCCGGGGAGCGGCCTCGTGAGCGAAGCCACGACGGCCTCGATCGGCGGAATCTCCACTGCCGCCGGAGTGCCCCCGGTCGTTCGACAGCCCGCCAAAGTCACAGCCACGACGAAGACAAGCGGGACCCATCGGCAATGCCGGCAGAAACCCCCGAACCCATGACCCAGATGCCTCTGTTCTGGTCCCCGCTTCACTGCAACCGGTTTGAGTTTGGCGCCGGCGTCGACCCTGGTCCCTGATCCCTGATCCCTGATCCCCAATCTCTCAAGGCCACCCAGAGACGACCGACTATTCACCCTGCCGTCTCTCTTCACGAATGCGGACCAACAAACCCTTGACGTGATCCGGGTGTTCGCAACCGACGTCCAGGGCATGCTGGAGCCATCTCTGGGCTTCTTCATCCCTTCCAAGCTCCAGGAGCACCTCTCCCAGGTGGGCCACGACCGTTCCCTGGCCCTCTCCACCAAGGTCCACTGCTCGTTGGAGCCAACGTTCGGCTTCATCCAGCCGTCCCAGGCGATACTCAACCCATCCAAGCGAGTCGAGGAAGGCCGCATTCCCGGGGCTGGCCTCGACCGCGAACCGAATCAGTTCAAGCGCCCGGTCGAGGTTTTTCCCCGCATCCGCCCACATATAGCCCAAATAATTGGCCGCATCGACATCGTCGGGATCGGCCTCAAGAATTTCCTCGAAGACTGCAGAAGCCTCGTCCTGCCGACCACCACGTTCGAGAGCGGTCGCTCGAATAAAGGCCAATCCCCGTTCATCCGGAAAACGCTCGAGAGCCTCAGCACTTCGTTCTTCCAGGGCATCCCACCGCTCCAATGACTGCATCACCTGGAGGGCCATCAACACATCCGGGAATCGCTCACTTTCGAGCAGAGGCCTTAACCTTGCCATGGCTCCTCCATCACCCGCCTTCATCCTGAACTCGATCTCCAGGGCCAACGCCGGAGCACGAAGCCCCTCGACCAACTGCGGCTGTAGGCGCGACAGTGCCGCGGCGCCCTTGGCCCAGTCTTCGTTGACCCTGTAGGTTTCGGCCAACAGGAACGGCAATTGCGCCCCGGCCGACCCGACATCGCCCACTCGATCCAGCCACTCACGGGCTGCAGTCGGATGTCCGGCGCCAACCTCCAGTTGGGCCGCGTTGAGACACACGCGCGTCGCGGCCGGCGATGCAGCATCGACCGATGCCAGTTCCCACGCCCGATCCAGATAGCCCCGAGCCTTTTCAATGTCTCCCCGTCCATCGGCGGCTTCAGTCCAGGCCATCCCCAGAAGCAATTCGAGACTGTCCGGGTTCTTCCTGAGCAGGGATTTCAGCCGGGGCAGGGCCTCGTCAAACCGATTGAGCTCGACCAGCAGCATCGCTTCCATCTGATTGGCGCCGGGAGAGTCCGATTCCTTGACCAACACCGTACGTACCAGCCCGAGGGCACGGTCCGGGCGCCCACCGTCCATCAGCAGGGCTGCGGCCCGTAAGTGTCCGTCAAGATCGTCGGCCTCCAGCCACGACGCCAGCTCGGCGCCGGCTACTCCCGTCTGGCCTGAGGCTACCAGCGCCCGAACCCGGAGATCCCGGCACTGATCCACCGCCTCCGGGGCCTGTGAGCATCGAGCCACCACTTCGGCGGCATCTTCAGGCCTGCCGGTCTGGGCCAGTAGTTGCGCGTGAAACAGCTCCATCCTGACACTACCCCTCATGCTGCCGCGCAAATCAGCCATGATCCGTTCGGCTTCAACAGCATCGCCCTGGGCAGCCAGTACACTCGCCAACGTCAACTGAAGATTAGGGTCATCGGATCGCTCGGCAACAACCTCCTCCAGCGCCGTTCGGGCCTTCGGAAGCAATTCCGCGTTCTGAGTTGCCATCTGCCCAAGAGCCAACGCAAGCGCCCTCTTTCCATACCAATCCAGGTCTTCCCGATTTTCCAGCACGCCAATCGCCCGTTGGGGCATCCCTATATCCAGCAACATCGACCCGAAGGCTACCCGGATTTCGTTGACCTTGGG
>JAUXDC010000291.1 GCA_030618605.1 Holophagae bacterium | reverse complement strand
GGACGACCACCGATGCCTCGGGTCGGTTCAAAATCGTCCATATGCGGGTGGGGGGGCCGTACCAGGCGACGGTTTCCATCGAGGGTTTGAAGACTCAAGAGGTTGGAAATCTATTCGTATCCCTGGGAGAGGTTACCAATATCAGCGTCAAGATGAGCCTCGAGGCGGCCCACGGCGAGGTCGAAGTAATCGGAAGCTCGGTTCTGATCAGTCCTTCGAAGCTTGGCGCCGGCAGCAATGTCGGGCAGGAGGTCATCGAGACCATGCCGACGATGAGTCGGGGCTTTGAGGATTTTGCCCGTACCAATCCTATGATCATGGTTCAGCCTGACCGGGAAGACGGTCCGTCCGTAATTTCGGTTGCGGGGCGCAACAACCGATACAACAACATCCAAATTGACGGTGCCGTCAACAACGACCTCTTCGGCCTCGCTGCCAGTGGGAGTCCGGGCGGTCAGAGCGAGACAACGCCGATCAGCATGGACTCGATCCAGGAACTGCAACTGGTGATTGCACCGTTTGATGTGCGCCAGGGCGGGTTCTCCGGCGGCGGCATCAACGCGATCACACGGTCAGGAACCAACGACCTCCACGGTTCGGTCTACACGTTCTTTCGCAACGACAGCATGATCGGGGACGGTCCCGATGACTTTCCGACACTCGGCGCCTATGAGGACCTCAACTATGGGTTCCGCCTCGGGGGTCCGATCGCCACGGATAAGGTCTTTTACTTCGTCAATGCCGACTTCTCGCGGCGTGATACCCCAACCGGGTGGTCGATCGATGGTTCCACTGGTGAGGCGTTTGCCAACGGGACGCTCGGCGAGGAGGCCGAGCGCTTTCGTTCGATCATGGCCGGATATGGTCATGACATCGGGGGTTTCAACGAATTTACGCGCAATACGGACAGCGACAAACTCTTCGCTCGGGTTGATTTCAACCTCAGTATGAGCCACAAATTGACGGTTCGCCACAACTGGGTGGATGCCGATAATGTGCGGCTTTACCCTGGGGAGCAGACCTACAATTTCCCAGCCTATGCCTATAATTTCACCAATACGACCAACTCCAGCGTATTCCAACTGGACTCTATTTTTGGTGACGACAAGTTCAATCAATTTCGCCTGACCTACCAGACAATCAAGGACCGGCGGGCCCCGGGCAGTGTCTTTCCCAGGGTTTCGGTGACCGATCTGGACGAGAACAGCCATGGTTTCGTCACTGGCGCCGAGCGCTACTCCACCCACAACTCACTCGATCAGACAATCATCGAGTTCACCGATGATTTCACGTTCTTTTGGGGAGAACACGAACTGGTGGTCGGAACTCACAACGAGATTTTCAAGTTCAAGAATTTATTTATCGAGAATGGTTTTGGTTCGTACGAGTTCTTCAGTCTCGACGATCTTGAGGCGGGAGTGGCGAACCGCTACTACTACACCTATCCGGCAGATGACGAACCCTATGACCAGTTCAACGCGTATCAACTCGGCTTCTACGCCGGCGACACCTGGCGAGTGGCCGACAACTTCAACATCATCCTCGGTTTGCGTGTGGACATCCCGAAGTTTCCGGACACGCCCAACTATAACCCTGAGGTCGAGGAGCTTTTCGGCTATCGAACCGACGTTGTGCCCGACGGCAACGAGTTGTGGTCGCCGCGCTTCGGTTTCAACTGGGATATCACTGGTGAGGGCAGGATGCAGCTACGGGGCGGGGTCGGGGTATTTTCCGGGCGATCACCCTACGTCTGGATTTCCAACAACTATGCCCGCACCGGCCTTGAGCAGGTTGCAATCAGCGCTTATGGCGACATTCCCTTTGAGCCTGATCCATTCAACCAGCCGACCGAAATCCCGGGCGCTCAAACATCGACAACGGAGGTCAACCTGATCGACCCTGACTTCGAGTTTCCTCAGGTGACCCGCTTCAATCTGGCCTATGATCAAGAGTTGCCCTGGTGGAATATTGTCGCGTCCATTGAGGCGGTTTTTGCCGACAGCCAGAGTGAGATCCTCTATAAGAACCTGAACCTGGTTCAGACCGGCACGGTTTTTGACAGCCGGCCCTACTACGAAAGGGTCAGCGATGACTATTCGGGGGCGTACTTCCTGACCAACACTGCGGGTGGTGAACAGAAAAATATCTCCGTCAAACTCGAGAGACGTTTCAGCGGTGGTTTTTGGGGCTACGTGTCGTATGCCTGGGGTGACTCTCAGGTGGTCAACGAGGGCAACTCTTCACGTGCCTCCTCCAACTGGCGATATATGGAGACCGCCGATCCCAACAATATGACTCTCAGCCGTTCGGACTACGAGGTCAGGGAGCGTTTCAACGCATTGCTGTCATATAGGTTCAACAGTTCGAGCCAGTGGTCGACAACGGTCACGGCCTTTTATAACCACCAGTCCGGACGCCCGTATTCAGTGCTGTCCTACTCCTCCGGCTATAGCCTCAACGGAGACGACTACCGGTACAACGATCTGTTCTACGTGCCGGCAAGCGAGGACGAAGTGATCATCCAGGGCGGCACCTGGGAGCAGCTCGACGCCTTCATTACCATGACCGGGCTGGACAAGTACCGGGGCCGGATCGTGCCGCGCAACGCCAGTCGGGGTCCGTGGCGGCACGAGCTGGACCTCAGGGTGGCTCAAAACGTTCCGGTCGGTTTCGGAAATCTGGAAGTGACGATGGAGATCGCCAACTTGACCAATTTATTCGACTCGGACGCCGGCCACATCAGATACGTCCCGTTCGGTAACGTGCAGGCGGTGCGATACGCCGGTGACCAGCCGGATTCCGGTCTGCCGATATACCAGCTGCGATACGCCGTGTCCAACCCGGAGGAGTACCCGCTGTTCGAGATTGACCAGGTGCGGTCGCGCTGGCGTGCCAAAATTGGCTTGCGCTGGAATTTCTAGGTAGGGGCACGGCGTGCCGTGCCCGGTTCGTAGTTCGTACCGTTCCCGGCTTCCGATTTGAAATTGGTGCGAACCAGGTGGCCTGAAGGCCCGTAGTGTAAGGTGAAAACTCCCGTTGGGAGTCAATCGAAATATTGGAGTGAAAAATGGACCAGAAGCTCACCAGTTCAATCAAAAACAAGTTCAGGGCCCTGTGGCGTGGCGTCGATACGACCCGCCGGATGACCCTCAATATTCTCTTCCTGGCGATCATCGGTATTTTGATTGTGATTGCCTTCTCCGGAGGCGGCCCTGATGTGCCGAAGAGCACGGTCCTCGTGGTGGCTCCTGCCGGCAATCTGGTCGAGCAACTCGGTGGCGACCCTGTCGAAAAGGTTAAGCAGAAGTTGACGGGCGGTGGTGAGTCCGAGACCCTCCTCAAGGACCTCGTCGATGCAATCTCCGTCGCGAAGGAGGACGAGCGGGTCAAGGTCCTGGTGCTCGATCTCGACAAACTCGGGGGCGCAGGACTGACCAAGCTGCAGGATTTCGGTGCCGCCATCGACGACTTCAAAAGCTCCGGAAAGACAGTTATTGCGACCGGCGACAACTACTCCCAGTCCGGATATTATCTCGCAGCCCACGCCGACGAGATCTACATCCATCCGATGGGTATGGTCATTCTTGATGGCTTTGGGCGCTATCGGACCTATTACAAGGACGGCATCGACCGGTTGGAACTGGACTGGAACGTCTTCAAGGTCGGGACCTTCAAGTCTGCGGTGGAACCCTATCTTCGCAACGACATGTCGGCGGCTGCCAGAGAAGCCAATGTCGAATGGATGGGTGATCTGTGGCGGGCATTCCTGACGGATACCTCCGAGGCTCGGGGGTTACCGTTTGAAGACCTCGTTGCCTATAGCGAGAATATTGGCGCCTTGATCGAAAGTGTCGGTGGTGACACCGCCAGGGCTGCACTCAATGCGGGGTTGGTCGACACCATCGCAACCCGTGACCAGGTCCGTGACCGCCTGATTGAGTTGGTCGGTGAGGACGAGGACTCGCACTCCTACCATCGGGTCAGCGTCGGTGACTTCCTCGAGGCCGAGGGTGGCGATCGAACGGGGGCGAAGGCGAAGGGCGATCTCGTTGGAGTGGTCGTCGCCCGGGGAATGATCCTTGGCGGGACGCAGCCGCCCGGCAAGATCGGTGGTGACTCGACGGCGGCCCTGATCCGGCAAGCCCGCCAGAATGACGATATCAAGGCGATTGTGCTGCGTGTTGACAGCGGTGGTGGCAGCGCGTTCGCATCGGAGATCATCCGGCGGGAGTGTCAGCTGGCGAAGGAGCAGGGCAAGCCCGTAGTCATTTCAATGGGCAGCGTTGCAGCCTCGGGTGGTTATTGGATTTCGATGGCCTCTGATGAGATCTGGGCGCACCCGACGACAATTACCGGGTCCATCGGCATTTTTGGGATGTTTCCGACCTATCAGAAACCGCTGGCCAAGTTCCTTGGTATGCGGGTTGACGGTGTCGGTACAACGAGTCTTGCCGGCGCCTTCCGGCCCGACCGGGAGCTCGACCCCGAGGTCGGCAAGATCATTCAGTCCATCATCAACAAGGGCTACAACGAGTTCATCACACTGGCCGCTGAGGCCCGAGGTGTGACGCCTGAGGACATCGACAGCATCGCCCAGGGGCGTGTGTGGAGCGGAGAAGATGCCCACAGTCTCGGTCTTGTCGATCAACTGGGAGGCCTCGACGACGCCATCGCCTCAGCGGCAAAGATGGCCGACCTCGGTGATGACTTTTCGGTGAAATATATCGAGAAAGAGCTCGATTTCAAACAGAAGATGATGGCTGATCTATTTGCGACCGCAGGTTCGGTATTCGGCCTCGATCACCAGGCCGCCGCCGATA
>JAUXDC010000299.1 GCA_030618605.1 Holophagae bacterium | reverse complement strand
GTCCTGTCCCTGGCCGGGGGGCTGGGTTCGCTGTTCGCCGCGGACGTTCTGCATTTTCGGGTGGAGGACACGATTCAACCGGCATCCCAGTCGTTCATCGCCCGGATGATCGCCGAGGCCGAGATGGAAGGGCGCGACCTGGTGGTGATGGAGTTGGACACGCCGGGCGGTCTTCTGGACAGCACCCGCGAGATCACCTCGATAATTTCGGGATCCAAGGTTCCGGTGGCAGTTCTGGTGGCCCCGGCCGGCGCGCGGGCGGCCTCGGCCGGTTTTTTCATCTTGATGTCTGCCGATATCGCCGCGATGACGCCGGGCACCAACACCGGAGCGGCACATCCGGTCGGCGGTCAAGGTCAGGACATCGGTGAACATATGGAGGCCAAGGCAACCAACGATGCTTCGGCGATGATCCGCGCCCTGACCGAAGGCAGGGGCCGCAACCCCGGAAAAGCGGTCGAAGCCGTGGTCGAGAGTGCGTCCTTCACGGCCACCGAGGCCCTGGAACTGGGTTTGATCGACCTTGTGGTCAACGATATCGACGAGCTCCTGGAAGAACTCAACGGCCGGGAGATTACCCGTTTTGATGGAACGACGGTGACCTTGGACCTTGAAGATCCCAGAATCGTCAAGGCCGAGCCGTCCCCTGCCGAGCGCTTCCTCTCGGTGCTGGCCAATCCCAATATCGCCTATCTGTTGATGGCCTTGGGTATGTTGGGCATCTACGTCGAAGTGACCCACCCGGGGGCGATTTTCCCGGGCGTCGTCGGTGTGATTGCCATGCTGCTGGCCCTGTATTCGTTGTCGGTTCTGCCGGTCAGTCTGGCCGGAGTGGCGCTGATCGTCGTCGGCCTGCTCTTGTTTGTGTTGGAGGTCAAGGTGACTTCGTACGGCATGTTGACGGTTGGTGGGTTGATTTCATTCGTCTTGGGGTCGTTGATGTTGTTCGACTCTCCGGTCCCGGACATGCGGGTCAGTCTGGGCGTGGTCATCCCGACGGCCCTGCTGGTGGCGTTGGTGACCGGGTTCCTGCTGTCCAGGGTTCTCAAGGCGCATTCCCTCCGTCCGACCACGGGCAAAGACGGTCTGATTGGCGAGGTGGGCCGGGTGGTTCGGGACCTCGATCCCCGTGGAACGGTTGCCGTACACGGCGAGTGGTGGGATGCACGGATTGAAGGAGAGTCGGTGGCCAAGGATGAAGAAGTGCGAGTGCTGGCGGTTGCCGGTCGCTATCTCGAGGTCGAGAAAGTGGGCGGGTCGTTTGTTGATCAGTAGATTCTCTATGTGAAGGAGGGGTGTATGCCGTTTTTGAGTTCTGGTTTGATGTTTGCGGTCTTTATCGGTGTCTTCCTGATTTTCAGGTGGATCCGGATTCTCAACGAATATGAGCGGGGCGTCATTTTTCGACTGGGGCGGGTCTTGCCGGAGCCCAAGGGGCCTGGCATTGTCTTGGTCTTGTGGCCGATTGACCGGTTGGTCAAGATCGGATTGAGGACGGTTGTTCACGACATCCCACCGCAGGACGTCATCACCCGCGACAACGTTTCGGTCAAAGTCAATGCGGTTGTCTACTTCCGGGTCCTAGCGCCGGTCAAGGCAATTGTTGAAGTTGAAAACTACGTCTACGCAACCTCACAGTTGGCTCAGACGACCTTGCGTTCGGTCCTCGGTGAGGTCGAACTGGATGATCTGCTCACCAAGAGGGAAGAGCTCAACGTGCGGTTGCAGGAGATCATCGACCAGCATTCGGACCCGTGGGGCGTCAAGGTTTCGATGGTCGAGGTCAAGCACGTCGATCTGCCGCCGGACATGCAGCGGGCGATGGCCAGACAGGCGGAGGCCGAGCGTGAGAAGCGGGCCAAGATCATTCATGCCGAGGGCGAGTTCATAGCCTCACAAAAGTTGGCCGAAGCGGCCGATGTTATGTCAAACCCGGTGACGTTGCAGTTGCGTTATTTGCAGACGTTGACCGAGATCTCTACGGAGAATGCATCGACCATCGTGTTCCCGGTGCCGATCAATATGTTCAAGAAGTTCATGAGCGGAGACTGATGCCGGGAAGGCGTTTCCGGGCATAAGGTGTTACCCTTCACGGGGCCGTTTTCGGTCCCGTGAATTTTTGGAGGACGCCATGTCCAAGACCTATTACGTGATCGAGTTGACGCCGAAGTGGCTCGCCATTCTGCTGGTGGCGCTGGCCGGGCTGTTGGTGCTGGCCTTCGTCGGGGGTTACGGGGCTGCCTGGTCAACCCTCGGGGGGTCTGTGGCTGCGGTTGTCGTTCCGGCAGCCGGTGGAGAGGATGCTGTTGCCGAGGTCGAGGTCGAAGATCCGCGAGGCTCCGAAGTCGTTGCCTCGGTTGCGACGCCGGATCCACCAAAGCCGACTGTGACGCCGATTGTGGAGGCGGTCGAACCGGTTCAGACTCCGACACCTGTGCCGGAGCCGACGGCTACGCCCCAGCCTACCGTTGTCCCGACGGTCCCCGTTGCGACTGTCCCGCCGAAGCCCTCCGGTTTTCAGGTTCAAGTGTTGGCCTCCAGTCGGATTCAAGCGATCGAGAAGGCCAGGCGCCAGCTGGTTGACGTCGGTTTTCCCAACTCCGAACATCAGGTGGTTGAAACGCGAGTGGCCGGTGGTGGGGTACTGCTCAAATTGAGGATCGGACCGTTTCCGGATCATGCTTCGGCTGATAGGGTGATGCGCAGGATGCAGGCCGGTGGTTTCCCTGATGCCTGGGTCGTCAAGCCGTGACCTTCGGCGGTAGCGCCCCTCAGGCCGCTCTGCCGGAGTGGATCAGGGGGCGCAAATTGCGCCTGGATCAGTTGCACGAGATCAAGAGCCGGATGCGGAGCGGTGGTCTGAATACAGTGTGCGAGGAGGCCCGGTGCCCAAATCGCTCGGAGTGCTTCAGTCAGGGCACGGCAACGTTTCTGATCAATGGACGGGTTTGCACCCGCAACTGCAGCTACTGCTCGATCGCCCACGGTCGCCCAGAAGCTCTCGATCCGGACGAGCCCCGACAACTGGTGGAGGCCGTACGGTCGATGGGCCTGAACTACGTTGTCATTACTGCAGTAGATCGGGACGATTTGGCCGATGGGGGTGCAGTGGGCTTCGTTCAGGCGATTGCAGGTATTAAGGCAGATCTGGATCCGTCTCCGAAAATTGAGGTTCTGACCCCGGATTTCAGGGGAGACATGGAGGCGGTCGACCGGATCATCGAGGCCGGACCCGACGTCTATAACCACAATGTGGAAACCGTCCCGCGTCTCTACCGGGCGGTGCGGCGCTCCGGTCAATATCGTTGGGCAATGGAGGTCCTCCAGAGAGTGGCCGAGCGGGGTCCGGGCATCATTCGAAAATCCGGGATGATGGTTGGTCTTGGCGAGACTGTGGACGAAGTCGAGGCCGTGCTCGTGGATCTCAAGGAAGCCGGCTGCCAGGTGGTGACGATTGGTCAGTACCTCAGGCCGACCGCGGATCAGGTTGAGGTGTCGCGCTATTGGACCCCCGAAGAGTTCGAGGCGTTGGAACACCGAGGTCGAGACCTTGGCCTCGAGGTGATTGCGGGGCCGTTTGTCCGTTCCTCCTACCGGGCCGAAGAGGCGTACCTGGGGGTGACAACGACGGATCCGGCCACGGTTTTGAAGAAATAGGGCAGAGTTTCATGTCACCGGCCACAGGTTTCTGTTTCAAGGACCTGCAACCTGAAGCGTGAAATCTGAATTCTGCGACACGATATCGATATCGTGATAGATTGGTACCGTTGGCTGCAGGCAGAGAATAGACTCAGGCCGGTAGCGGTTGTAGCTTTGAAGGAGTGAGATGAAGGTCGGAACTGCCCTGAAATGGTTCTTGTTCGTCTGGATGCTCGCCGTTATCTGGGCGGCGTTCTACTATGTGCACCCCGCCGAGGGGTTCATCGGGGAGAGTTCGCGCATCGTTTTCTTCCACGTTCCAACCGCGTGGGTCTGTGTCCTTGCCTTCCTGGTTTCGTGCATCTACTCGATCAAGTATTTGATGCGGCGCGACCCCGACGACGACATTCGCGCGGCGGTGGCCTCACGCCTGGGCCTTCTGTTCGCCGTCCTGGCGACTGTGACGGGCGCGATCTTCGCCCGCATCATGTGGAATGCCTACTGGAACTGGGATCCTCGTCAGACGTCGATCACAATCCTGCTGCTGATCTACGCAGCCTACTTCGCCCTGAGGTCGGCCGTGCCGGATCCCGAGCGGCGGGCGGCATTGGCGGCGGTCTACGCGATCCTTGCTTTTGTCACTGTTCCTTTTCTTGTGTTCGTGGTGCCTCGTATCTACTGGTCCCTGCACCCGGACACCATCATCAACACTCGCGGGATCAACGAATTTGACCCCAGGTACACGATGACCCTGATGGCCTCGTTGGCCGGTTTCACCGGTCTTTCTGCCTGGATTTACAGTTTTGAGTGCCGGGTCGAGCGGATCCGGCGCCGGCGCCAAGAGGAGGTGCTGTGATGAGTGGTTTAACCGGGCTCGCGCTCGTGACA
>JAUXDC010000296.1 GCA_030618605.1 Holophagae bacterium | reverse complement strand
ACAAACCCCGGCCGATCGAAGTACCCACTGTCCACGACCTCGTCGCCTTCAAAAATCGCCCATTGCGGCAGGCCCCGGCGGTATTTTTCGGTCATGTGCCACAACTGCTTGGCGGAGTTTGCAGCCAGTATGTACATCACCCGGTCGGCATTGAAGGGATTGGGCAGGACCAGAAAAAGACCGTCGTCAGTGTCGGCGAAGTCTTCCTCCTGCCAGGTGAATGAGTTCCTCCCCCACCGCACTCCGGCAGTCTCGGGGATGGCTGCAAAGAGCGCGTTGTCGTCCAGCGTGCCGAGGACCATCAGATCGTGGGTCGCTGCGATCTCGGGGGTCAATTCGGCATCCTTGACCAGGGGCGGTAGGATCTCGATGTAGGCATCGGCGACCCTCTCCTGCCACCGGCGAGCCATCGTGTGGTTGGCCTCGATCTGCCGGGCGGTGCCATAGACGATCAGGGTATCGTGGAATCGGTCCACGAAGTTGCGCCAGACGTAAAACGAAGCATGATCGGTCGGCAGATCGCGAAAGATATCGAACTCGACGCGCTCGGGTCTGTCCTCGAAGTGGAAGGTCTCGGAGAAGTCCCCTTTGACTTCGATCTCCCGGATCTCACGGTTCTCGCCGATGTCAAAGGCCACCCGCGAAACGAAGTGATACGCCGGTTCGGGCTGAGAGACCCGGACCGTGACATCCCACCCGCCCTTTCGTTTTTCGACGACCGACGCCTCAAGCTGCGGTGCGGGAAGCCCTTGTCGATCCAGCCATTGGCGCACGAAGGCATCCAGAGACTTGCCGCTAATTTCTTCGGCTAACTTGATGAAATCGCCGGTCGTCATCGCTTGCCCGTCAAAACGCTGATGGACGATTCGCATGATTTCAAGGAAGGACTCGTTTCCCAGCAAAAGCCTCAGCTGATGCAGGGCGAATGTGCCCTTGATCCGCGGCACGAGGTAGGGACCGTACTGGTCGTAGGCCCGGTGGGCCTTGAGGGCCGGCAAATCACCTTCCCGAGACACGGTGTAGAGAAACCGGTTTTCCAGGGCGGCCAACTCGTCGGCCAGGGCCTCGGCGGCTTCTGCCGGGTCATCTTCGAGGCCGTCCAACAGACGCCAGTAGGCCGCCGTCGCACTGATGAACCAACTCTCCGCCTCGGTTGCCGGCCATACGGTGCCGTGCCACAGATCATCACTGTCAATCTCGAAATCTTCTTCGACATCACCAAGGACAATCTCCACATCATCGTCGGCCGCATCGTCTTCATCTACCGGTCTGAGAGCCTTGAGCCGATCGGCGACGAAGATCGGAGAAACGATCGAATATCCCGTACTGAGGTGCGGTTCGGCGCCCGGAAGATCGGGCAGGATGCGCCAGCCCTTGGTCGGAAACTTCTCGCGCAGGGTCACCTTGCCGTGGTGAGCCAGAAAGACCATCTGCTGGGCCATCTCCGATGTCGTGATCTTGCCGTCACAGGCATGGGCACGGTTGATTGGCGACGACGCCCACAGACCAACGGCCTTCTCGGCGTCGATCTCTCCCCTGTTGGCCTGATAGAAATGATTGAATGCGACGTCACGGTTCCATGGCGAGAACATCAGATCGAAGGGCCGGTCGTCCGGCTGGGCGACGTACTCCTTGCGGACCTCAGGGTCGCGGGCGTTGTTGTTGGCCCACAGAAAACCCGGTGTTCCGAAGGGGTCCATGTCCTCGCCCGTCCGCCACATCTTCTTGGTGTGGGTTCCCAACAGCAGAATGGCCACCTCGCCGGTCTTCATGTCGGCGATCGGCCAATCGTTGGTGTACATTCCGTTGTTCTTTTCCCAGAGAATCCGTTCGACATCGTCAATCGACGAGGCGTACTGAGCGGCTTTTCGAGCCCTGTTGGATTGCGGGGTTGAATCCGCCTCATACGGCGTCTGCATCACCGTGGTCTCACCGAAGACGATTCCTTCAGAGTTCAAATAGAAATCGGCGCCGGAGTGGATGCCGCCCGGGAAGGTCTGGTACACCAAACGGTGGCCCTCGCTGGGTTCGATGTCACAGATTACATTCCAGTGCACCCCGGCGAAACCGCCCCACATGAAGATCTGACCAAAGACGACCTGACCACCTGCAGTGGCGGGCCCTGTGGCAGCGAAGGCCGAGCACTTGTGCTGATCGAGATCAACCGCCATCTCCTCATCAGGAGCAACAAACGCCTGTCCGGTCAACGAGTTGGGTGTCACTTCCAGCGCACGGTGCAGTTGGCCCAAGTCGATGACCGAGTTGACGGTGACAATATCCCGGTAGTCAATGGTACGACCCCATGCCTCGGCGCCTGCCTCGGCTGCGCCGTCGGCGATGCCCTTCATCTCGATCAGGTATTCCTCGTCGTACTTCCTCAGAAATATGGCATCGGCCTGGAACCGGAGACCGTCCCATCCCGCCTCGGGATCATCGCCGTTGGCCAAGACACCCAGCTTGCGTATGTACTCGGCGATCTCGCCTGAGACCAGTGAGCCATACTGATGGCCACGATCAAAGGGCTCGCCCTCGATGTGAACGAAGATCCAGCCCTTGTCGTCATACCGGAAGCCGGTGCCGGACCATTTGATTGTCTCCATTGGGATGTACTCGGTGATGTCATCAACCGCCTCGACCCGGATGTCGTCAAAGAGGGCCGAGCCCCGTGCCGTACCGTTGTAACCCAGGTGAAGCCGTACACGGTCCGACGCCTGGGTGGCAATGAACAGCGTCTCGACCCGGGTCCAGTCCGCGTCACCGCCGACCGCCGGTGAGTGATTTGTGAAGGGGAAAGAGGCCATCGTCAAACAGGCTGGCACCGCCGTCGGGTATTTGGTCATCGGATCGGACACCGCACCTACCGTCCTGATCCACCCGGTCAAGCGATAGAGCTTCCCGACCTCGAGCTCCACCGGGTCGGACTCGACCGTCGCCCGGCCCTCGTCGCCAACCTGCAATTCAACCGCACCGACACCCGAGTAGACACTTTCGGTCAGCGGTACGAAACGGGCCATGTCCGTCGATCGCTTGGAAGCCAACCGCCAAGAAACGACTGAGCCGTCGGCCCCCAATTGCTCGAATCCAGGATTTGAGATACCGATGTCGGACCCAATCGCCGGAACCGAGATCGTAACAATCAGGAAAGCGAATAAAACTGCTGCAGAGCGAAAAAGAGAAATCATCAAACCCTCCAGCCGAGCATTGTAGCGGAGGGGGTCAGGGGTTGGAAAACTGAAATCCGCCTGCGTTCCAAGACGCCGTTGGTCGATGTCCGGCCTATCGGTGAGGTCGCACCGGCCCTACGACGAGAAACACCCTCCTAGGAGAAATACCCTCCTAGCAGAAACCCTACTCGATCGAGAAGCTCTGCAACTCCACCGGAACCACGGCAACGGTTGCACTGGTGAAATCAACCGTGAAGTCACCGGTGACACCAGGGGAGAAGGTGCTGACAATGAGGTAGTAGGTGGCACCCGGCGACAGGGTGATGTTGTCGGCAGCCACAAAGGCACTCAAGGGCGAGACACCACCATCGTCGTCATAGGCCACGACGTTTGCCAGAGGATTGAGGGGATCGAAGGGATCGCAGTAGAGTGCCATCACCGTATCGCCGGGAAAGGACGTGATCTCACATTCCAGATTCTCGGAGGCGGTCACCTGAATCGGAATCTCCTCGTAGTACAAACCATTATTTGAGGAATCGGCCATCGATGCGTTACATGCCACATCGACTGCACTGCCATAGATCCGATCCCAGGTGGGACTGGTCGCATCAAGGGTTCCCGAATACGAATCAACGACTGGTCCTCGGAGACCAGGCTCGGAATCATCCATCAAGGCCTTCTCATCCACCTGGGCCATTCCGAAAGTTGCAAAGCTCAGCACACAAACAACGATCAACAGATTCTTCATATTCTCTCCAGACTCTTTCATATTGTGATCTTGAAATCAGGGATAGTGATTTCTTTTTTCATCCAATCCATCCTACCACCTTCAACGATCCTCGAAAGGCGAGGGGAGTCCTTCAGGCATTCTTCGGATCATCTCGGCTTCGGTTGTTCCACCAGCTAATCAGACCTCAACCTCATGAACAACACGGAGGAAATCATGTTACGGGTCACTACCGAACCGGACGCGGTCCCGGTCACCGTCGCGGTTCACTGTTGCGGACGCGGCCCACAGTCGCTTTCGCGGCCCCGGATTCGGCCCCTACCTCCCCGAGTACCGCACCTTGCCCCCGACGATCGTCGCCACGATGCTGACGTCATCGAGATCCTCCTCCGGAACCACCAGGAGGTCATCCGAAAGCACGGTCAGGTCGGCATACTTGCCGACCTTGAGGCTTCCCTTGTCGTTCTCCTCGAAGACTGCGTACGCGGCACCGAGAGTCATGGCCTTGAGAGCTTCTTCCGGTGTCATGCGCTGTTCGAGGTAGAACACCTGACCGTTCCCCATCTTCCGGGTGACGGCAGATCGGAACGTCGCCATGGTATCGACCGCCTCGACCGGCGCGTCGGTCCCTGCGGCCAGCACGGCCCCACTCTCCAACAGATCACGCCAAACGTATGCGCCAGTTTCCGCTCTCGCATCGCCCAAACGTTGGGGGACCCACGGGCCGTCCGACGTGCAGTGGGTCGGTTGAATCGAGGC
>JAUXDC010000094.1 GCA_030618605.1 Holophagae bacterium | reverse complement strand
CCTGCACGCGGGCTTCGTGGGCCTGGTGATCAACTTCGTGGTGGCTATCCTCATCAGCACGGTCACCCGCCCGCCCGACAAGGAACGAATCGAACGCTTCGAGCGATTTCTAGCAGAATAATGAGGAGCACAGGAACACTGTAAACTCGCTCCATGAACTGGAAAAGCATCAGAAAAGACGTCGAGGCCATCAGCAAGAACCTCGTGGAGATCCGGCACGATCTCCATCAGCACCCGGAGCTCGGTTTTGAGGAGACACGGACCCAGGACATCGTCCGCACGTGGTTGGAGGAGCACGGATACTCGCCCACAGATTCGGCGGGAACCGGTCTGGTCGCTGACTTGAATCCGCGCAAAGACGGGCCCACCATCGCGTTGCGCGCGGACATGGACGCCCTGCCCATGGAAGAGGGCGGCGATCTTCCCTATCGCTCCAACGACCCGGGACGGGCGCATGCCTGCGGCCACGACGGTCACACTACGATCCTCATGGGTACGGCCGCGCTTCTGGCCAAGTACAGGGAGACCTTCGACGGTAATGTGCGTCTGCTCTTCCAACCGGCCGAGGAGGGAGTGCGTGGAGGTGGCGCCACGGTGATGGTGGCGCAGGGCGCCCTCGAAGGGGTCGACGAGGTCTACGGCCTGCACACCTGGCCCGGCTGGCCCAAGGGCGAACTGCGGGTGGCGGCGGGGCCGGTGATGGCCCAGGTGCAAACTTTGGACGTCACAGTCCGCGGCAAGGGCGGCCACGGCAGTCAGCCGCAGGTCTGCCGTGATCCCATCGTGGCCGCATCCCATCTGGTAAGCGCAATCCAGACGGTTGTGTCGCGTGGATTGGGCTATGAGGGCGGCGCGGTCGTAAGCGTGTGCAGCTTCCAGGCAGGGACGACCCACAATGTCATTCCGGACGAGGCCGTACTGAGCGGCACCATCCGGACCTTCGACAAGACCACCAGCGAGCTCGTGTGCGAGCGTTTGCGCGAGGTGGCCAGAGGCACCGCGTACAGTTTCGGGGTCCAGGTGGATCTGGAAATCGACTCCGGCTATCCGGTGCTGTTCAACGACTCGGCGTGTGCCGACGTTGTCGCCCGGATCGGCGAGCAGGTGATGGGCGAGGGCGCCGTGAGTGCGAAGGACCTGCCCATGGCCGGAGGTGAGGATTTCGCGTACTACGCGCAGAACCGCCCGTCGGCCTTCTTCTTTCTTGGGGCCCAACTCGAAGGCGAGGACACACCGCTATGCCACCACCCAAAATTCGATTTCGACGACGATTTGATTCCACTGGGTATCGAGCTCTTCCTCAGGATCGTCGCCGATCGATTGGCGTGAGCGACAACGGGCCCGCGATTCGCGGGCCCGTTGTGATTGATGTTGCGCTGATCAGTCTTCTTCGATGATCTTGATTTCTTTCTTGATCATGATGACCTGAGGCTCTTCGTCTGCGACCTTGGTCATCAGGCACCCGCTGGCGGGATCGACCAGGGTGTCCTGGGAGGCATGCTCCGGATCGACCAATAGCATTGAGCCCGTCTCTTCGCATCGATAACGGACCTTTCCGAAGTGGGCGCCGTGCATGCCATGGGGGCCGCCCATTTTGATAATCTTATGGATATCGCCGTCTTCGTCGTCGCCAAAGAAGATCATCTCATGGCCCTCGAGCTCTCCCTCCAAAATCAATTTAATCTCGGCAAGCTCACCCTCACCGATCTCTTCTTCCAACTCAATCAGAATATCTTCCAATTCGGTGTCGCCGTCACCGTGCCACACGAAGTCCTCACCACCACCGCCCTTGCGGATCTTGATGACCTTGACGCCTTCGCCATCGGCATCGCATTCGATGAAATTGTGGCCGTGGTGTCCGCCGACCATGACGATCTTCTTCTCGTCGCCGTCTGCGAGTTCGTCAATCGTGATCATCTTTTGGATCATGGCGCCATCGCCCCCGCCAAGAGCCTCGCCATCCATCAGCACGGTGATCTCGTCACCATCGCGGCGAACGCTGATCGTGTGTTCACCCGACTCGATGATGCGCTCTTCTCCGTCAGCCAGATCGTCCAGGGTGAAAATATCGATCGAGTCATCGGTCCTGACTTCGACCGTGGTCGAAGCTTCGCCATCGACCTCGACCTCAACATCGACCGTTTCGGCCAACGCAATAACACTGCCCGCAATGATGATCAGTACGGCTGCCAACAAAACCTGCATCCAACGATTTTCTTTCATTTCGAACCTCCCAGTTCAAGCCCGTATTCGGGTCACTCTCGTAAATAGCAAAGGTCATGCCAAGATCCTCGACCGCATCGTAGGGTGGGCCTTGGCCCACCAACCGCACGCTTCCGGCCGAAAATGGTGGGCCAAGGCCCACCCTACAACTCCTGCCAGCGTCCCAACGCGCGATCGGAGTCGCGCGCTCCTCTTTCATCCTTCCGCCTTCATCCTTCATCCTTCATTCGTCTCCCCATATCGGGACCCCCTGTCCCCATATCGGGATCATCCGAGGTCAGACCGAACTTTTCAAGACGGTAGAGGAAGGCCTTGTATCCCAGTCCCAACAGACGTGCGGCTGCGGCGCGGTTATTGTCGCAGCGTTCGAGGGCTTGCCTCAGGAGATCACCCTCCATCATTTCCCAGTCCAGCCCCTCCGAGGGCAAATCGAAAGGTGCTTTGGCCCCGTGGGCCGATCGTGCCATTTCGGGCGGCAGATCGGCGACCTGCAAGGCGCCGTCTTCCGCCAGCAGGACCAGTCGCTCGACGGCGTTGGCCAGTTCGCGGACGTTTCCCGGCCAGTGGTACTCCATGAACCGGCGCAGGATCTCAACCGGTAAAGTCCCGATCTCCACACCATGAACTCTCGCCGACCTCTCCAGGAGAGCATTGGCCAACAGGGGAACATCCTCCCGGCGGGAACGCAAAGGCGGAATTTCCAGGCCGACGACGTTGAGCCTGTAATAAAGGTCTTCCCGAAAGAGCCCGTCGGCAACCATCTGCGGCAGGTCCCTGTTGGATGCCGCGACGACCCGGACATCAGTGACGATTTCGCCGGTGCCACCGAGACGCGTGAACCGCCGCTCCTGGAGAACCCGGAGCAGCGAAGACTGCAAGGGCAACGGCATCGAAGCGATCTCGTCCAGAAACAACGTGCCGCCCTCGGCCTCTGAGAACCTGCCCTCGCGCCGGCGATGAGCCCCGGTGAATGCACCCTTTTCGTGGCCGAAGAGTTCACTTTCGATCAGTGTCTCCGGGATGGCGGCACAGTTGACGGCGACGAAGGGGCCGGCAGCCCGGTTGCTACCGCTGTGAAGTGAACGAGCCACCAGTTCCTTGCCGGTGCCGCTCTCCCCAGCGATCAGAACCGTAGCCTCGGTCGCCGCCACCTTCTGCATGGTGCGGTAGAGCAGTTGCATCGAGGGGGCCTTGCCGATCAACTCACCGTAGCCATCTTTTTCTTGGGCCTGCTCCCGAAGGCGACGGTTTTCCACCTCGAGTTTCCGGGTCTTGAGCACCCTCTCAACCGCCAGCCTCAGGGCTTCACGTTCGAAGGGTTTTGCCAGGTAGTCGGCTGCGCCCAGCCGTACGGCCTCGACCGCATGAGCGATCGAACCGTAGGCCGTCATGACAATCACTGAACATTCCAGGCCTCGTTCCTCGACCTCCTTGAGCAACTCGCCCCCGTCCCTCTCGGGCATTCGCCAATCACAGAGAACTAGATCGGGCAGCGATGTGCCCATCATGGCCATGGCCTCGTCAACTGAAGCCGACTCGGTCACTCTATGGCCGTCCCGTTTCAATATGTCGGCCACAAGCCGGCGCTGGGCCTGCTCGTCTTCAACAATCAGGATTGATGCATGCACCATGGATCACCTTTCGGAAGCAAGGGTACAAGGGACAGGGGACACATGAATTCCGAATTCCAAATGCTCCTTGTACCCTGAACCCTGTATCCGGAAACATCCGCCCGGCGGAGTTGGTCAGTCATCATGGTTCCCGTCCGCCGTCGGAATATCGATCGTGACCAGGGTACCTCCACCCTCGGCATCATCGAGGGCCAAGATTCCACCGTGCATTTCCTCGATCAACTGCCGGGCCAGGAAAAGCCCCATGCCGGCCCCGCCGGGCCGCGTCGTCTGATGGGGTTCGTACAGCCGCTGCCGAACGGCATCCGGCAGACCTGGACCCCAATCCCGGATACCGATGCGAGCCCGGCCGCCGCCACTCGAAATGACGACATCAACGGCTTCACCCTCGTCGCTGGCCTGCACGGCATTTTCCACCAGATTCCCCAGCGCTGCCCTGAGACCGGTTGGGACAACCTCAACCATCACGGGTGCCTGCGGGGCCTCCAGCCGAATGTCAACGCCCTCCCGCCCAGCCTCAAGCAGAGACTCCTGAACAAGCTCCACCAGATCGCATCGTACTGCCGAGGCCGCATCTCCTGCGCCAAGTGCCAGGAACGAGCGGATCCACCGGTCGATCCTGCGAATCTCGGTCCGGGCGGTCGTCACCCTGGGGTCGTCCCCCTCTCCGGCCAGTTCTTCAACGGCCAAACCAAGCGTATGGAGAGGGTTCCGCACGGTGTGGGCGAGACCCCTGGAGAGGTCTCCCAACTGCGCCAGATGTTCCCTGCGCCTCCACTCTTCGCGTTCCGTCTCCAGTTGTGCCAGGCGAACAGACATGCGGTCGAAAGCTGCCTCCAACTCACCGACCTCCCCGGAGGTCGTCACCGGAACCCGCAGCCCGACTTCTCCGCTGCCCATCTCCTCGGCCCGGCGGGCCAGGTCCTGCAGCGGTTTGGCCAGGCGACGGGAAACGACGGCCGACGCTGCAAGACCGACAACGAGCAAGAGCGCCGCAGCCATCAGGCTGGTTTGCAAAGTCGAGTGGAAGATGTCCATCGTTGGCGATGTCGGAATTTCGATCTCCGTCACATCGCTGTCACCTTCGAAAATCATCATCATCCGAGGATGTTCGTCACTGACCTCGAGGTGAATTATCTTAGTCACCAGGTCCGAGTCCACAGGTATGGACCCCTCGCTTTCCAGATAGACCTCAGCGAGGCCTTGCGCAGCCATGTCAGTCCGCATGACGACCTTGATCTCTTCCCCTTCGGCTCGTTTATCTTCCCCATCACGCACACTGTTCCACTGGATGACCTTCCGGAGCTCTTTGGCCGGAAGTGCTTCCTCGTCACCGACCACCTGGACCAGGACATCGTGCGTCACAAAGGCGCCTCCTGGGAGTCGCTCAACATCGGCGCCAAGTGGCTCCGAAATCAGACCCAGCCGTTCGATGACCTCCATCTGGCGTGTCAGGAGGTCTCTACCGACGGACGTGGCTACCGTGCCCAGCGACCGTTCCACCGCCTGCATCTGGCGGTAGTGCAACCACACCTGGACGCCGACGACCGCCAGCACCAGGAGTGAGAGAACCAAAAATATTCGTGTTTGAATCCGCATAGAACCTCACCGGCCCTGTTCGGGCACCTCTCGTACTTTGCAACACCCATGCCAGAAAAGGCTCGGCCTGTGGCCAGAGCCCGACCCAGGTACTATATTGAATATATCTGTAATTATCACGACGGGAGGTCACCATGGTCGAACAGCCCGATGAATCCGGTCCACTCACCTTCAAAAACCAGGGATTTGCACTGGTTGCCCTGGGGTGCCTGAGCCTCGTTGCGGCATTGGCCGTCGGCATCGCAGACAATCTCCCGGGCATCGTCCTGCTCTTCGGGGCGATCATATGCTGGACCCTGGCTGTCGTCAGACGGTGGTCACGACCGAAGTCCTTCCTGTGGCTGGCCCTGGGCGCTGCCGTTGGGTTTCTGGTATTCGCCGTCCTCCACAACGTGTTTTTCGGTCTGGGCAAAATGGCGGCCGACCAACCGTTTCTCCACGGTCTGTTCGAAGTCCTCCATGTTGTCTCGTTTCTCCTGGCCGTTATAGTCGCACCACCCGTCCTCGTGGTGGGTCTCATAGGCTGGCTGGTTGCGGGGTGGCGTCAGAGGAAGTCCGCTCAAGACGCGTCTGCGTAGCGATGCGCACAGCGCATCAACCAGGAGCCTGTTGGTCAGAGGGCCCGGTCAATCCATACTTCTCAACTGTGCCAGCGGCCTATGTCCAACAGGCTCCTTGAGTGAGTCGACGGTGAAATCGCCCTTGAGCACCGGTATGGCGATCTTGCACATGATCGTAAAAACAAGGAAGCCTATGGAGAAGATCGCCGCACCGATTCTCACCTCTGTCATCGTCGGCGTGTACTCATAGATCTCACCAAGGGTGTCCGGAGTCATGCCGGGAATCACCAGGGCCATCCCCTTTTCGATGTACACGCCTGCATAGATCAACAGGCACCCAATGTTGAGCGTGACCAGGTTCTTGCGTGTCACCGGAAACAGGAACAAAAGAAAGGCCAAAGTGCTGCAAATTACCGAGGCCCATGCGTAGGGGACAAGGGCCGCATGTCCGTGCAAACCACTGTAAAGGTATTGGGTGTGGAGGATGTGGTGGGTGGCCGAGTAATACTCCTTGAAGATCTCGGCCCCGAACAGAAAGAGGTTGAGAAACATGGCATAGGCCATCAATTCGGCAATCTTCCAGATGGCCTCGTCTTTGATATCGACGACCTTGAGTCGTTTCAAGATCTGGAACAGGATCAGGAGGATCGCGGGGCCTGAACAAAAGGCCGACGCAATGAAACGAGGCGCCAGAATCGAAGCGTTCCAGAAGGGTCGGCCGGCCATGCCGATGTAGACAAACGCCGTCACGGTGTGGATGCTGATGGCGAAAGGAATCGAGAACAAAATCATCGGCACGATCAGAGCCTTGTTATAGGCGCGCTTGAAAAAGGCCTTGTAGAGCAGATGCGTCACGATGAAGAGGTTCAACAATAGATATCCGTTGAGAACGAGGACATCCCAGCCCAGCAATGAGGACGGGAGGTTGAGACTCCCGACGAACGGTATGAGGTGCCAGAAACGCTCGGGCCGGCCGATATCGACTGTGACGAACAGGAGGCACATCGTGATCGCGCTGATCGCAAGCAACTCGCCGAAGATGGCAATCTCCTTGATCGGTTTCCAGTTGTAGACGTACGCGGGAATGACCAGCAAAATCGCTGCCGCTGCGACCCCGACCAGGAAGGTGAAATTGCCGATAAAAAAGGCCCACGAAACCTGGTCGCGCATATTGGTGACGATCAGACCGTCCCGCAATTGAGTGGCATAGGCTGCGGTCCCCCATACGATCAGGATGAGCAGGCCACTGACCCACGTCCAATAGGCCTTGCCTCCCGTCAGAGCCAATCGTATGGATCCGAGGATGAACAGGGAGAACTGCTTGATTCTGGTCATCATGCTTCAACCCACCCCTGAAGCCATCATGCCGCGATACTCATGTCGCATAGAAGTAATAGAACTTCGGTTTCGTAGCCAACTCTTCTTTGAGGACGAACACTCGTTTCTCCCTCATCAGGTATCGGATCTCGCTCTCTTCATCAAGGAGATTCCCAAACTTTCGAGCACCCACCGGGCAGATCTCCGAGCACGCCGGATACCGTCCGGTTCTGACCCTCTGAATGCAGAAGGTGCACTTCTCCACGATCCCCTTCATTCGCGGCCGATTCCCCAGAATGTGGGTATCGGGATTGACCGCCACAGCCGGCAACTCCGGCTCGGCCCAGTTGAAATGCCGCGCGCCGTAGGGACAGGCCGACATGCAGCATCTACAACCGATACACCAGTCATAGTCGATGACAACGATCCCGTCATCCTCCTGCCAGGTGGCCTTGACCGGGCACACGCGGGTACACGGTGAGTTGCGACACTGCTGACAGGCCACAGGCAGGTAGAAGGAATCCTCCTCCGGAACCTGTTCCGGATCGTAATAAGGATTGCTTTCCGCCAGGTCGATGCCCTTCTCCTTCTCCATCTCCAGCACGCGAATCCAATGGATCTGGGGATCTCTCGACTGGTTGTTTTCCTTAACGCAGGCATACACACATCGACGGCAACCGATACAGCGAGAGATATCCAATCCGTACCCGAAGAGAACGTTGTCCAACGCTGGAGTCGCCGCGACCGACACCTCTTTGCCAAAACGTCGGCTGTAGTCCCTCTCGAGGTCCGCAAGAAGGGCCTCGACCTCAGCCGGCGACAGCTCCGTGAACCGAGTCGCCAAGAACCGTTCGACTGCCCCGGGAGACGCACCTGAGAACCGGGTCGCCATTGCGGCCATCGTGGCCATTCCCGCACCGCGGAGAAAATCCCGACGACCCACATCACCGCCCTTCCCATCCTGGCTCATGTCGAGTCCTTTCATCGACCGGCCAGGAACTCAGGCCTGACCGGTGGTGGCAACGGTTTGATCGGATTGAATTTCGGGGCGTGGGGGTTGTGGCAGTTGGCGCACAATAAATACCTTTTGGGTCCATTCCAGTAGCCCACACGGCGTCCGTGAATACCTTGGCGCCAATCTCTGAAAATCGTACCGTGGCACTGCCCGCACAGGCGGTAACTCTCGTCGAAACCGATCAGCGTCCCGTTGGCAAGACGAAGTCTGTCCCGATCGTCAACATTGTGGCAATCGAAACACCATCGTTCTTTTGGTCCATGATTGAGCACTATATCGTCGTGCATATCCTCGAGCACACGGCGTTCGACCTCAGGCTCCATATCCGCATGACAATCCGAACACGGAAAAATGTCTTCGGGAAAAGGTGGAGGCGCCACCTTGAACGCATCTGTCGTCCCATCAAGGCTTCCGGCATCAAGCTCATCGACCGTAGGGTCGTTCCACTCGATCTCGGGAAAATCTTCCGGCGAAAACGCCTTGAGCCCACCACCCTCATGACCCTCGATGTCGCTGCCACCCTTGACGATCAACAGGATGGTCACCAATCCGATCCCGGCAAAAAGAATCAAAAGAATGATCAGCGACGAGGACTGAGGAAGAACATCCCGGTGACCCGGATCCGCCTGGGATTCGCCAAAATTCTGATCCTGATCAGAAATAACCAGCCTCCCTCGTTATCGCACCAAAATTCCAGTGCCATTACGTGAACACTTGAGCAGAACCTCAATCACTACCCGACCCTACCACTCTTTTTAAAGAATGCTGGAATTAGGTTTCATTCTCAGGATCACGTCCGTCCGAGTAGAGAGCAGTGTTGAAGTCATATTCGACGTGTTGCACGATGGCCCGGACGAAGGCTCGAGCATTGAATTGCCATGAGGCCTCGACCTGCCCGACCCTGGCTTCGTAAAGCCGGCCCTGATCGACGTCCATGTTCTCAAAGGTAAAATGGGGTTCTATCCGAAAATGGGATCCAAATCGGTACCAAAATCCGGCATCGATATTGAGGCGCTCCCCAGCCTGAACGTTGGTGTAGTCAATCCTGTCACCGTCGATGACGTTGATCCAGGTGTAATCGGCACCGACCTCGCTGTGGCGGTAGTCGACTTTGGGCATGAAACCGAGATCCGCCCTGAATTCCTCACCGACATCCCGATAAAAACCCCAGAGTGACCAGGTGCGGGTTTGGTGTGTGTAAAGAAGGTCTACGGCCCAGTCATCGAAGGCGGAATCGGGTTGGTCAAATTCCTCGGCTATTTCGTTCGAATAACGGGTGTCCGACACGAGAAACTGTGCGAAGACCCTGTCAGTGTCCGACAACCTGAAACCCGCGTCGATGCCGGCGACACGATTGTAATAATCCCCGGCTTCTCGATCGGTCACCAGGGCGCCCAGGGTGAATCGATTGTCGATGTCCCTCTTGTAGCGCAAGACGGTCGAGGTGTTGGACCTGTTCAGCGAGGTCGCGTTGGAACTCTGGCTGCCCGGGAAGATGCGGTTGGTGACATCATCCTCGACGACATAGGCGCCGATGGTGTTCGCCCCTTCTTTCCCCGTCAACTTCAGACCCCACGCCGGATCATGCATCATCCTCGTGTAGACGACATTGAGGTTGGTCTCGAAGAAGTCTGCGCCCTCCATGAAGAAGGGTCTCTTCTCGGGAAAGAAAAGAGCAAAGGTCTGGTTGATGTCCAACTGCCGGCCGTCGGCTTCGACCTGAGAAAAATCGGGGTTGATCGTGCCCGCCAGGGTCAGATTGGGAGTCAGGCCCCAGCGAGCCGTGATGCCCAACTGGACATCGTCATCCTCGAGGTCTATCGGGCCCTCAGGAAAATCACTTCGTTCCTCAAACCGCGCCGCCGTCAGGGTTGGCACAATCTCCAGGTTCTTCCCTGGAGACACTCCCTCGAAACCCTTGATCTTGATCGACTGGCAGAGGTAGCAGTTGTTGTCACGATCTCGTGGGAAAGTCCCCATCTGATGATAGACGCTGCGGGGGTAGCCCCTGATGGCGTCAAAGCCCCAGGTCTGCGGCCCGTCCGAACGCTGGAAGCGCAGGGTCGAAAAGGGAACCCTCATCTCCGCCGACCATCCCCAGTCGAAGATTTCGGCTGCCGAATGCCAGATGCCGTCCCAGACGGCGCCACCGTCGGGCCACGTCTCGATCTTGTCCATCTGAACACCCAGAGGATTGACCACCAGGAGGTAGTTCCGCCGTTCGTCGTTGAAGGTGTCCAGCACAATCCCGACCCAGTCGTCGTGCCACGCCTGGTCCCGGTCGCTCAGGTGCGCCCTGATCGCCCCGGGATCCTCATCGAAGGCCCGGAAAGCAACATAGAGCTCGGTTTTTGAGTAGGTCACCAGCACCTGCGTTCACACCGGCGCCTCGGTATTCTCACCCGGGCTGAACTCGACGGGCAGCTCCGTGCTCCACGCGTGATCCCACGCCGCCTCATCGACGACGCCGTCGATAACGATCGTCTGGTCGGCGGAGGGAATCCACTCCGGGTTGGGCGGGGACGCTCCCGACGAAAACGCCGTCAACCCACCGCAGAGAAATGCGATAGAAAGACAGACACCAGACCGCACAGCCACTGGGAACCGACCCGCCAATTTCAACATCAAGAGGCGGTACGTCTCGTCCGCATGAAGGTTGCCTTTAGCGCGAATCCTTCTCAATTCAGATTCGTCTCAAAGGCCATTACGGAGTTCCCACGCAGGGTTGGGATGACGACCAACCCCTGATCAGGAGCGAAAGCAAAATCCGTCAAACTGATGCCGACATCTCGAGTTTGAGATGCACCCATCGGTCCGGGGGGATGTCGACATTGGCGGTGAACCCAGGCCCGCTAGAACTGCCAGCCCGTCAGGCCTTTGAATCGTGGTGTGTACTGCAGAGCGTGAGAATAGTTCTTGGGGCGATGGGGACGGAGGTAGAAAATCTCGGTGTCGGCTTCGCTTTCTGCACGAAAGATGATCCCGGGGAAGCAACGCCGGCCGTCCATTGCAATGTCCACCTCGATGACGCCGTCGGTGAATTCGACGTCCTTCAGGGCGGCGGAACCGGCCAGTGCCTTGCGCCCGAGGTGATCAACGATACGGCCGCTGGTGATCGTCCAGTCTTCTGATTCAAAACCGAGGTCACCAGCTGATTCCTCTGCATCAATCGACGGAACCCCGAGCAATGCCAGTGCTAAAACAACACTCCAACACCTCAAACCCGAAACTCGTCTCATCATCGACCCCCAAGAATTCTCTCAAAGAGGTACGGGTGTGACGGCCCCACGTTTCATCTGTTGGAGTTTCGGCCGGGGAAAACAAGACTCTCTGATTCGAGGCCACTTGTGGTACCATGAATGGGGCCTTATACAGGACTATCGGAGGTGCCATGACCTTACCCGTACGATTTTCTGAGGATGTGAAACAGGTGTCCGAACTCAAGACCCATAGCGCCGAGATCATCGGCCAGGTGAGAAGGACCCGCAGGCCCGTGCTCCTCACCAGGCGCGGACGCGGCGTCGCAGTGCTCCTGGACGTCGATGAGTACGAGCGGCTTGTTGAACGCCAGGCGTTCCTCGATGCGGTCGAGGAAGGCGCCAGGGCAGCTACCCAAGGCGATCTCCACTCACACGACAAGGCCGTCGCGATCCTCGACAGCTTTGGAGACCATGTTGGCTAAGGACCCTGCAATTTTGTGGTCCGGCCCTGCATTGGAGGATCTCAGACGGATTCGAACCTGGGTCGCCCGTGACAGCCCAGCCTCAGCACGGCGCCTCGCTTCGAGAATTCGGGAGGGCATCGAAAATCTCACCGACTTTCCAATGGCCGGCCGAGTCGTACCGGAGATCGGAATCAAGACATACCGAGAGATCATCGTCCGTCCATACCGCGTGATCTACGAGGTACGGGACGACGATGCCGTGGTCATCCTTCGTGTGTGGCACTCACACCGTGATCTTCCGATTGAGCAGGAGTAGAACCAACCCGTTGCCGTCGAAAGAGTTCGATTGAGAAAGCAATCGAGTCGCCAAGACGATTGTTGCCATGGAGAACAAAGGGAGAAGTAGAAAAGTCCTGTTTATCCGTTTTTGGCGTTACTGCTCAATCGTGGAATCCAGTTTCCGGTTTCGAGTATCACTCCCGGGGTATCCCCTCGGATTCTCGATTTCCTCGGACGGGAGTTGCTACAGCCCCCTGCGCCACTCCGGTCTGAGCCGGCTCTCGTCACGGCTCTCCAAGGTCCCCCGGATCAAGGAAATTGCCGACTCCCGGTCTTTTGGCAG
>JAUXDC010000257.1 GCA_030618605.1 Holophagae bacterium | reverse complement strand
TGTCGGAGCGGCTCTCGCCCTCGACGACAAAGGCTGGGACGAATTCCAAAAGGAATTCATCAGCTGAGTACTCAACAATTGGCTGGGGCGAAAGGGGGCGAAAGCCCCCTTTTTCTTATGGAGGAGGCTGGAAAGCAAGGCAAGAAGACAATTCTCTCGCAAAGATCGCCAAGATGGAGAATAAATATATCCCTTGTGTTTCCTTAGTGATCTTCGTGTCTTCGTGGTTCAATTCTTTCTCTTTGCGCTGCTATAAGGTCAGAAGTCCCTCTTTTTTAGCACGAAAACGTCTCAACAGCTTTACAACTTGCTGTTTTTCAACGGATTACGCTGCTTTAGAGAAATACAAAAAAACAGAAACGCAAAGTCGCCAAGGCGCAAAGACGCAAGGGGGTTCATTTCAGCGGTGCCGTACGTCCGCCGGCTCCCTTCGGGAGCGCCGCCAGGTCGGCGCAAGGCTCGGCAAGCAAGCTTGCCTCCCCCTTTGCCTCCCTTTCGGCTTCGGGCTTTGCTTCGCCCACGCCATCCGCTTCACGGATTCGCGCCTGACGGCCCGGCAGTCCTCCGGGCTGGGCGCGTGTCCCTCACGCTGGCGGACCCGGCTGGAGGTATTCTGTGGGCTTGGGATGGGGTCAATGTTGAAGAGAGCTGAGACCTGAGGAAAACGGGTGACATGAGCTTGCTCATGGAGATCGTTTCTCTTTCTGCCGAGAGCGGACGGAGTCCGCGGTTGCCGGGCTCGAATACGGTGCAGTTCGGCCAAGATCTTTGCGCCTTCGCGTCTTTGCGACTTTGCGTTAATTTTTGCTCTCGCGCCACCACGAATTAAGGAATCTGGAGGTCTACTCTGTTCCTCTTTGGTTGCGGCCAAGGGGCCGCGCTGGGTTCTTGGCGTCTTTGCGGTTCAACTGCGTTTTCGTCTTGCTTTCCAGCTTCCTAGCATTCATGTCTTAACCGCGTTCTCGTGCCGCCCAATAACTAATGCGGGGCTCTGAGCCCCGCATCGGTAACACCAGTAGAGAGCCGGTAGCTACTTTGCCAGCTCTGGTCCCTCAGGAAGGGCGGCGCGGCTGTGACAGTCCTCACAACCGGTTGGAGCGTCGGCCTCCTGGTGGCAGTTGATGCAGTTGAGGTGGTAGGCCACGTTGATTGGGGGCACCTCAGGGGAGGTGGCGTCGAACGCTTCTTGGTGGCACGTTGCGCACTCGACCGCCTCGCCATCGCTGTGGTGATGGCAGCTCTCACAGTCGCCGGTGATTTCGGCATGCATCGAGTGGGGGAAGTCAACGGGCGAGAACCAGTGGCCGATGCTCCCGATCGTTACCATATCCGGGACGGGGTCTGTCATTTCTGTGGCCTCGTCGGCACACAGGACGGCCCCGGCGGCGCCGGCGATCATCACAATCAAGACGAGATGGCGAACATTTTTCATATTTCCTCCTCTAAGAGTTTTCGGTAATTATTCCAAATCCATTTTCTGTATGCCGATTCGGTCGGCGCATGGGTTGCAAAAGGAGCTGTCCTTGAGATCGACGTGTTCGGGAAGGCGGGAGGCGCCCATCGCACACCAAGGTACTCTGCAGTGAACCAGGGCGAGTGTGTGCCCCAACTCATGAAGGACTTCCTTGAGGAGCCGCTGATGCATGCGTAACACGTCGGGAAGAGATCCATCGAATTCTGGTCGGAGGCGGTGCAGAGATGCCACGGCTACCGGCCCACCGAGTTGTGCGGCGCCGAAAACGTGTGTGAATACCGGCAGGAAGAGATCCAGCTCGGTGACCCCAATTCGATGTACCGCTTCGTTCGGCGGGGGATTGAGGAGATGCTCGAGAATCGAGTGTGCTGCGTATTGCCGGCGTCGGGGATCGAAAAATGGTTTTGGATCGACATGAAGGGTTGCGATCCAAACCGGGCAGGCGAGTATGCCTGCGAGACCTTCGCGGAGATGGGCCAGAACGGACGGCGTAACTGAACCGATGGCCACCAACTCGACCTGCCAGGATGGGGACACAAATCATCTCCTACCCGGTAGGTCTTTCAATTTTATACTTGCGCATCTTGTTGTACAGCGTGACCCGGTCGATTTCCAGCGCTTTTGCCGTATGAGTGACGTTGAACTCATTGAGCTTGAGGACTCTCAATATATGGCTCCTTTCGATGGCCTGCATTGAAAGATCGTCGGGATCTCCACCATCTTGGGAGGTGCTGCGGGTGAGTATCGGCAGATGCTGCGGTTCAATTTCCTCCTCACGGCACACGACCAGGGCCCGCTCGATGGTGTTCGTGTGTTCACGCACGTTGCCGGGCCACTGATATTTGAGCATCAATACACGGGCACTCGGCGACAGGCCCGTCACGCGGCGGCCCATCGCCGAGGAGAATTTCGTCAGGAAATGCTCCGCGATAAGCAGGATGTCCTCCGGTCGCTCGCGCAGGGGAGGAATGTCAATTTCAAAGACGTTAATTCGGTAGTAGAGGTCCTCCCGAAAGGTCCCTTCGCGGACCGCCTCCTCGAGGTTCCGGTTGGTGGCGCAGATGACTCGGAAATCAATCTTGATTTCCTGGGTGCCGCCGACCCGGGTGATCTTGTGATCTTCGAGCGCCCTCAATAATTCCACCTGGACTTTGGCGGGGATCTCACCAATCTCGTCGAGGAAGAGCGTTCCCCCGTCCGCCAGTTCAAGTTTGCCTTTTCGTTGGCCTGCGGCGCCGGTGAACGATCCCTTCTCGTGCCCGAAAAGTTCGCTTTCGAGAAGACCTTCGGGGAGGGCGCCGCAGTTGACGGCAACGAGGGGTCCGAATGCTCGAGGACTGTGCGTGTGGATGAGTCGAGCCACGAGCTCTTTGCCGGTGCCTGACTCCCCGCGTACGAGAACCGTGGCATCGGTGGCGGCGACGGACTCAACAAGTTCCATGACTCGTTGCATCTCACGGCTCTTACCGATGACAAATTTGGGCGCTGCGCTGACGATCTGTTGCTTGAGGGCGACATTCTCTTCCGCAAGGCGGATTTTCTCGCAGGCCTTTTCCACGACCCGTGACAGTTCTTCCGGGTCGAATGGTTTGACCATGTAGTCGTAGGCGCCTTCCTTGAGGGCCTGCACCGCGGTCGAAACCGAGGCATAGGCCGTGATGACGAGCACTGCAACATCCGGGTCGGTTTCGTGGATGTGCCGCTGCAATTCGATGCCGTCCATTCCCGGCATCTTGATGTCGGTAATGACCACATCAAAGTGCTGGCGCCCGAGAATGGCGAGAGCCTCCTTACCGCTTGAGGCCGTCGATACCTCATAACCGTCCTCGGAGAACCAGTGGCCGAGCGACTCGCGAACGTGAAGCTCGTCATCGACGATCAGCAGATTAGGTGTTCGCTGCTTCATGATTCTATCTCCTCAACTTGCTGGGGAGGTTCATGCGGAAGGAAGAGCGTAAAACGACACCCGTCGTCCGGCGCTGTCTCGAGGTCAATGTGTCCTCCGTGGCGTTCGACGATGCCGTAGACCACCGAGAGGCCAAGTCCTACACCATCGCCCTGTTCTTTGGTCGTGAAAAAGGGTTCGAATGCGTGACGAGCGACGTCAGCCGACATTCCGGGTCCATTGTCGGCGACCGTGATTTCCACGCCCTGGTCGACAGAGCGGGAAGTCAGCGTAATGAGTTCGCCTTGACCCAAGACCTGAGTAGCGTTGATCAGGAGAGCCATCAATGCCTGTTGAATCTGAGCCTGATCAGCGATGACCGAGGGGATATCGGGTTGGAGATCCGTCTTGGTTTCGACTCCGTTGATCTCGAGTTGGTGGTTGATCAGGAAGAGGGCCTTCTCGATGATATGGTTGATATTTGCAGGGCTGAACTCCCCTCCCTTGCGGCGGGCGAAGGCCAGCAACTGGGAGACAATCTCGCCACACCGACTCGCTTCCGAGGCGATGGACTCCAGGTACTCGAGGTTTTCCGTGCATTCGTCCGTCAGGTCTCCTTGCCTTTTCAGGCGGCGGATGATGATCTTCGCGTAGGTGACCACACTTGCCAGGGGATTGTTAATTTCGTGGGCGACGACAGCGGCCAGCTTGCCGAGCGAGGCCATGCGGTCCACCTGGACGATCTGGTCCTGAGCTCGGTCCAGTTCACTGGTCTTCTCCTCGACCCGGGTCTCGAGGGTTTGTCCCCACTCGATCAGTTCACCGCGGGCGGTCTCGAGGTCCATCGCCATGCTGTTGAAGGTCTTTGCCAAGATGCCCAGTTCGTCGTGAGAGATCTCGGGAACTCTGGCGCCAAGGTCGCCGTCCGCAAGTTTCTGGGTCTCCTTGATCAGTTTTCGCACGGGACGGTGGACCATTCGGCGGACAGACCACAGAGTAATGACGACGACTCCAAGGATTCCAAGCAGACTGGAGATAAGAAGTTCGTTGGCACTTTCTTGATGGGCCTCGTCGGCGGGGCCGAGGTCAAGGTTGATGTCAATTACCCCCAGCAGGCGATCCTCCGGCTGGTGGACGTGGCAACCGGAGTTGGAACAATCGGTTTCGTTTCGGATGGTCTGGGTGACACCGAGAAAACGATGGCCGTTGCGGACAATGATGCGGGCCCTGTCTTGTGTCGGCAGAACCTCCGGAGGTTGGACCTTCTGGTGGCAGGCGATGCACTGTTCCGTACGCATTTCCAAGGTCGTGCCGATTTCGGACCGATCTGTAGAGAAGGCGATCTGGCCGCGTTTCTTGATGAAGCGGATGCGTTCAATATCACGTTGGCCGGCCAGAGTGTCCATAGTGGCTTGGATCGCTTCACGATCGTTTCGGAGCATTGCCTCACGTGTTGACCCAACCAGCACGTCGGCGAGCTGGGTCGCGTTCAGGAGGCTGATCTGGGTGGCGCTTCTGTCCTGAATTCTCAAGTTGTGCCCTGCGCTGACGCCGAAGATCACCACCAATGTCACTGTCAGGAGCAGAGCAAGTTTTCCGGCAACACTTTTGAACATGGTTCACCTCATCGGGTCATCTCCGCAATGGGATCTGTGGGATGCGGATTTTCAACGGGGCCTTCGTCAAACACCGGAAGATTCCGAACGCAAAAACCGAAGAGAATCATGCCGATGACAACCATGCCGATGGAAAGAGCAAACTCCATCCAGGACGGGATGTACTCTGCTCCGGTGCCCAGTTGGAACGCGGTTACGGCGACGTTCATGCGGTTGAAGATCATTCCAAGGACGACCAGGGCCTGGGTTCCCATCAGTGCCAGGGGGTTTTCTCGAATGTCTCTCCGGAAGAGCAGGAACATGGGAATGAAGCCACCGATGACGAATTCCCCGAGGAAGAACCACGACGCGGCATCGAAAGCGAAGACGTGACCGAATTCCCCTCGCACGATGATGTCCTCGATCCGGATCGTCAGGTAGAACAGGAGCATGACTGCGGTGGCCTTGCCGACGTCACGCAGAATCTCGGGATGAAGGCGTTTGCCGAAGGCTCGGAGTGAGAGATATGACTCGACCGATACCATTGAAAGTCCCAATGCTATGGCCGAGACGAAGAACAGGATGGGCAGGATCGGGGAGTACCACAAGGGGTGGAGCTTTTGGGGGACAATGACGTACAGCGTACCGAGAGAACTCTGGTGCATCGTCG
>JAUXDC010000278.1 GCA_030618605.1 Holophagae bacterium | reverse complement strand
CCTTTTATCAGCCGGCATCGCCTGACTGGCGTTGATGATCAGATTGATGATCACCTGCTCCAACTTCTGGGCATTACCCTCGAAGGCCGGAAGATCCGGCGCGAGATTCAACTGAATATCAGCGTATTTGTGAACCTGATTGTGGACCAGGCGCGCACTCTCGTCGATGACGTTGTTGATGTCGACGGTGTCGGCCAGTAATCCATCATCCTTGCGAGCGAATGACTTCAGACTTTGTACGATCCTCTTGATTCTTTCGGAACCGTTCGCCATGTCGTCAACCAGAGTCAGGATGTGCTGACGGAAGAAGTCGTACTTCAATCTGGCAATCTTGAGGTCCGGATGGCTTTTCTGATACTCGTCAACGATCGGCAGGATGTCGTCAAGTGCCTGCTTGATGATCTTGATGTTGCCCCTGATGAACTGGTTGGGGTTGTTGATTTCGTGGCCGATTCCACTGACCAACTGCCCCAGGGAGGCCAGCTTGTCCGCCTGCTGCAACTGCTGCTCGTAGACCTTCCTGTAGGTAATGTCCCGGAAGAACTCGATGATGCCGTCGACCTCGTGATCTTCGTTGAAGACCGGCAGGGCATGGACCTCGTAGAACTTATCCCCGTGCTTCGCCTCGACGGTCACCGGGGCCCGCGTCTCCGAGATCTTGATCAACCGGCAATCCAGACAAGGAGTGTCCAGATCGAAGAGGGCCTTGTGACAGGCTTGTCCAGCCATCTTCTCACTCTGGTTGGTCATGACGACTTCCAGGTCCCGGTCGATCAGAGCCACTGTGTCCGGTATAGCCTGGAACATCGTTTTCAGGGTTCTTTTCGACTCGTCGAATCCCCGATGCGCTTGATCGAGGTAGGAGTTGACCTTGGCCAGTGTTTTGTGTTCCTTCTCCAACTCTCGGGTCCGTGCCTCAATCTGAAACTCGAGGCTCGAGACCTTTTTTGCCACCTCTTCCATCTCCTCGGTCTTGACCTCAAGCGTCTTCGCCAGACCCTTTCGATCCAGTGCGAGACACAAGAACCGTGTGATTTCATCCAGCAGCTTTTGTTCTTCAAGAAGTGGCTCGAAATCCGGGTCGTCGTAGCCGACAACGATCTCTCCAAGAGTTTCTCCCCCGACACTCAATGCACTGCTGATGGTATTTCCACCGCCGGGTTTCTCGCCATATTCCTGGCCCTGGTACACCGACCAGACCCTGACCCTCTCCGGAAACTGCATTCCAGTCGCCATGTACTTGGGGAAGTCAGTGAAGAACTCGTCGATCCCCCCCGATTCCTGAACCCACTCGGCAACGGAATAGAGACAGGCCAACTCCCTGGCCCGCAGCATCTTTTCCCCATCATCCTTGAGACTGAAGTCGGCAATATCCGTCGAGCGGTTGGACCTGAAGAAATACAGGCCTCCGTCCTCGGTTTCGGCAAAGTCGCTCTTGAAAACGACCAACGGGCTGACGGCATCGGACTTCCAATAAACGACGACGCCCCGCTCACCCGAAGCGGCCTTGGGCATCGCTTCTCTGAACGCGATCAGAGCCTCAGTGCTGAACAGATCGCTGAGTTCGGTGCACCCGTCTCTGTCCTGATCGACACAGCCGCATTCGGACGCCAAAGCCGGGCTGAGGTGCCGGACCCTCTCCTCCTCGTCGATAATCAGGAGCAGGTCGACGCTCGTGTCAAGAAGCTCGATCAAACCTCCGAGCGATAGACTAGGCTTCATACCCTCGCGCCGACCCGGTAATGCTGAAGACCAACCTTGAGTTTCTCGTTTCGGTACCGAGCGGTCGTCGAATAGGCCGGCAACACCGGCGCCGCCTGAGCTTCAACGTCGGCGACCACCAGACTCCCCTTTCCGTCCCACGAACGCTCCTGCCCGGTGTTCCAGATCAGACCCAGGACATTCTTCGGATTGTCCCGCACGGTCTGACCCAGCTCGGCCGAGATGGCGTCGAAATCCGGTCCGACAGCGAGCCCCAGTTCAGCGGCCAAACCGACCAGGACTTCCCAGCTCTTGACGCCGCTGGGCGTCTCAATCGCCGGATTGAAGGAGACCAGCTCACCCTGGAAGTTGCACCGGGTGCCCTCGCTCTCGAGGAAGGTGCTGCCCGGAATGGCAACATCCGCGAATTGGGTCGTTTCGGTCTGCGCCCAATCGACGGCGGCAAGGAACTCGATGGCGCCGAAATACGACGCTGTGCGATCGGTGGTCATCGGGTCCTCACCAAGAATGAGGGCCGCCTTGATCTGTCCCTCTTTCAGCATCGACAAGAGTTCTTTTCGCGAGCGCGCTCCAGCGATCCCGTTGCTCACCGGCACCCGTCCTGCCTGGAAGACGGGATCGGCGCCGCAGATCTCGACTCCGGCGCCGTTGGCCGCGAGAGACGGCAGGATCAGATCACTGCGAACTCCGCGGTTCCTCAGCAATAGGGTCAGATTGGCCATCACCTGGACATCACCGGGCGCCATATCGTGGGACCGGTCGGGACTTTGAATGACAACGACCTTGCGAGCGCCGGCCACCATCGTTGCTGCAGCCTCGATCTTTCGGGCCGCAACTCCGGTGACCATTTCCATCTGTGAACTGTCATAAGGATTGCCGTCCGCCAGGAAGGCTTCTCCTCCGTCCATCTGGGCGATGGCATCCCTGGGGAAGAAATCCTCGTCGATCAGGCGCTGGATCAAACCGTTCCACATCAAGGCGGCCCGCCCCCGCATCGGATCGAGCGAGAGCGTGGCGACGTCATCCAGCGAGTTCTTCGCCGATCCCGCAACGATCAACTGAGCTCCGCCGTCCTTGACCGCATCGATGATTTCCATGCTGAGGATCAAGAGTTCATCCTGGGGATCAATATTGTTGCAGATGATCAGATCGGCATCGGAGATCACCGATCGATCCGCTGTCGAGGCCGTGAAACCGAAGGATGGATCCAGAACCCCCGAACAGACACCGGTCTCCAACAGCGCTATAGAACCGATATTGTTGGTCCCCAGACCCTCCCGAGCGATCCGCCCGGCCAGGTACATCTCTTCGTTACTGACGTCGGGATAGAAAAAGACGGCGACACTTTCGGGGCCGAACTGCTCGACGGCGGTCTTCAATCCCTTCGCCGCCAACTCGTAGGCTTCCCTGTGACTCAAAGGGCTGTGAACCATGCCCTCTCGTCTTTGGGGCTCGACCAGCCGTGTACTCTTGATGAAGAGCTCCGCGCAGAACCGCCCATCGTGACAGAGATAATCTCCCGCAACCCCGGAGGGGCCAACGTAGTAGCCGCCCTCGGAGATCGTATTGACCGTGATCGGGCAGGCGATCGAGCACAAGGCGCAGTGGCTCTGTTCCGGCTCTGCCGCCAGGGCCGCACGGCTCTTGTAGGCGAACTTCGGAAGAATGGCCCCGGTTGGGCACGCGTCGATGCAGTTCCCGCACGCGATGCAGCTGGTGTCCACCAGAGGATCGTTCATCGACGGACGCATCTCGGTCTTGAATCCACGATTAATGAGCCCCAGGGCCGATATCGGCAACACCTTTTCACAGGTGCGGATACACCGGGAACAGAGGATGCACTTGTTGGGATCGTAGACCAGATACGGGTGACGTTCATCAACCTTGTGTTTGCGGACCTTGCCCTTGTAGTGCCCCAAATCGGCGCCGTACTCCTCGGAGTAGAGCCTGAGATCACACCAGTCAAAGGCCAGACACCCGCAGGACAGGCACCGGTCGCACTCGTGGGTCATATCCTCGAATTCATAGCCCGTGGCAACCTCGTTGAAGTTCCCCACCCGGTCTGCAACCGAGATGTGATGCATCGTACGCCGAGGGCTCTCCGGGATGTCACCCAGCTCTTTCTGGCCGGGTCGTTCCCAGAACTCCTTGGTAACGATGAAGGGTTTGGCCGGAATTTCCTCGCCCAAGAGATAGGCGTGGATCGCTTTGGCCGCTTTCTGACCGTCGGCGATCGCGTCGATGACGACCGTCGGGCCGTCATCGGCCGCGTCACCACCTGCGAAGAGGCCGTCGATACTGGTCTTCATCGTTTTGGTATCAATATCGAAGGTGCTCCAACGGGAGACCTTGGGCGCATGCTTGCTGTCCTTGAGCAAGGTGGTCAGGAACGGCATCTGCCCGATCGAGGGCATCGCCCAGTCGCAGGGCATATCGAACTCCGAGCCTTCCTGGGGAACCGGACGCCGGCGCCCCGAGGCGTCAGGCTCGCCCAGCACCATTCGGATGCATTTGAGGGCCTTGAGACTGCCGTCCTCTTTCTTGATGATTCCGACCGGCGCAACCAACTCCAGCAGTTGCACGCCCTCTTCGAGCATGTCCTCAATTTCTTGTGGATCGGCCGGCATCTGGGCCCTGGTCCGACGGTAGATGACGATGACTTTCTCGGCGCCGACTCGCCATGCCTGGCGCGCAACGTCGACCGCCGTGTTGCCGCCACCGATGACAATGACCGTACCTTCCGTCGGTGTCGGGTTGTCGGCCTTCTCCAGCAGATAATCGACACCGATGACTACGCCGGGCGTGTCCTTCTCGCCCTCGACCATCATGCCCTTGCCTTCCATCGCACCGGGCCCAAGGAAGACCGCACCGTGTTTGTCCATCAGATCATCGAGGGTGATGTCGACGCCGACCTCGACGCCACACTTGATCTCGGCGCCTGCTCGCCGGATGTAATCAACTTCCTTGTCAATCTCATCCCAGGGCAGGCGGTACTTTGGAATGCCATAGCGCAGCATGCCGCCGGCCTTGGGCAGGCTCTCGTAGATCACCGGATCCCAGCCCCACTTGCCCAGGAACCATGCTGCAGTCAAACCCGCCGGACCACCTCCGACAATGCCGACGCTCTGTCCACGAGACGGCTCCCGCACAGGATCGTCATCGTAGACTCCGGGACTGTCGGTGATGTAGCGCTTGACATCGTTGATCGCAACCGAGGTATCGACGTCGATGCGCCGGCACACGACCTCACACTTGCGGACGCACACACGGCCGCAAATTCCCGGCAGCGGGTTGGTCTCCCGAATCAGATCCGCCGCCTTCTTGAAATCGCCCATGTTGGCCAGAGCCAGATACCCCTGGACGTCGACGCCGG
>JAUXDC010000385.1 GCA_030618605.1 Holophagae bacterium | reverse complement strand
CTTCGCCGTCGTCCCGGGCCTGTTCTATCAGCTTTTCTCCGTCTCGGATGCGACAGGCCCAACAGTGATGGCGCCCTTTACGAACTCGGGCCCTCGCAGCCTTGACCTCCACCTGCACTTCTTCCAGAGACGACGCCGGGAAGACCCGGGCCAGAAATCGGGACCGCTTCTCCGTCACCTTACTTTCCGCAATCTGTCGAATCTTCACTGCCGAACTCCTGTAGCATGGCGGACATGACAGACGACTCCAACATCCTCGCCATTCCCCCGGAGCGACGAATATACTCCAGCCGCACACTCAACCTCAGGTCGATCGGCGCGATCGGCTACGACATGGACTACACCCTGGTCCATTACCGGACCGAAGCCTGGGAGGAGCGGGCCTACGCTCGGATGCGCGAGCTGCTGGCCGACGAGGGTTGGCCCGTGGACGGTCTGGAATTCGACCCGGAGTTGGTGATCCGAGGCCTGGTGATCGATGTCGAGCTGGGCAACGTCGTCAAACCGAACCGTTTCGGGTACGTTGTCCGCGCCGCCCACGGTACCCGGCGTTTGGAGTTTGACGAGCAGAGGGAGATCTATCGTCATACGCCGGTCGATTTGGCCTCCCCCCGATTCGTCTTCCTCAATACCCTGTTTGCCCTCTCCGAATGCTGCCTCTACGCCCAACTGGTCGACCGTTATGACGCACGGCTGGATCGATTCCCCAACGTCCACAGCTTCTCCGACCTCTACCGCAAGGTGAGGTCCACCGTCGAAAGGGCCCACGTCGAGGGCCTGATCAAGAAGGAGATCACGGACAATCCCGAACGGTACGTAGAGCCGGACCAGGAAGCGCCCATCGCGCTCTTGGATCAACTGGACGCCGGCAAGCGCCTGATGCTGATCTCAAACGCCGAGTGGCCCTATGCACGGGATCTGATGACCTGGGCCTTCGACCCGTTTCTCCCCGGAAAAATGACCTGGCGCGACCTGTTCGAACTGATCATCCTTCAGGCACGCAAACCGGTCTTCTTTGCCCACCCGTTGCCGCTGTTCTCCATCGCCGACGAAAGTCTCGGTCTTCTCAAGCCCGTCGCCGGTCCGCTCCCCGGTCCCGGTCTGTATGTCGGCGGCGACGCGATGAAGGTCGAGGATTATCTCGGAATGAGCGGCGCGGAAATCCTCTATGTCGGAGACCACGTCTTCGCCGATGTCCGGGTGTCCAAGGTCGAACTTCGGTGGCGGACGGCCCTGATCCTCCGGGAACTTGAAGGAGAAATCTCCCAGATCCAGGCCTTCGCCGCCGACCAGGACCGGTTGACCATCATGATGGCCGAAAAGGTCCGTTTCGAAAACCTGCTGTCTCGTGCCCGCCTGGACCTCCAGAGAAAGCGCTTCGACCGGGAAGGGGCCATGGATCAATCCCTCAAGGACCTGGAAGGGCGCGTCACCTCTCTCAGAGCCCATCTGTTGGACCTGGATCAGGGAATCGCCCCTTTTGCCAGATCGGCCTCATCCCTCAACAACGATCGTTGGGGCCTTTTGCTTCGAGCCGGCAACGACAAGAGCCATCTGGCCCGTCAACTCGAACGTTCGGCCGACGTCTACACCTCGAGAGTGTCCAACTTCATGCTGGCCAGTCCCTATGCCTTCCTGCGTTCAAGCCGAGGGTCCATGCCCCACGATCCCTCGCCTCCGCACGCCCCGGCGCCCTGATAGGGTCTGGAAACTGTCGACAGCGTTGTCGTAGGGTGGGCCTTGGCCCACCATTGGGACCCTTTCGTGGGCGGTTCGATGGAACCACCCTTGTTCGGGCTGTGTTGTCTATTGCTATGGGCTTGAGATGGTGGGCCAAGGCCCACCCTATAGGGAATCCCAAGACAAAAAAACCCGCGCCGAAGCGCGGGTTTGATTTGAAATCAGCGACGATTAGAACGTCACGCGGAAGCCCAGCTCATAGCGGCGGGGCAGGCGGTAGGACAGAGGTTTGCCGATCGGAATGAAGTAGGTCGGTTCCCTATCCGGACCGTTTTCATACACCGGTTCGCCCAAATCTTGATTATCTTCAGGCGCCACGCGGAAGGCGGTCGAGTTGAAGTAGCTGTCCAACTCGCGATCGAAGAGGTTATAAATCGAGAAGATGAGAGACATATCGGTCGGACCGACAGTAAAGGCCTTGCTGACCGACAGGTCAACGTTCCAGGTGCTCTTGGTCACGGTGTTACCGCGCGGCTCGAGGAAGATCGTGTAGCCACCCCAGACGCCGTTCTCGAAGCCACACATTTCATCCGCCTCATCACCGATTCCGTAGAAGTCCCGCGCCGCCTGTGATGCGCCGGAGTAGGCGTCACAGCTCGACTGGGTGGTGATGTGACCTGCCGATGACCAGTAGCCGTCGACACCGATGGTCCAGGAACCCGGCAGCAGCACATAGCCGCTGGCCTTCAGGCGATCCTCACGATGGTCACTCTTGTAACCGTCGATGTTGTAGAAGTTGACCGGGAAGGTGTCGATCTCGCCCCGGGCATAGGACCACGCTGCGGTCGACTCGTTGTTGCCCTTGCTCTCGGAGTGGGTCCAGCTGAACAGCCCATGCCACCAGTCACCACGGGTCTCAAATTTTCCGATCAAGGCGTTGTACTCGCGGTAAAGATAGTCGTGGTTAGCGATGGTGTAGTGGTCACATCCGGCCGAGGCCGTCCAGGTCGAAGGATCATCGATATCCGGCGCCGG